>NZ_JBIBVN010000005.1:0-295044 GCF_043080425.1 Streptomyces sp. NPDC015032 | reverse complement strand
TCGGCAGAACTGAGCTCGCTCTCCAGGGGATCGGGGGCACCAAGAGGGTCCGAACCCGATGCCGCACGAGCTTCCTCCGCCCTCTGCCTTTTGTCGGGTCGACCAGCAGGTTGACTCATGAGGACCTCGTCACTTTAGGTAGTCACGCAAAGACGCATTGCCCTAAATCACTATAAATGGCAGTTATCTGGCAGGTGTCGCAAGGTGAGAATTCCCAGCCGGGCTTCCTCGAATGGCACCTGGACGGACCCGTCGGCGCAGGTCATCGAGTGGGCTGTCCACCACGCTCGGCCGATCGGCGTAATCCGCCCGCGCCCCGCGTGTGGCCGGGCCGTCCCGATGATTCGGTGTCGAAAGGAGCGTCGACAGGAGTAGGAGGTTTCCCGATGGCCTCGGATCCGCCTGTACCCTCCCGTCCCTCGACAGCGCGGCCCCTCTCCGAAGCGGCCTTCCGTGACCTGTACCGCCGGCTGCGGTGCCGGGCACAGGACGAGGGGGCGGAACCGCGTGGCGCGCTGGACCGGCTGACGCCGGACCGGGTCGTGGCGGCGGCTGCCGAGGTCCGATGCGGGCGCACCGTGTCGTTGGCCGCGACCGTCGAAACCCAGTCCACTCCGGACAGTCCGGAGCCCGCGTCCCATCGGATGACGGCTCCCACGCACCGGGAGGCCGGCGCACCCGGGCTGGCGTTCGCCCGCGACCGGTTCGCCATGAACGTGCACAGTGATGTCGACAGCCACCTCGACGCGCTGTGCCACGTGATCTTCGACGGCGAGCTGTACGGCGGCGTCCCGTCGAGCGCCGTGACACCGGACGGGGCCGGAGTGCTCACGCTCGACCTGGTGCGTGACGGCATCGTCGGCCGCGGTGTCCTCCTGGATCTCCCGCGGTTGCGCGGGGTGCCCTGGCTCGATCCCGGCGACCAGGTGACCGCCGAGGACCTCGTCGCAGCCGAGACCGCCCAGGAGACCACGGTCGGACCGGGTGACCTGCTCTTCGTGCGGGTAGGGCACCGCGTGCGGCGCCGTACCCTCGGACCCTGGGACGTGACGCGGGCCCGGGCGGGCCTGCATCCGACGGCGATGGACTTTCTGGCGGAGCGGGGCGTGTCGGTCCTGGGATCGGACGGCAACAGCGACGCCGCGCCGAGCGCGGTCGCCGAGGTCGGGTTTCCTGTGCATGTTCTGGCCGTCAACGCCATGGGGCTGCATCTGCTGGACTGGCTGGACTTCGAGGAGCTGGTCCCGGTGTGCGAGCAGCAGGGACGCTGGCACTTCCTGTGCGTGGTCGCCCCGCTGCGGCTACCGGCCGCGACCGGCTCTCCGGTGAACCCGATCGCCGTTCTGTGACCGTGCCGGTATCCGGCACCGGTGCGGGGCCCACTCCGGGTGCCGCACCCCCGTACGGCGCGTACGTTCGTAGAAGAGGAGCTGCAACGGGCACAGTCCACGCGAACAAGGACGGGGGTTGCCATGGACGCCCTGCACCCGTACGACGTCATCGTCATCGGCACCGGTGCCGGCGGCGGCACCCTGGCTCACCGCCTCGCCCCGTCCGGCAAACGGATACTCATCCTCGAACGCGGCGACTACCTACCGCGCGAACGCGACAACTGGGACTCCACGGCCGTGTTCGTGAAGGCCAAGTACCGAGCCCCGGAGTTCTGGCTGGACCGGCACGGCAACGAGTTCCCGCCCGAGGTGAACTACTACGTCGGCGGGAACACCAAGTTCTACGGCGCGGCGCTGTTCCGGCTGCGCCCCGAAGACTTCGGCGAACTCCGCCACCACGACGGCATCTCGCCCGCCTGGCCCATCGGTTACGACGACCTGGAGCCGTACTACACCCAGGCGGAGCACCTCTACCTGGTACACGGCCGGCACGGCGAGGATCCCTGGGAAGGGCCGTGCAGTGCCCAGTACGCCCACCCTCCGGTCGAACACGAGCCGCGGATCGAGCAGTTGAGCCTGGACCTTGAGAAGCAGGGACTGCACCCCTTCCACCTGCCGATCGGGGTCAACCTCACCCAGGATGAGAACGGGAGGGCCACCCACTCCAGTGTCTGCATCCGCTGCAACCGCGTGGACGGCTTCCCCTGCCTGGTCAGCGCCAAGTCCGACGCCCAGGTGATCTGCGTGGAGCCGGCCCTGCGCCACCCGAACGTGGAGATGGTCACCAACGCCCGGGTTACCAGGCTGGAGACCGACGCCACCGGACGCAGCGTCACCACCGTCGTCGCCCAGCTCCCGGGCGAGCGGGAGGCCCGATTCTCGGCCGACGTCGTGGTCGTGGCGTGCGGGGCCGTCAACTCCGCCGCGCTGCTGCTCACCTCGGCCAACGACCAGCATCCGCACGGACTGGCGAACAGCTCGGACACGGTCGGCCGGCACTACATGCGTCACAACAACCTTGCGTTGATGGCCATTTCGAAGGAACCCAACGACACCCAGTTCCAGAAGACCCTCGCCCTGCACGACTGGTACCTGGGAGCGGACGACTGGGAGTACCCGCTCGGCGGGATCCAGATGCTCGGCAAGTCGGACGCCGAGCAGATCCACGGCGAGGCCCCGCGCTGGGCCGGAGCGGTGACACCGGACATGCCGTTCGAGGTCCTGGCCCATCACGCCGTCGACTTCTGGCTGTGCGGCGAGGACCTGCCACAGCCGGACAACCGGGTGACCCTGGAGAACGACGGCCGTATCCGGCTCACCCTCGACGAGAGCAACAACATCACCGGACTCCAGCACCTGCGGCACAAACTGCAGCACATCCTCGGCCATCTGGGCATGCACGAGCACCATCTGCTGTCCCGCAGCATCTACCTGCACAAGGGCATGCCGATCGGCGCCACCGCACACCAGGCCGGCACCGTGCGCTTCGGCACCGACCCGGCGTCCTCGGCCCTGGACGTCAACTGCAAGGCACACGACCTGGACAATCTCTACGTCGTCGACACCAGCTTCTTCCCGAGCATCGGTGCCGTCAATCCGTCCCTGACGGCCATTGCGAACGCCCTCCGCGTCGGCGACCACCTGCTGGAGCGGCTCGGCTGAGCCTCCGGCCTCTGGGGCCCGGTGGGCTCTCGCCGCCATCGCCGTCATCGCGCTGTTCGTCCCCCATGGAGACACGCTCAGCTGCATGGAGACACGCTCAGCTGTACTGACTGGGCACCCACGGCGAACTGGAGAACCTCACCGACGCCGACCTGCGGCGCGGCGGCGCGGTGACGAAGGCCGAACCGGTTGCGGGCTACCGCCGGTCGAGGGCCTCGTTCAATGTGATGGCCGAGTCGATGAGGGCGAGATGGGTGAAGGCCTGGGGGAAGTTGCCGAGCTGACGGCCGGTCGGGTCGATCTCCTCGGAGTACAGACCCAGATGGTTGGCGTACCCCATCATCTTCTCGAACACCAGCCGTGCCTTGTCCGTCCGTCCCGCGCGTGCCAGGGCGTCGACGTACATGAACGTGCACAGGGAGAAGGTGCCCTCCGAGCCGCGCAGACCGTCGGGCGAAGCAGCGGGGTTGTACCGGTAGACCAGGCTGTCGCTGACCAGCTTCTGATCCATGGCGTCCAGAGTCGACGCCCACATCGGATCCCCGGGTGTGAGGAACCCGACCGTCGCCATGCGCAGCAGCGAGGAGTCCAGGACCTCGCTGCCGTAGTGCTGGACGAACGCCTGCCGTTCCTTGCTCCACCCCTTGGCCATGACCTGCTCGTAGACGGCGTCCCGCTCGGCCTGCCAGCGTCCGGCTGCGGACGGCCACCCCGATGCCTCGGCGAGGCGCAGAGCGCGGTCGAACGCCACCCACGACATCACCCGCCCGTACGTGAAGTCCTGGCGACCGCCGCGGGTCTCCCAGATGCCTTCCTCCGCCTGGTCCCAGTGGTCGGCCAGCCAATCCAGGTCCGTCCGCAGCGAGGTCCATCCCCCGTGCGCGACCTGGAAGCCGTGCCGGTGCGCGAAGTAGATGCTGTCCAGCGCCTCGCCGTAGATGTCCAGTTGGAGCTGGTTGGCGGCGCCGTTGCCGATCCGTACCGGCGCGGAGCCCGCATAGCCTTCCCAGTGATCGAGGATCTGCTCGTTCAGATCGGAGGAGCCGTCGACCTTGTACATGATGTTGAGCGGGCCCGTGGTCCCGTCGCCTCCGGCCCGCTCCTTGACCCGATCGCCCAGCCAGATGATGAACGCCCTGGCCTCCTCCGTGAAACCCAGTCCCAGCAGGGCGTACACGGAGAACGAGGCGTCCCGGATCCAGGTGAAACGGTAGTCCCAGTTGCGCTCACCGCCCAGTTGCTCCGGGAGAGCCGCCGTGGGAGCGGCCACCACGGCGCCACTGGGGGCGAAGGTCATGAGCTTCAGCGTGATCGCGGAACGCTCCACCACCTCCCGCCAGCGCCCGGTGTAGCGCGACTGTGTCAGCCAGGAGCGCCAGAACGCCACCTTCTCCTCGAAGAGCCGCTGGTGTTCGTCGCGCCGGACCTCCCTGGGCGGTCCTTCGGCACCCATCTCCAGAATCAGCCCGCGCTGCTGGCCGGCCTCCAGGGTCAGCGAGACCTTCAGGTCGCCGTCGTGGTCCGTGAGAAGGTCCGCGACCTGTTCGTCCTCCGGCTCTCGGATGGGGTGCACGGTGAGTTCCGTGCCGTCCTCCGCGGCGAAGACCGCTCCGTGCGGGGTGATGTGCAACTGGTGTTTGCTGCGCCCGTAGTCGAAGCGCGGGGCGACTTCCACATCGAACGTCATGGTGCCGCGCACACAGCGGATCAGGCGGACCAGGCGGTGACGGTTCGTGGCCGTCGTACTGGTCACGGGCATGAAGTCGATCACCTCACCGGCGCCCGCCTCGGTCATGAACCGGGTCACCAGGATCGCTGTGTCAGGCAGGTACAACTGCTTGGTCGAATGCGTCCGGTGGGCCGGCCTGACCGTGCAGTGGCCGCCCTTCTCCTTGTCCAGAAGCGCCCCGAAAACACTCGGCGAGTCGAACCGAGGGGAGCAGAACCAGTCGATCACCCCCTCGGTGGTCACCAGCGCCGCGGTCTGCAGATCGCCGATCAGTCCGTGGTTCTCGATCAGCGGGTACTCGTCCATCGGGGCGCCCCTTCCGGTGTGCGATTCACCCGAATGCACCCCCTCGATCAGCGTATGCCGGAGCTCCTGCTCCGGCTCGTCGGGCGAGGGAGACCCCAGCCCTGCGCGCTGGCACGGGGGCGGCCGGCCCGGCGACGGCGACCGAGAAGAAGTCCGGCGTGTCGATGACGTGGGGCACGGGTCGTAGCACAAGCTCGAAGGCCGTGGACTGCTTGCTGGCGCCGCGCGCCGGCAAGGCGAACCTCAGGGTGATCGCGATGGCCGGCGCAAACCCGGCCGTCAACGCCCGCAGCCCCTCCCGGACCCCGCGACGGCTACCGCGGTCCAGTCCGAGTGCGATGCCGGTGATCGCGTTGTACTCCCGGCCGATCACCATGGCCGCCACGACGGGGATCTGCGAGTTGGTCATGCCAAGACTCCCACTGGCCTTCCTCGACAGATCCCAGGTGGCCGAACACCGCCCGGCCCCGGTCCCCGAGGTCGAGCCGACGCCGCCGGCTCGGAAGGCTCCCAAGCGTTCCAGCCCGGAAGGGTGCTGGCGGTAGGGCTACCTCGGCCCTGCAGGAACCCCGAGGGTCCCTCTGCTGCCAGTCTGCCGCGATGCGACCGGCCCACACACCTCTGTTGATGTCAGCTACTGATGTCACACAACTGATCACGGACGGCCGTGAACTGCGGCCGCCTAAACGATCAATGCTCTGACCGGCTGCTGAGCGGTCGGCTGCCGTCGGTGACAGCCGTGACCCCGCAGCAACGAGCGGACGGCCCATCCTTCACAGCCGACACCCACGACTCCTCGGCTGTCATCAGGAGACGAGGATGGAGATGCCGTCTCCGAGCAGCTTCAGCCCGAGAACGAAGAACAGGACGGCCATCACGGCGGCATTGTGCTGAGCTGCCCACTCCTTCCAGCTGCCGAGCGTGATCTTGGCTCGCTCTCCCCCGAGAAGGAAGACTCCCAACGGGGCCAGCAGGCCGAGGGTGGCGATCAGGACGAAGATTGCCAGCGATGCGATCTGCTGCCCGACTGGGAGTCCGGCTGAGCCGATCGCGGCCCCTGCGGCGATGGTCAGCGGGGCGTTCTTGGCATTGAGGGCGGCCAAGGCCAGTCCGAGGGCGAAGACCTTGACCGGAGCGAGGCGGTCGATCGCACTCATCCACTTCGGCAGCTGAGCTTGCGAGGGATCCTTCGGGCGCCGGTGCCATTGCCGGGCGCCGAGGACAACGAGGAACACTCCCAGAGCAAGCTTGAGGGCTCCCACCCAGGTGGCCGGGTGATTGTGGGCAGAAGCGCCTGCTGGGGAGGCGATCGCCAGCATCACCGCGCCCAGTGCCGAGAGTCCCAGGATCCATCCGATGGTGAAGAGGATTCCGTTGAGACGTCCCCGAGGCGTGGCGAGTATGAGGATGATGGCAATGATCGGGAGCGGGCTGACCGCGACGGCGGCCGCAAAGCCCATCACGTCACCGAGAACGTGGCCCATGGTTGCCTCCGGGTGGCGGTCCGATGGAGCAGGGGCGCGGCGGAAGCGGGTGACCCGGCCGCCTGGGCGGCGCAACGGGTTGGTGTGCGATGGGCTGGCGACACTGTCTTCCCGGACGCGCGGACGTGGCTGCCCTGCAACGGTGATGACGACGTACTCGGCGCGTCTCACCGAATTCCATCTTCCTGCGCCTGGCCGGATCTGTCCTCGGGAGTTCCTCGGGACACGAGGAGCCCGGCGTCGGCCCTGCCGTACCAGGCAGCCGACCCCGCAAAAGTCAGAGCTTCTTGAGATAACACCCCAGGTGACCGCACCTCCCTGCGGCCGAGATGCGAAGCAGCTCGGCCGCAGGGAGGATTGCAGATGTGGGGGCGATGGCGCCTCATATCCCGGTGCTTGGCGACCCTTACACCGATCCGTGGCAGGAGAGCCTCGCGATGAATGCGACAGGTGCAACACAGCCGGCTCACCCTGAGCACCCGGGCAGGACGGATGGCGTCTGCAACGAGTTCACCGTTTTCACCAAGATCAAGCCGGGCGAGGTCGATGCGTTGCGGGAGGATCTCGCCGCGATGGCCGACGCCGCGGATGACGAGAAGGTCCATGCGGCGGTGCGCCAGATCGGCACGCTGCATGACGCACGGCACGTCATATTCGACAACGACACCAGGTTCATGTTCGCCAGCGTCTTCGACGGCCCCTGGGAGACCTACATCGACGACTTCGCCAAGACGGTGGTCGGGGCCCGCTTCGACAAGGTCTTCTCACACAGCGAAGGGTTCCCCGGCGTCAAAGATCCAGGGGCGAAGGACTGGTTCCTCGACCACCAGGAGGCCGCAGGCGTCTTCGTCAGCGCCTACCCCGAACTGACCGTTCAGCAGATCTACAAGGACCAGCGCGTGGACAACGCGTTCCAGGAAGTGCTGGACACCCCCGAGTTCCGGACGGCGCTGGAGAACCCGGCAAACGCAGAACTGGTGGCCACACCAGCCTTCCAGAAGCTGCTGGAGGAAGCCTCGGCCTAGTACCCGGACACAACCGGCCCTCGGAACCGGCCCGACGGCGGGCCGCGTCGGCGGGCGGGTCGGCCGCTGTTGGGTTGCCCAGGCGGAGACCGATGTGGAGGCACAAGCGATCATGAACACCGCGGACAGCCGCAGCGCAGCCGTCGTGCGCGTCGAGGTCGACGACGTCCAGAGCGGGGCCCTACGCCCGCGGCCCGTGCCCTACGAGGGAAAATTCATCTTCCTGCGCGTGGATGACCGCCACGCCGGGCGCGCCCTGCTGCAGCGGCTGCTTCCGGTGACCTCGGGTGGCCTGCCCAGCACGGACCGAAGCCAGGATGCCTGGGTGGCTGTGGCGTTCACCTACCAGGGGCTGAGGGCCCTGGGGGTGCCCCAGGAGTCACTGGACAGCTTTCCCCGAGCGTTTCGTGAGGGCATGGCCGCCCGGGCGGAACTGATCGGCGACGTGGGCGAGAGCGGACCGGCCCACTGGGAGGCGCCGTTCGGAACGGGCGATGTCCATATCGCCTTGAGCGCCCTTTCCTCCGATGCGGCGCAGCTGAGCGAGAAGCTGGAGCGGGCCCGCGTCGCCTTCGAGAACACGCCCGGTGTCCAGGTGATCTGGCAGCAGGAGGTCCGCCAGCTCCCGACCGGGCGCACCACATTCGGCTTCCGCGACGGCATCAGCCAACCGAACATCGAGGGCGTCGGGCTGCCCGGCTCCAACCCGCAGGAAGCCCCCATCAAAGCCGGCGAGTTCATCCTCGGCTACCCCGACGAAACCGGCAGCCTGCCGCCCATGCCCACGCCCGATGTGCTGGCCCGCAACGGGACCTACGCAGCCGTGCGCAAGGTCCACACCAACGTGGCGGCGTGGCGCCGGTATCTGCGCGCGAACAGCTCCGGCGCCGAGCAGGAGGCTCTCCTGGCGGCGAAGATGGTGGGGCGGTGGCCGAGCGGAGCACCGCTGACGCTGGTACCGGAGCACGACGATCCGGAGCTGGCCGCCGATCCGCACCGCGTCAACAACTTCCTGTACCGGGAGAACGACGACCGCGGCTACCGGTGCCCCGCCGGTGCGCACATCCGCCGCGTCAACCCCCGCGATTCCACCATCATCGGCGACGCACGGATGCATCGACTCATCCGCCGCGGCACCACCTACGGCCCACCGCTACCGGAGGGCGTGCTGGAAGACGACGGCGCCGACCGTGGTCTGGTCGGAGTGTTCCTCGGCGCACACCTGGAGCGGCAGTTCGAGTTCATCAAGGCCGAGTGGATCAACGACGGCAACTTCATCGGCTACCCCGGCGAGAAGGACGCGGTAGCCGGGCATCACGGCGGAACCGGCACCGTCACCATCCCGGAGAAGCCGGTCCGGCGCCGTCTGCAGAACCTGCCCAGCTTCGTGGTCACCCGGGGCGGTGAGTACTGCTTCGTCCCCGGGTTGCGCGCCTTGCGCTGGCTCGCGGAATTGGAGGACTGAGGGCAGTTCGTACCACGGTCTTCGAGGAGGGTTCGACACCATGGCAGCACAGTTCGTCCGCTATACGCCTGAGGTTGAAGCCGATGATCCGAACTTCGACCGCAACCTGCAGACGGTGATCGACAAGACCGAGAGTTACATCGCCGACTCCGTCGAAGCCGGTGGCACCGGCCGGGCCCTGCGCGACGCCCATGCCAAGGGCTACGGGCTGGTCCGAGGGGAAGTGGAGATCCTGGACGGGCTACCCCCCGAGTACGCCCAGGGCATCTACGCGACCCCGGGAACCCACGATGCGCTCATCCGCTTCTCCAACGGCTCGCCTCACGCTGGAGCAGACGCACGACTGGGCGCCGCTACCGGACTGGCATTGAAGATGTTCGACATCCCCGGCCCGACCCTGTTGGAAGACGAACCGGACACGGGCACGTTCGACTACGCCAACATCAACGGACCGGTCTTCTTCTGCAACACAGTCGAGCACTACCTGTTCATCCAGGAATTGTTCCTGAACGCGTCGGCCTACTTCTCCCAAGGCCGCCCCGGAGCCCGTCGTTTCTTCACCGACTTCGTGACCGGAAAGGGAACCCTGGACCAGGACAACTGGGCGTGGGACGAGTTCCTGGCCCTCCTACGCCTGTCAAAGATCTCCCCGAAAAACGTACTGCTGTCGAGCTACTGGACGATGGGCGCGGTCCGGCACGGGGACTACATCGCCAAGGTACGCATCACCCCCGACCCTGACTTCGCCGCCGCGGTGGTCCGGCGCGACATCGATCCGACCTCGGCGGCGGAAGTCTTCCGGCCGGCCCTGCAAGCCGAGCTGCAGGAGCGGCCCTACACCTACGACATCCAGGTCCAGCTCTCTACCGACCTGGAGCGCATGCCGGTGGAGGACACGACCGTGGAATGGCCCGAGCAGCTCTCGCCGGCCGTCACCGTGGCGAAGCTGCGGCTGCCGCAGCAGGACATCTCCGGCCCGGAAAACCTGGAGAAGATGGACGCACTGTCCTTCACACCCTGGCGGGTCACCACCGAGCACACACCCCTGGGCAACATCATGCGGGCCCGCAAGGAGGTCTACCGGCGGTCCTCCATCGCGCGTCACAAGCTCAACCAACAGCCCCGCACAGAGCCCCGCAGTGCCGACGAAGTACTCGGCCCGGCCCGACGAAACCGACCGACATGACCCTCTCGATCGCTCCGAGCCGAGGTACAACTGCTCGCAGTGCAGAGACCACCTGGCAGAAGCCTGTCTGGCTGCTGGCCACACTGTGGTGGTGCCCCAGCGTTTCACTGCGTCGGATCCGATCGTGGAGGCCTTGGCCGATCTGACCGCTTCTCGTTTGGCTGCCCGGCTGCCGGCCGACGTCTCCGACCCCGAGACGCCGCCGGGCGCCGCCCAAGTCGCTGGCTGTGGTGCCGGGGGTCGAGTTGGGGCAAGGCGAGCAGCGCGTGCTCGGCGTCGTCGGCAACCAGGCTGCCGATGACGGGGAGGCCCGGGTGGCGTGCCTGGAGCTCTGCCTGCGTGTTGTGCACGATCCGCCTCGCCCAGTAGTTCTGGTCCATCCCGGCGGGAATGCGGGTCGGTTCCGGGCCGTTGCTGGCCTCGGCCAGCGACTCGATCAGCTGGGCCCGGCCGTCCACGTCGGCCTGCCAGGGCCCGAAGCGCGTCGCAACGGTCCGCAGAACCGACCGGAGCCATGCCCTCATCGTGAGGCATCCGGCCGAGGTCGCAATCCTGACCTGAGCGTTCACATACGCGAGCGCGGCAGTGGCAGCGGGGCGATCCGCGTGTGGCCGTAACGTGTGGCCGGGATTGGCCGGCGAGATGGCGAATCCGATCCGCTCGCCGACCTGCCCCATCGATCGTGTCGTTCCGGATCCGCGCAACGAGGCCCGTCCGGCCCTGACGCTTGACTTCGGGCATGGTCTTCTCCGTAACGTCATCCCATGCCAGAGGAGAAAGGTTCGGGCGGGCCCGGAAGGCTGCCACGCTCGCTGTACGAGCCCGAGCTGTACCGGCTCCAGACCGAGCTCGTGAAGCTCCAGGAGTGGGTGCGGGCCGAGGGCGCACGGCTTGTTGTGGTGTTCGAGGGACGTGACGCGGCGGGCAAGGGCAGCACGATCAAGCGCGTCACCGAGCTCCTCAATCCCCGGGTAGCACGTATCGTCGCACTGCCGCGGCCCACTGAGCGCGAGCGTGGTCAGTGGTATTTCCAGCGCTACGCCGAGCATCTGCCTGCCGCAGGTGAAGTGGTCCTGCTCGACCGGAGCTGGTACAACCGCGCGGGTGTCGAGCGCGTCATGGGTTTTTGCACCATGGAGGAGCACCAACGGTTTCTTCGACAGTGCCCGATCTTCGAGCGGATGCTGGTGGAGGACGGCATCCTGTTGCGCAAGTACTGGTTCTCGGTGAGTGACGCGGTGCAGGAGCAGCGATTCCGGCGCCGGCTGCAGGATCCAACCCGCCGATGGAAGCTCTCGCCGCTGGACCTGGAATCGATCAGCCGGTGGGAGGCCTATTCGCGGGCGAAGGACGAGATGTTTGTCCATACGGACATCTCGGAAGCTCCCTGGTACGTGGTCGAGAGCGACGACAAGCGCCGGGCACGGCTGAACATGATCGCCCATCTGCTGTCGACCGTGCCGTACGAGGAGGTCGCTCCGCCCGTGATCGAACTGCCTCCGCGCCCGCCGGCCACCGGATACCAACGTCCGCCCAGGGACCTTCAGACGTACGTCCCCGACCATGCGTCAGCACTGAGCGGGTGAGGCAGGCACATCGCGTACGGTCACGTCGCCAGAGGTATGACAGCCACCGGACAGTCGGCGTGGTGAAGCAGGGTGCGAGCGACCCGGCCGAGGTGGGGGCCGAGGTGACCGCGGCGCCGGTGCGCTCCGACGATGATCAGATCCGCAGCGGCCGATCGCAGGGCCAGCACCTTTGCGGCCGTTCCCTCGACTGCCGCCGAGTGCAGCCGGACCGTCGGGTGAGCGCGTACGGAGTCAGCCACCGCGTGGTCGATCACAGTGGCCGCACGTTCCTTCCAGTAGAGGTGCGGCTCACCGGCAGTGCGGGGGTGATCGGTGTGATTGCGCGGCGGGCTGCGCCAGGCATGTACGGCGTCCAGGACACAGTCCCTTGCTTCGGCCTCACGGAAGGCGAACCGGATCACCACTGATTCTCCCTCCGGTTCCTCGACACCGACGAGGATGCGCCCGTGCGTGCCTTCGATACCGGCCCTGTCGCCGCGCACGACGATGACGGGGCAAGGGTGCGACGCGGCCACGGCGAGGCTGACGGAGCCGAGCAGAAGTCCGGTGACCCCTCCGCGGCCTCGTTCCCCGGTGATCAGCGCCCCTGCATTGTGCCCCTCGCGCAGGAGGGCGGTCACCGCGTCTCCGGGCAGTACCTGGGCCGTGACGTCGACGGCCGGATGACGGCGGCGGGCGCGCTCAGCGGCAGTTTCGACGATGCTTTCGGCGAGCGCCCGCTCTGAAGGGCGACCGAGACTGAGCGCCGGGGCAGCACCCACGCGGAGATCCCCCTCGGACGCGTACACCACTCGTAGCGGCAGCCCGTGCAGGGCTGCCTCGTCGACGGCCCAGTCGACCGCCCGCAGGTTTGCCTGCGATCCGTCCACACCCAAGACCAGGGGGAGTCTCATCGTCCCCACCGCCTTCCACTGGGCCAGGTAAGAGGCCCCTCTTCTCACAGTTGCACCGGAGCAGGCCATTCGTCAGGACCGGTTCGGTCCTGACGCGGAACGGTCGGCCCCCTCCGTGGCCTGGCCGGCCCCGCACGCACGACGTGTTCTTCAGCCGCGACAGGAAGCGGCTCGGCGTTGGGCTGGCCCACGTCGAGAGGAAGGCCGATAGTGGAGGAGCAGCGTGGTGAGGCGGGACCGCGCGGGGCCGGGAGGCAACGCCGGCAGGAGTGACTGCGGCGGGGAGGAAGGTGCCGTCGATGTCTGACGCCACGAGTACCGACCTCTACGAGGTCACGATGGCTCAGTCGTATCTGCGCGAGGGTATGACCGGTTCGGCGACGTTCAGTCTGTTCGTACGCGATCTGCCACCGGACCGGGGCTTTCTTGTCTGTGCCGGGCTGGAGCCGGTCCTCGACTTCCTCTCCTCCTATCGTGTGGACGCAGATGACGTGGACGTCTTCGCCACTGTCATGGGACGACGGCCCGAGGATCTGGCCCCACTGCTCGGCCTGGAATTCAGCGGCGAGGTGCGGGCAGTGCCCGAAGGACGCATCGTGCTGGCCGGAGAACCTCTGCTGGAAATCACCGCGCCTCTCCCGCAGGCCCAGCTCGTCGAAACCTATGTACTCAACCAGCTCAGCCACCAGACCGCCGTCGCCTCCAAATGTGCCCGGTGTGTGCTGGCCGCCGACGGCCACTCCGTCGTGGACTTCTCCCTGCGCCGCACTCATGGCATCGAAGCCGGACACCAGGCCGCCCGGCTGGGTGCCATGGTCGGCTTCGCCGGAACCAGCAATGTGGCGGCCGCCTACTCCGAGAGCCTGCCCGCAGTAGGCACGATGGCCCATTCGTACATCGAGGCGTTCGGCGCCGAGGAAGACGCGTTCCGGGCCTTCGCCCGGTCCCATCCGGGCCCGGTGACATTCCTCGTGGACACTTACGACACCGTGGCAGGCGTGGCTACGGCAGCGCGCGTACTGCGCGATCTGGGACTCGGCCCGGGGTGCGCCGTCCGGCTGGACAGCGGTGATCTGGGAGCCCTGGCCGTACAGGCGCGGACCGTCCTCGATGCCGCGGGCCTTCAGGAGACACAGATTGTGGTGAGCGGTGGTCTCGACGAGTTCGCAGTGGACGGTCTGGTCCGTTCCAAAGCGCCCATTGACACGTACGCGGTCGGCACCAGAATCGGCGTCTGCGCGGATGCCCCCTACCTGGATTCCGCGTACAAGCTGGTCGAGTACGACGGCCGGGCCGTGATGAAACTGTCATCGGCCAAGGTGACCGCACCGGGACGCAAGCAGGTGTTCCGAAGGCCGGAACACGCGGATCTCATAGCTCTCGTCGACGAACCCCCGCCCTCGGACGGCACCCCGCTGCTGGAGTCGGTCATGCGGGAAGGGCGACGTGTTTCGGAACGCACGAAGCTGGACATGGCCCGGCAGCGGTTTGTCACCGACCTTGCGGCGCTGCCGGCCGGGGCCCGCGCCATACGCGCGCCCACCGCGCCAAGGGCGGAACCCTCGGAATGCCTCACTTCACTCGCCGCAGATGTCCGCCGGCGCATCGAGCAGAATCTGCTGGGGCACACACGCGGGGCTCTCTGATCCGATCTCGCAACAGGACGCAGGAGAAGCCTCTGCCGACGGAACCGGCACGTGCTGTGAGATCTCAGAATTTTCTCCGGCCCAGGGCCGGACGGGACCGCGACAGGGGCCGGTAGACCCATGTCCGTGAGCCGGCTGTCCGGCGATGCTGAGATCGGAGGCTACCGAGGAGGTCCACCGATGAGCGCTTCTCCCACTCGTATCACCACAGCCCTGCCTGCCCCATACCGCGCCCGTCTGATGCAGATCGGGAAGGAGGTCAATTTCGACGAGGGAACCCGTCTCTTCCACGAAGGAGACCGTGCGGACCGCTTCTGGATCCTGCGCTCGGGCACCGTCACCCTGGATGTCCCCGTACCGGGAAGCTCACCGGCCGCGATCGAGAACCTCGGGTCCGGTGAACTGGTGGGCTGGTCCTGGCTGTTCGAGCCCTACGTCTGGCACCTCGGAGCCGAGGCGATGACGCCTGTCCGTACCCATGAGTTCGACGCAGCGACGGTACGGATGATGATGGACGCGGATCCCGCCTTCGGCTCGGCCGTCGGGCACTGGGTCGGGCAGGTGCTCGCCCGCCGGTTGCAGGCCGCCCGGATCCGTCTGCTCGATCTCTACGCCCCTCACGGCAGTGGCGGCTTCGTGTGACGTATGCCGCCATGCCGCCATCCGAGAGCCACGCCCGAGGAGCACGCCACGGTTGCATCCCGGTACATCGTCAGCGACGTCATGACCCACACGGCCGTCGCCATCGGCCGCGAGGCCTCGTACAAGGAGATCGTCGAGCTGATGCACCAGTGGAAGGTCAGCGCGGTGCCGGTGCTCGAAGGCGAGGGCCGTGTTGTCGGGGTGGTCTCCGAGGCGGACCTGCTGCCGAAGGAGGAATTCCGGCAGGGCGCCCCGACACTGCCCGGCCAGCTCGAGGAGGGGGCCAAAGCCGACGCGGTGCTGGCCGAGGAGCTGATGTCGAGCCCGGCCAGCACCGTTCATCCCGATGCCACGCTCGCCGAGGCCGCCCGCATCATGGCACGCAAGCGAGTGAAACGACTGCCCGTGGTGAACGGCCTCGGCATGCTGGAGGGTGTTGTGAGCCGCAGCGACCTGCTGAAGGTGTTCCTGCGCCCCGACGCCAGCGCAGCCAGTGGGAGAAAAAGGTTCTGCCGAGTCAGCGGACGGGTTCGCAATCCCATCACGACGCCGAGCTGTGCCCCAAGCCAGTGGGCGCAGGCCCTCCTTCGCAAAGCTGACGGCGAGGATCTGTGCCAGTGCGCCGCTGGCGCACCGGGCAGGCGGTCACCCGCCCGCTGACCGGCCGGCGGCCCCGATCGGTGTGCGAGGACCAGCGCGCGCCGGTGGAGTGCCGCGCGCGCGGGGTGTACGGCACCAACGACGTCCGCAGATACTGCTGGCCATGAACAGGCCCAAAACTGCGCGGTTCCTCGCTGCACTCGCCGTTTGTGCGGCCAGCGCCTCCCTGCCGGCGGGCGTCCAGGCCACTCCCGCGTCCGCAGAAACCTTCTGCGGCTCCAACTACTCGGTCGATGGCGCCATCTGGACCGAGTACACCCAGACGCCCGGTGTGCGGGAGGCCCTCGGCTGCCCCACAAGCGATGAACTCGGCCTTCCCGACGGGGTCGGCCGCCGTCAGGTCTTCGACAACGGCTCGATCTACTGGAGCCCAAAAACCGGGGCGCACGCCGTGTGGGGTCTCATCCTCCAGAAGTGGGGTCAGCACGGCTGGGAAGGCGGCTACATGGGGTACCCGCTCACCGACGAGCTGAAGAACCCCGATGGGATCGGCGTCCGCCAGGAGTTCCAGAACGCTACGGTCTACTGGTCCCCCAACACCGGAGCGCACGCGGTACACGGCAACATTGGAGCGTGGTGGGGAATGTACGGGTCCGAAAAGGGGGCGTACGGCTACCCCACGAGCGACGAGTACGACACCGCACACGTCGGCGGCAACGTCGATAACAACGAAGGCAAGCGCCAGGACTTCCAGTCCGGCAAGTACATCTTGTGGAGCGATGGTCAGACCAACGCCTTCGAGACCTGCCAGACTGCGTGCATCGGCTACGGCGGCATCACCAACACCAAGTGGGTGAAGAAGACCGAGGTCTACGTGAATTGGACCGACAGCCGCTTGACGTCCGTCCACGTCACCCCGACGGCCGCCGCGTTCAAGACCATCACAGGGAACGATGACGCCGCCAGTGACGTGAATGACGACTGGAGGCAGGTGTGGTCCAACACGCCCATGTTCCCCGACGCCACGAAGACTAAGAAGAACTCGACCTTCCAGCAGCTGCAGTGCCACGCATTGTTCTCCTACGGGCTCGGCGGTAAGCACGGCGGTGGTTCGACGTGGGATCTCGAAACCTGGCAACC
The DNA here is from genome assembly GCF_043080425.1 of Streptomyces sp. NPDC015032. NCBI lineage: Bacteria > Bacillati > Actinomycetota > Actinomycetes > Kitasatosporales > Streptomycetaceae > Streptomyces > Streptomyces sp. NPDC015032. The sequence continues at coordinate 278,286 of NZ_JBIBVN010000005.1, read as the reverse complement.
TGAACTCACCGGGGACGCCAAGACGAAGGTCGAGAAGATGTTCCGCTCCGGGTGCAACTGGAAGACGGACTCGTAGCACCTGCCCGGTCTCGTGGGGGAGGTGGAGGGCGGTGTAGGGGTCGGGATCGTTTGCGCCCGGCGCCGGGTAAGCGCGCGTCGGTGGACGGGCGCCGGGGCGGACGCCCGGCCCACTCGGCCAGGGCCATGAGGTAGCTCATGGCCCACATCGCCGTGACCGTCCCGAGGCCGAGCAGCCAGACCGTCACTACCAGCCCGGTGGCGGGGTAGGGCCCCAGCTGAGCCGTCCACGGGTGTTGCAGGCAAGTTGGGCACGTCCGAGATGACTAGGTGTTCTGTCCACGGAGGTTGGTGACAGGGTTCACGGCTGATTGATCTTGAAATGGGTGAGGGCCTTCTGGCCTGGTGTGGATTGCGACATCTGCACCGGCGACCAGAAAGGCCCTCGTGCCCCACCGTAATGCACCCCTGACCGAGACCGGACGGCTGCGTCTGGCCCGCTGCGTGGCCGAGGACGGCTGGCCCCTGTGCAGGGCCGCCGAACGCTTCCAGGTCTCCCCGACCACGGCCGAGCGGTGGGCCGACCGCTACCGCGAACTGGGCGAGGCGGGCATGAGTGACCGCTCCAGCCGCCCGCACCACAGCCCACGCCGGACCCCGACCCGCATGTGCGGCGAGCGGCCGGGGACGCAGCCGGGGGCAGGGGCGAGTGATCCGGACGGGTCAGGGGCGAGTGACCCGGACGCGGTAGTTGCCCTTGTCGTCCTTGCCGACCACGGCTATGCGTATTTTGTCGACCCGGTCGGTGAAGGTCTGGCCGGGCCGGAAGGCGGCGTCGGAGAGCTCGGCGTGCACATTGGGCTGTCGGGTGCAGCCGCTGCTGTTCTTGGTGCTGTCCGCGACGGACACCGGCCCCTGGCCGGTGTCGACGTTCGAGCTCACCTTGTAGATCAGCACGCCGGGCCGGCAGACCGCGTGGTCGTTGCCGGCCTGTGTCCGTACCTCGACCGCGTAGCCGGACTCGTCGCTCAGCGGTACGAACGCCAGCTTCGTCCCGCCCCGGGTGGCCAGCGGTTCGAGGACGTGGTCGCTGCTGCCGGGCTTGGCGGCGCAGCTGATCTGCTTGTTGTCCAGCCAGCCGAGCTTCCACTTGTGCCAGCCCAGCAGGTCGTTGTCGGCCCCCCAGTCCTCGGACATGATGTCCCAGTGCCCGACCGCGCCGCCGCCCTCCATGGTGTAGAGGTCGGGAAGGCCGAAGACATGGCCGTTCTCGTGCGGCAGGACGCGGTATCCGGTCTGTTTGAACGATCCCGAGCCGTCGTCCTGGTGGCTGTAGATGAAGGACGTGTTGGCGAGCGGCACGCCGTCCGCGTGCAGCGCGTCGGCGTTGCCGGAGAAGGTAACGGACAGGACGGTGTCCAGGGCGGAGGGGCCGGCGTTCGGTGTGACCAGGATGTTGATCAGGTCGTACTTCCTGAAATCCACTTTCGGGTCGGCGGCCGCGACGATGTCCTGGGCGAGGTGGCGGTAGCCCGGTTCGTACATCGATCCGCGTTCGATCCCGTACTCCGAGAACGGCAGCGGCATCCGCAGCCAGGTTTTCACGGGGGTGTCGGGGACGTACGTGAGCCGTCCGTACGAGGCGGTCCGGAACCATGTGGTGGTCTGCGGGAAGAATTCGTCGAACCGGTCCATCGCCGGTTCGGTGCCCGGTGCGTCCGGGAAGTCGATCATCAGGTTGAGCGCGTGGATCCTGCCGGTGGAGCGGGCGTAGCCCTTTGGGGTCGGCATGCCTTCCGACATCTGTACGCCCATGGCCGTGGGTATCCGGCACGGGGCCGTTCCCGCCGGCCGGATGGCGGGAACCGGGCCGGCCGAGGCCCGGCTGGCTATCGGAAGGGTGCTGCTGGCCGAGGCCATGGAGGCGATGACCAGGACCGTTGCCGAAGTGAGCGCGATCGGGTGGCGATGCCTGCGTATCCGGTGGCGGGGCTTCTGCATATAGGCGCCTCGGGGTCCGCGGCAGTCGGCCGGCCCTGACTGCGCTCTGCGGATCAGCCTGTGACGGGTGGTGCGGTACCGCTCGTTGGGTGCGCCGTTCGGCTGGTTTTCCCGCTCCCGAGATGTGGGTCAGGTCACATTGTGGTGGGGAAATATCCGGGGATCCTTTCCCCGTTTGAACCTGTGTCCCCGCGAACCGGGGAGGTGGTCCCCGGTTACGGAAGGGGGTCGCCGTGGAGAACGAAGAGGGCCGCAGCGACGAAGAGCGCTGCGGGGAGGGCCGGAAGGTCCGGAAGGCAGGAACAGCCGTCGTGGATACCGTCACCCGCACCGCCACCGGAGCGGCGCAGCCCCGGACGACCCGTCCGCGGGCCGACGCGCTGCGCAACCGGGAGCGGATCGTGACGGCCGCGCGCGAGATGTTCGTCGAGTTCGGGCCGGCTGTGCCGCTCGACGAGGTCGCCCGCCGCGCCGGCGTCGGCAACGCCACGCTCTACCGGAACTTTCCCGACCGGGCCGCGCTGACGCACGAGGTCGTGCTCGCGGTCACCTCTCGCACCACCGACCGTGCGGAGGAGGCGGCGGCCGAGGAGGCCGATCCCTTCGCCGCGCTCAGCCGCTTCGTGCACGCGGCGGCCGACGAACGGGTCGGTGCGCTGTGCCCGATGCTGTCCGGCGGCTTCGACAAGGACCACCCCGAACTGCTCGCCGAGCGTCGACGCCTCGAAGAGGCTGTCGAAGGGCTTGTGTCGCGCGCCATGTCCGCGGGGCGCCTGCGCACCGACATCGCCGTCGGTGACGTACTGGTCGCCCTCTCCCAGCTCACCCGACCGCTGCCCGGTACCGGATGTCCGGACATCGACCGGTTCACTCATCGCCACCTACAGCTGTTCCTGGACGGACTGGAGGCTCCGGCCCGGTCCCGACTGCCCGGAACGGCGGCGACCTTGGAGGATCTGCGGCGCCGGCCATGACGCCCGCACCGGGCCCCTGATCCGGGGCCCGGTGGCGCGCCTGCCCCGCCCCGACCACGTCTTCTCCCTCACCACGCGCCCTTTCGCCGATTTCCCGCCCGTTCCCCGACGGCTGCCTTCCTCGGCCGTCCCTGCCCCACTGCCCGTTCGCCGACCTCTCGGTTCATGACGTTCGCGCGCCCGTGCGCGCCCTTAGGTGGATACCTCCATGTCAAAAACAGCTGACATCCGACTCCCGGACCCCAGCCGCTGGAAAGCGCTGGCGTTCATCGCCCTCGCGCAGCTGATGGTCGTGCTCGACGCCACGATCGTGAACATCGCGCTGCCGCACGCCCAGACGGCCCTGGGGATCTCCGACGCCAACAAGCAGTGGGTCATCACGGCCTACGCCCTCGCCTTCGGCGGGCTGCTGCTCTTCGGCGGCCGGATCGCCGACCTCTGGGGCCGCAAGCGGACCTTCGTCGTCGGCCTGATCGGCTTCGCGCTGGCCTCCGCGCTCGGGGGTGCGGCGCAGAACCAGGGCATGCTGTTCGGCTCCCGTGCGCTCCAGGGCGTCTTCGGCGCGCTGCTCGCCCCGGCGGCCCTGTCGCTGCTCGCCGTGATGTTCACCGACGCCAAGGAGCGCGCCAAGGCGTTCGGCATCTACGGTGCGATCGCCGGTGGCGGTGGCGCCGTCGGCCTGATCCTCGGCGGCTTCCTGACCCAGGTGCTGAACTGGCGCTGGACCTTCTTCGTCAACATCCCGTTCGCGGTCGTCGCGGCCCTGGGCGCGTACTTCGTGATCCGCGAGCCGGCCGGCAGCCGCAACCGCTCGCCGCTCGACATCCCGGGCGTCGTCCTGTCGGCACTGGGTCTGGTCTCGCTGGTGTACGGATTCACCCGTGCCGAGTCCGCCGGCTGGTCGGACGCGCTGACCATCGGCATGTTCGTCGCGGCCGGTGTGCTGCTCCTGTCGTTCGTCCTGACCGAGTCGCGGGTCAAGTCGCCGCTGCTGCCGCTGCGCGTGGTGCTGGACCGCAACCGCGGCGGCGTCTACCTCTCGCTGGGTCTGGCCGTCATCGCGATGTTCGGGCTGTTCCTCTTCCTGACGTACTACCTGCAGGTCGTGAAGGGCTACTCGCCGATCAGGACGGGCTTCGCCTTCCTCCCGATGATCGCGGGCATGATCACCGGGTCGACGCAGATCGGTGCCCGGCTGATGACCCGCGTCCCGGCGCGCAAGCTCATGGGCCCCGGCTTCCTGGTCGCCGCCGTCGGCATGCTGCTGCTGACGCAGCTGGAGATCGGTTCCTCCTACACCACGCTCATCCTGCCCGCACAGCTCCTGCTGGGGCTGGGCATGGGCTCGGCGTTCATGCCGGCCATGTCGCTGGCCACGCACGGTGTCGAGCCGAGGGACTCGGGCGTCGCGTCCGCGATGGTCAACACCTCGCAGCAGGTGGGCGGCGCGATCGGTACGGCGCTGCTGAACACCATCGCCGCCTCGGCCGCGACGGCGTACGCCACCTCGCACGCCGCACTCGGCGCCACCGATCCCGAGCTGCTGAAGCTCCAGTCGATGGTGCACGGCTTCACCGGTGCCATCTGGTGGGCCGTCGGCATCCTGGTCGTGGCCTCCGCGATCGCGGTGACCTTCATCAACGCCGGGCGCCCCTCGGCGGCCGCGGTGTCCGGAGCCTCCGGTTCGGGTGACGCCGACGGTGTCGAGGACGAGTTCAAGATCCCGGTCGTCGCCCACTGACGTCGTCGTGCGACGTGAGGTGTGAATGAAACGTGGCTCTGCCCCGGTTCCGCTCGGTGGAACCGGGGCAGAGCCATGTCCGGTGCGGCAGAGCCCGTCCGGTGCGTGCCCGGTACGCGCCGGAGGGGACCTTGTCGTGCGGTCAGCGCAGCCAGGGCAGATCCGCGTCCGTGCCCTCCGGCTGGAGTCCGGTGGCGACGACCTGCATGATCTCGCCCAGTGAGCGCACCTGCTCGGGCGTGAGCCGGTCGAACATCGCCTGGCGTACGGCGCTGACATGGCCCGGTGCGGACCGGCGCAGCATCTCGTAGCCCTCGTCGGTGAGGACCGCGTTCTGGCCGCGCTTGTCGGACGGGCAGTCCTCGCGGCGCACCCAGCCGCTCTTCTCCAGCCGCGCGACGGCGTGCGAGAGCCGGGACCGGGTGATCTTGGCGTCCTTGGCCAGCTCGGTCATCCGCTTTTGGCGGCGGGGTGCCTGGGAGAGCTGGACGAGCAGTCCGTAATAGATGTGCGGCATGCCGGCATCGCGCTGCAGCTGACGGTCGAGATGGTCCTCCATGAGCGTGGTGGCGTGGAGGTACGCACGCCAGACGCTCTGCTCTTCGTCGGAGAGCCAGCGCGGCTCGCCGGGGGATGCCGTGGTCATGTACTCCACTGTACGACCTTTTCTTGAAAGTTTAACTAGATAGAGCTAAGGTCTCCGGAGATGGGAACTTGAAGATTAAAGAACCCTTCCTTCTCAAAGACACCACTAGAAGACTTACCTCGATCGGCAGCGGATGGGGAGTGCCATGACTGTCACCGCGGAGCGCATGCCCGCCCTCTACCTCTCCCACGGCGCACCACCGCTGGCCGACGACCCGGTCTGGCCCGGCGAACTGGCCGCCTGGTCCGCCCGGCTGCCCCGCCCCCGGGCGATCCTGATGGTCTCCGCGCACTGGGAGGAGGCCCCGCTCGCCCTCGGCGCCACGGAGACCGTTCCGCTCGTCTACGACTTCTGGGGTTTCCCCGAGCACTACTACCAGGTGCGGTACGCGGCCCCGGGCGCCCCGGCGCTGGCGGACGACGTGCGCAAGCTGCTGCGCGGTGCCGGTACCCCGGTCCAGGACATCCCGGACCGGGGGCTCGACCACGGGGCGTACGTCCCTCTGGTGGAGATGTTTCCGGACGCCGGCATCCCCGTACTCCAGATCTCCCTGCCGACGCTGGACCCGCGGCGGCTGATGGACATCGGGCGCAAGCTCGCGCCGCTGCGCGACGAGGGCGTCCTGATCGTCGGCAGCGGCTTCTTCACCCACAACCTGGCCGCCCTGCGGCACCCGGGCGGCGGCACCCCCGGCTGGTCGGCGGAGTTCGACGACTGGGGGAACCGGGCGCTCCAGGCGCAGGACATCGACGCGCTGCTGGACTTCGAGCACAAGTCCCCGGCCGGCCGGCTGGCCCACCCGCGCACCGAGCACTTCGCGCCGCTCTTCGTGACCCTCGGCGCCTCGGAGAACGAGCTGGACCGGGGCCGCAGCGTCATCGACGGGTTCTGGATGGGGCTGGCGAAGCGGTCGGTGCAGTTCGGCGGATGACAGTGAGGGGGGCGGAAGGTCAGGCGGAAGGCCGGCGGGGCCGCCACCGGCGAGCGGGCGGGGCGTCGTCGGGCCGACGGGTTCGTCAGCGGGCCGACGGGTCCGCGGGAGGGCGGCGGAGCCGTCGGGGGGCCGATGGGGCCGACGGGACCGGCGGGCTGTCACAAGGTCGGTGGGTTCAGCTCGATCGAGCGGAGCGCGGCGGCGAGAGCCGTGGCGTCGCCGACGTCCAGCGCGGTGTCGGTGAACTTGATCGTGTGATCGTCACCGTGCGCCGCCGCGCGTGCGAAGAGCTCCTCGGCGGATGCGCTCGCCGGTGTGTACGGGGCCGGCTCGGCCGGGCCGTATGCGGCGGTGACCGCGGCACTCGCCGCCCAGGCGGCCCCCAGGCTCGGTACCCACAGCGCGCGGGGGAGCGCGGGCAGCGTGCGCAGCACGGCATTGGGTGCGGTCGCGGCGTGCACCAGCATGATCGGTTCGCCATGCCCGTGCGTGGCGTAGCGGTGGGTCGCGGCGCGCACCAGTTCCTCCAGCCGGGCCCGCGCCTCGTCCGGGTCGTCGGTGAACCGCTGCGGCCACACCGGAAACGCGCTGAGCTGCGCCAGCCGGTCCCGGATGCCGCCGCTCTGCCCGGGTACCGGCGGGACGGCGTCCAGCGCGGCCGCGGCGCTCGGTGCGGGGGGCAGCGGAGCCAGTGCGGGCAGCGGCTGGTGGCGGGCGGCCCAGTAGCCGAGGCCGTGGGCGAGCTCGGTGATCCGGGGCGCGCTCGCCTCGCCGCCGCCGAGCAGGGTGCGTACGGAGTGGCCGACCCGGATCACGGGGTGGGTGGCGCCCGCCGCGATGCCGGGCAGCAGCCGCGGCCACCACTCGGTCAGGACGTCCCGCCAGGGGCGCTCGGTCGTCTCCCGCTCGAAGTACAGCGTCCAGTCGGCGATCCGGCGCGGGTCGCCCAGGGCCTCTCGCCAGTTCTCCGCCGTCACCCGGGACGCGGTCTCCGGCATGTCCTCCAGCTTGTGGCTGTAGTGGTCGAGCCATCGGTGAACGGCCGGTGCCTGACCGTGCCGGACCAGCGCCTCGACGGCCATCGGGCCGTGATTGCTCAGCCAGCCGTTTCGTTCGGGGCCCGCCGTGTGGAGACGCTCCAGCGCCTCGTCGAGCGTGCCCGTGGTGTCGTCGCCGGTCCTGTTGCCGGGGTCCGTCGCGTCGGCACTGCTTGCTGCGTCGTCCATGCGGTCGTTCGTGCGCTCGCTCATACCGGGCACGCTAGGCGCGGCGTCCCCGGTGCGTAACGGGCCGCGGACCTAGGCCGGGTTCCCTCCGAGCCCTAGGCCGGGTTCCCTCCGGGCCCTAGGGCTGCGGTCCCAGCGGTTTCTCGTACCGGGCCACGTCCCAGTACGTGCCGAGCTTCCGCCCCGCCTCGGCGTACGTACCGACATGGCGGAGACGTACGTATCGACACGGCGGAGACGTACGTACCGACACGGCGGAAATTGAAGCGCTCGTGCAGCCGGGGCGAGGCGGGGCCGACAATGCGGACATCCTGAGCAACCAGAAGGCGGTGCGAGCCGTCTTCAGGGTGGGAACGAAGCCACGGCAGACGCTGTTCAGGTGTAAGGGGGACCGCATCGAATGTGAGCGCGGTCTCATGAACGTCATGGTGGTAGATGTCCGCGAGGGCCATCAAATCATCTTCGATGCCCGGTCTGACCTGCGCTTCTGTCTGGATGCCCGGCATGCACACCCCCCTTGCGGTGGCACAGGGTACTGCATGATCGAGAAAATGAATGCCAGGCATGGGAATTCTGTCCGGATTCCAGTCGTTGTTTCCATCGGATGCAGGGCACCTGAGAGGGTGTCGCGACCTACTCAGCAAGGGAGCACGCATGGCAACCCGTGCCGTCGCCCGTCGTTCGTCCGCCACCGGTGGGACCAGCCGGGCAAGCAGTGTTCGCGCCTCGGGCGGAGAGATCGCCGATCGCGACCTGGTCGGCATGTACCTGGACGAGATCGCGCGTACGCCGCTGCTCGACGCCGCGAAGGAGGTCGAGCTGTCGCAAACCGTCGAGGCGGGTGTGTATGCGCGCCAGATACTCGACGGCGCGGTGGAGAGCGAAGCCGGTGGAGCGACGCGCGAGGAGCTGGAGGCGCTGGTCGCCGAGGGCGAGCGCGCCAAGGACATATTCATCCGTTCCAACCTCCGGCTCGTCGTTGCCGTCGCACGCCGCTACCCGAGGGCCGGTCTGCCCCTGCTCGACCTGATCCAGGAGGGCAACGCGGGCCTGGTGCGCGCGGTCGAGAAGTTCGACTACGCCAAGGGCTTCAAGTTCTCCACGTATGCGACATGGTGGATCCGTCAGGCCATCACCCGTTCCATCGCCGACCAGTCCCGTACGATCCGGCTCCCCGTCCACCTGGTGGAGGAGCTCGGCCGGATCCGCCGGGTGCAGCGCGAATTCAACCGTGAGCACGGCCGCGAGCCGGAGCACACGGAGATAGCCGCCGAGCTGGACTCCACGCCGGAGCGCGTGGGTGACGTGCTGGACTGGGCCCGTGACCCGGTCAGCCTCAACATGTCCGTCGACGACGAGGGCGAGACACAGTTCGGCGATCTGCTGGAGGACACCTCCGCGGTGTCGCCCGAGCAGTCGGTGATGACGCTGCTGCGCAGCGAGGAGCTCGAGGACCTGATCGGCAAGCTCGACAACCGCACCGCTTCGATCATCCGGATGCGGTACGGCATCGAGGACGGCCGCGAGCGGACCCTCACCGAGGTGGGCAAGCAGCACGGCCTGACCCGTGAGCGGATCCGCCAGATCGAGAAGCACGCGCTGCTCGAACTGAAGCGAATGGCCCACGACACGGGTTTTGACGCCGCGGCGTGAGCCCTGGTCCAGTAACCTCCGAAATGGGTCGCTTCGTGTGACCCCCTGAGCTGAGTCCCGGCGCCCACCCCCCCCCTGGCGCCGGGGCTCATTCTTTTGCGGCCCGCACCGGGGTGGCGCGGTGGCCGCCGACCGGCCCCGGTGCGGGCGGCAGTGTGTCAGCGTGCGGTCGCGCGCGTCAGCCGGGCGCCCAGATCGCTCAGGTACTGCGCCAGCTGCGGCGGCTCGTGCACGGTGAACTCGCAGTCCACCAGCGCCAGTCGGAGCGCCACCCACTCCAGCGAGTCCGACAGCACCGCCCGCAGCCGGCAACTGTTCTCGCCGGTCCGTTCCGGCGGGCCGAACGCGGCCGGCAGCCGCGCGGACACGAACTCCGCCGGGGCGGCGAAGCTCACCTCCACCGCCAGTTCCGGCTGCCGGCGGGCGATGGAGCCGGCGAGGAACTCCACCGCGTCCCCCGTGGGCAGTTCGCGCGGCGTGAACCGGGCCCCGGTCGCGAACGGTTCGCTGACCCGGTCGACCCGGAACGTACGCCAGTCCTCGCGCCCCAGGTCGTAGGCGACGAGATACCAGCGCCACCCCGTGCTCACCAGCCGGTACGGCTCGGCCTCCCGCCTCGTCTCGGCGCCGTCGCCCGCACGGTAGGCGAACCGCAGCCGCTCGCGGCCGGTGACCGCCGACGCCATCACCGTCAGGGTGTGCGGATCGATCGTCGAGCCGTCGCCGCGGGTCAGCGGTACGGTCGCGGTCTGCAGGGTCGAGACCCGGTGCCGCAACCGCGAGGGCAGCACCTGCTCCAACTTCGCCAGAGCCCGTACGGACGCCTCGTCGACCCCCTCGATGGCATGCCCGGCGCCCGCCCGCAGGCCGACCGCGATGGCCACCGCCTCCTCGTCGTCGAGGAGCAGCGGCGGCATGGCGGTGCCGGCGACGAGGCGATAGCCGCCCACCGAACCGCGCGAGGCCCCGACCGGATAGCCGAGCTCGCGGAGCCGGTCGATGTCGCGACGGATGGTGCGCGGGCTGACATCGAGCCGTTCGGCGAGTTCGCTGCCCGGCCACTCGCGGGGCGTCTGGAGGAGCGACAGCAGATTCAGCAGGCGTGCCGGGGTGTCCGTCATGGGCTCATCCTCGTGTCCGGGTGTTGCTGTGTTGTCCGGGTGTCGGTCGTCTCACCAGGGTGCCCACCCATTGGGTCATGATCTGACCTATTGGCTGTCTAGCTTCTCCGTATGACTTCTTCCGCATCTCTGCCGTCCACGGCATCCGGGCCCACGGTGTCCTCGGACCCGTCGGACCGGCGACGCTGGTTCGCGCTCGCCATCGTGATGACCGCGGCCTTCATGGACCTGGTCGACGTCACGATCGTCAACATCGCCGTCCCGAGCATCCAGCAGGACACCGGCGCCTCGTTCAGCTCCATCCAGTGGATCACCGCCGGATACGCCCTGGCCTTCGCGGCCGGGCTGATCACCGGCGGCCGGCTGGGCGACATCTACGGCCGCAAGCGACTGTTCCTCATCGGTATCGGCGGCTTCACGCTGGCCTCCGCGCTCTGCGGCTTCGCCGTCGACCCGGAGATGCTGGTCGCCTCCCGCATCCTCCAGGGCGGCACCGCCGCGCTGATGGTCCCGCAGGTGCTGTCGATCGTGCACGCCACCTTCCCGGCCCACGAGCGCGGCAAGGTCTTCGGTCTCTTCGGCGCGATCGTCGGCCTCGGCGCCGTTCTGGGACCGCTGCTGGGCGCGCTGCTCACCGAGTGGAACATCGCCGGTCTCGAATGGCGGCCCATCTTTCTGATCAACCTTCCGGTCGGCATAGCGGGTCTGATCCTGGGACGGAAGTTCATCACCGAGTCCAAGGCCCCGAAGGCGCTCCGGCTGGACCTGATCGGTGTCGCCCTGGTGACGCTGGGACTGCTGATGCTGATCTACCCGCTCACCCGTGGGCGGGAGCTGGGCTGGCCGCTGTGGGGTCATGTGTCGATGGCCGGCAGCCTTCTGGTGTTCCTGGTCCTGGTGGTGTTCGAGCGGGGGAAGGCGCGCAAGGACGGTTCGCCGCTGGTCGAGCTGTCGCTGTTCCGGGTCAAGAGTTTCGCGGCGGGCATCGCCGTGCAGCTGACCTTCGGTCTCGGCCTCGGCATCTTCTTCCTGGTCTGGACGCTCTACATGCAGATGGGGCTCGGCTGGAGCGCGCTGAAGGCCGGTACAACGGGTATCCCGTTCTCGATCGCCGTCTCGTTCGCTGCCGGGATCTCCGTACAGAAGCTGGTGCCCCGCTTCGGCCGCAAGGTCCTTCAGACGGGCGCGCTGCTGATGATCGTCGGCCTGCTGCTCTACATCTGGGAGTCCGACCGGTACGGCATGGGCATCACGTCCTGGCAGATGGCGCTGCCGCTGGTCGTCATGGGCCTGGGCATGGGCCTGATCGTGGCCCCGCTGACGGACATGGTGCTGTCCGAGGTGCCGAAGGAGCACTCCGGTTCGGCCTCCGGACTGATCAACACCATGCAGCAGATGGGCAATGCGATCGGGCTCGGACTGGTCTCGGTCGTCTTCTTCGGCTCGATCGGGGACCGGCTGGCGCCGCAGCAGGTGGGCCCGGCGTTCGCGGAGGCGTTCCAGCACTCGCTGTGGTGGGTGGCCGGGGTGCTCGCGGTGATCTTCCTGGTGATGTTCGCGCTGCCCGCACGGCCGCGGCAGCACGTGGAGGCCGGCGGAGCGGGCGCGGACACCACGGCCGGGGCGGCAGGCGACGGGTCGCCGGCCGCCGTGGACAGGTCCGCGTACGCCGTGGACGAGCCCGAACCCGGCAAGGAACTCGCCCTCACTCCCTGACGCGTCCTGCTTCGATGCGGAGAACGAAGAGAACGAAGAGAACAGAGAACGGCGAACAGAGAACGGCGAACGGAGAACGGCGAACGGCGAACGACGACGGTGCCCGCCCCTCGGGGGTGCGGGCACCGTCGTCGTTCTCGTCTTGGGGGGGCGGGTTCTCTTCCTGCCCCGGGGCGTCCGGGGCAGGAACGGGCCGACTCGGGCCGCCTCCGGCCGTCCCGGGGCAGCAGGTCAGCAGATGCGCGTGCGGCTCTCCATGGCCCCGCGCGCGGAGTCCTCGTCGCCGTACACCTCGCACATGTGGCGACCGTCCGGCGTGGCCGTGTGCTCGACTTCCCACAGGCTCATCTCGCTGCCGTCGAGGAGCAGGAAAGCGTGCTCGTACAGCGTGAATCCGGCGTCCCGCCCGTCCACCCGGCACTGCCGGCCGAAGACCTGGGTGATGTGGTGGGCGAAGGCGGCGCGCAGCAGCCGGGCGGTCTTCTCGCCGGGGCCGTCGCTGTTCTCGGCGCGGCGCAGGACGCGGCGGGCATGGTCGGCGGAGTTGTCCGGGGCGTACATCCGGGGCATCGGGGCCGGGGGAGCCGTCATCAGAACGGTGAGGGTCTCCAGGTCGGCCTGGGGTCCCTCGTCCCCGAACACCGGGACCTCGCCGAAACCGCCGGTCAGCCGGGCGGCGGCGATATGGACATCGGCTTCGTCGTCGTACAGCTCGTGGTGCCGGAGGTCGGGCTCCGTCCGGGAGAACGGGTGCGTCGCGCTCCGCGGACCGCCGTGCACCAGCTCCCACAGGGTGAGCGGGGTGCCGTCGGACAGCAGATACGTGTGCCGGTAGGTCTCCCGGTGTAGTGCGGAACTGTGGTGCGAGGAGTGCAGGGAACTGCTGTGGGCGAGCGCGGTACCGAGTCTCTCGACCGTATTGTCGGGCAGGTCGAAAGAGTTGAGTGCCCGTCGCAGGAGTCGCTCGAGGTGCTGCTCGGTTGTCTCGTACGGATCGCTCAAGGTGCTGTCTCCAGGCCGTCGCCGCGTGTTACTTGATGCGTGCTTAACGTAGTCCCTGGGTCCGACATCATGACCGGGGTTCAGGAAAACGCATGACGCACGCATATGGTTCCTGGCGGTTCGTCCGAACTTCCTCACCCGGGAGGCGAGTCGGGGTCCGCACGGCTGTACGTCGACGGCCGCGACGGGGACCGGCTCGCGCCATAGAGATCGCTGTACGCGAGGTAGCTGCCCCCGCCGTGGCGGCCGTTGACGCTCTGAGCTGCCCGGACGGCCTTCACGATGGCACGGGTCAGCGCGTCCGCGCCGGCCGCCAGCAGGTCGTTGAGCGCGGCCGGGTTCTGCGGATCCAGTGGCCGGGTGTTGGTGGCCAGCGCGAAAACGGTGTCCCCGTCGGTCAGCAGGTGTACGGGGCGGACGCCGCGCGCAAGTCCGTCGTGCGCTGTACCCGCAAGCTTCTGCGCCTGGGCCCGGGTGAGTTCGGCGTCCGTGGCGACGACCGCGAGCGTGGTGTTGAGCGGGGGGCGTACGTTTTCCCCCTGGGTCTCCGCCAGGCGCTGCCGCGCCGCGCGGTGGACCTCGGGTGCGGGGTGCACCGGCGGTTCGGTGGCGCCGTACTCCCCGTACAGCACCCCGGTACGCGGGTCGATCACCGAACCTGCCGCGTTCACCACGACGAGCACGCCCACCGTGATCCCGGACGCCAGCCGCACGCTCGCCGTGCCCACTCCGCCCTTGAGCTGCCCGGCGACCGCACCCGTACCAGCGCCGGCATTTCCCTCGACGACCGGCGCCCCCGGCTCCGTGGCCGCCGCGTCCTCCACCGCGGCGCGGCCGGTCGAGGCGTCCGGGCGGGCCCGCCAGTCACCGCCCCGCCCCAGGTCGAAGATGCACGCGGCCGGGACGACCGGCACCACCTGTGCCGGATCGGGACCGACCCGCACCCCCCGTCCCTGTTCCTCCAGCCAGGCCATCACACCGGACGCCGCGTCCAGGCCATACGCGCTGCCGCCCGTCAGGACGACGGCATCGATGCGCTGCACCAGATTGCGTGGATCGAGCGCGTCCGTCTCCCGGGTGCCGGGGCCGCCGCCACGGACGTCGACGGCCGCGATCGCACCGCCCTCGGGGGCGAGGACGACAGTGGTGCCGCTCAGCGCACCCGCACCCGCCACCCGCGCATGGCCGACGCGCAGCCCGGCGACGTCGGTCAGCGCGTCGAGCGGCCCGGTGGCGTCGGTCGGAGCGTCGAGCGGCCCGGACGACAGGGGGGATGCGTGCCGCGCGACGGACGGAGACGATGCGTGCCGCGCGACAGACGGATCTGCCGGCTTCTGCGGTTCTTCCGTCACCACGTGCTCCTCACAGGACTCACCACTCGCACCTCACGACTCTTCGTCTCTCCGTTCACGTAGGCACCGCACCACGCCCCTGTGCTCACTCCGCCACGGCGGGCCGCCGGGACAGTGCCACCCCCACGGCCACGTTCGCCGCCGCCACCAGGCCGGCGGCGAGCACCGCCCACTCCCCGGCGAACGTACAGGCCAGGATCGCCAGCGCGGCCGCGGGGAGGGGAAGTTGCTCCGCGAGATCGCGCTTGAAGTGGCGGGCGTGCAGGACCCATACCGTCAGCAGGAAGAGCGCCGAGGGCACGGTCACCGCGGCGGCGGCCGCCGTAGCCGAGATGTGGGCCTTGCCCACGGCCTCCTCCACCGCGACCTCAAGGCCCGAGCCGATCGCGGCCGCGGAGCCGAAGACCAGGAAATGTCCGTATCCCCAGATGAACGCTTCCCTGCTGCCGCGCAGGTAGTCATGGATCGGTACGGCGAAATAGATCCACCAGGCGGAGAAGACGATCAGCAGCCCGCCCGCGGCGATCGGCAGCAACTCACCGAACGCTTTGTGCTCGTCCACCGCCTCCTGGACCGCGACCGTGGCCGCCGCGATCGTCTCGCCCAGCACGATGATCGTGAACAGGCCGTACCGCTCACCGATGTGATGCGGATGCCAGCTCGTCTGGCGGTCGCGCTCGGCGACCGCCGGAACGGACAGTTCCGCGAGCACGAGCACGACGAAGACGGCGGCCCGCGTTCCGCCCGTGTTGTCGGTCAGCAGCAGCATGCCGATCCAGCCGAATTGCACCACGACGATCCCGACGGCATACCGTAGGGCCACCCGCCGCTCGGCACCCTGGGTGCAGTACGCGGCGCGCAGCCACTGGCTGGTCAGGGCGAGCCGCATCACGACATAGCCGGCGACGCCGACCGTCCAGTCACCCGCGTCGAACGCGCGCGGCACCCCGGCGGCGAGGATGAGCACACCGGTGATCTGGACCAGCGTGACCACGCGGTACAGCGGGTCGTCGGTGTCGTAAGCCGATGCGAACCAGCTGAAATTGGCCCAGGCCCACCAAATCGCGAAGAAGACAGCGGCGTAGCTGGCGATGCCGGTGGCGGCGTGGCCCTCGGCGACGGCATGCAGCAGTCGTTGCCCCGCCTGCGCCACGGCGACGACGAAGCAGAGATCGAAGAAGAGTTCCAGAGAGGTCGCCACGCGATGTTTCTCGATACGGCTGCGGGCGGTCATTCCGGGCATGACATCAGCACACCAGACAGGGTCGGTGACGCTCGGGGACGTACCCCGGGCGCCGGTCGGCAAGATCTGTGGATGGACGGTACGTAGTTCTCGGAGAAAGCGCAGGTCGGCACGGGATACCGGGAGCCCGTACCCCCGAGCCGGTCGGGCGAACGGGCTCACCCCACTGAGTCGCAAAACGGGACGAGCGCCCCATATGACCCTACGGTGACGGGGTGACCGAGCCGCCAGAAGCCTCCGCCGCAGCCGCGCAGCCCGCCTCAGGTGCGGGGCGCACCGGCTTCTCCGGAGCGCCCGGTACCGCGCGGCCCGCCGGGGGCGCCGGCCCCCGGGCCGCCGCGCCCCGGTCCGCCACCACCCGCGCAACCGCGGCCGGTGTCACCGTCTCCGTGCTGCTGATCCTCGCGATCGTGTTCGGCAGCCGGCTTCTGGAGAACTTCGACTCCGCCCTTCTCCCGTATGCCGTCGCCTCCGTCTTCCTCGCCTTCGGCGTCGCCTACCGCTACACCGTCTGGGTCTCCGCGCCCGGTGCACGGCGCCTGTTCAAGCAGGGGTGGCGGAGCTTCTTCTCCGTGGCCAACTTCCGCAAGGCCCCCACCGCCCTGCCCCGGATGACCGCCACCTACCTGGGCTTCCAGAAATTCCTCGGTGCCCGCTCCCACGCCCGCTGGGCCGCCCACCAACTGATCTTCTGGGGCTGCGTCCTCGCCTCCCTGATCACCTTTCCGCTCACCTGGGGCTGGTTCACCTTCACCTCCGGTTCCGGCTCGGGCCCCGGCTACGAGATGCGCATCTGGGGCTTCAAGATCATCGGCTTCGACTCCCTGGACATCCTGGGTTGGCTGATGTTCCACGGCCTGGACATCGCCGCCGTGCTCGTCATCCCCGGCGCCTCGTACTTCCTCTGGCGGCGGATGCGGGACCGCGGCGCCATCACCGGCCAGCGCTTCGCCTACGACCTGGTGCCGCTGATCGCCCTGATCGTCATCTCCGTGACCGGGCTGCTGCTCACCTTCTCGTCGATCTTCCTGCATGGCGGCGGCTACGAATTCCTGGCGATCCTCCACATGGTGTCGGTGGTCTTCACCCTCATCTACATCCCGTTCGGGAAGTTCTTCCACATCGTGCAGCGCCCGGCGGCGGTCGGCATGCAGCTGTTCAAATACACCGCCCAACAGGACCAGGAGGTCTTCGGCTGCCGCCGCTGCGAGGAACCCGTCGACGCCGCGCCGTACGTCGAGAACCTCCGCGGCACCATGCGCGACCTCGGCCTCGGCTTCGACGAGTGGGCCGAATACTGCCCGCGTTGCAAGCGGGTGCTGCGCGGCAGCGCCTACCTCACCCAGGTCAAGAAGGGCTTCCAGTGACCCCGGATCCGCGAGCCGCCGACCGCCGCCCGGTCGTCCCCCTCGACCCCTCTCTCGCACCGCCCGGCACGCGGGCCTTCCGGGACGCGGGCGGCATCCCCGCCGACCGGTGGCGCGCCGACCAGGAGGGCGAGACGCTCGTCCCCACCCATTGCTGTTTCTGCGGGGTCCAGTGCGGGATGTATCTGCGCGTCGACCGGGGAGGCAAGGTCTTCGGCGTCGAACCCCGCAACCACGACATCAACCGGATGCGGCTGTGTCCCAAGGGCATCAACGCGTATCAGCAGGTCAACCATCCCGACCGGCTGACCGCCCCGCTCATGCGCCGCTCCCGGGACGAGGACCTCCGCGAAGTCTCCTGGGACGAGGCACTCGACTTCACCGTCTCCGAGATCAAGCGCATCCAGCAGAGACACGGGAACGATGCCTTCGGGCTGCTCGGCGGCGCCAGCCTCTTCTCCGAGAAGACCTATCTGGTCGGCAAATTCGCCCGGGTCGCCCTCAAATCCCGGCATGTCGACTACAACGGCAGGCTCTGCATGGTCAGCGCCGCGGGCGCCAACAAACTCGCCTTCGGCATCGACCGGGCCGGCAATCCCTTCTCCGACATCCTGCTCACCGACTGTCTGCTGATCGCGGGCTCCAACGTCGGCGAGTGCTTCCCCGTCATGACCCAGTACGTGTGGGGGGCCCGGGACCGCGGTGCAAGCCTGATCGTCGTCGATCCGCGGGAGACCGCGATCGCCCGCACCGCGGACATCCATGTCGCGCTCAAGCCCGGCACCGACTCGGCCTTCTTCAACTCCGTGCTGAACGTGGTCATCGAGGAGGGCCTGACCGACGAGGCCTATCTCGCCGCCCACGCCACCGGCTGGGAGGAGGTCAGGGCCAAGGCCGGTGAGTACCCGCCGTCCCGGGCCGCCGAGATCTGCGGCGTCCCCGCCCAGCAGATCGTCCAGGTCGCCCGCGCCTTCGCCCGCGCCCCCAAGGCCATGGCCTGGCACGCCCGCGGCATCGAGCACCACTCGCAGGGCGTGGAGAACTGCCTCAGCGTGATCAACCTCTGCACCGCCACCGGCCACATCGGCAAACCCGGCGCCGGATACGGCACCCTCACCGGCCAGGGCAACGGGCAGGGCGGTCGCGAACACGGCCAGAAGGCCGACCTTCTTCCCGGCGGCCGCTCGATCATGAACGAGGAGCACCGCAGACAGATCTGCGAGATCTGGGGCATCGAGGAGTCCGAACTCCCGCCCGCAGGCACCTCGATGATGGAAATGGTCTGGCAGATGCAACGCCGCGAGATCCGCGGACTGATCGGCATCTGCAACAACCCCTTCGTCTCCCTCCCCAACTACGAGGTGGTCAAGGAGGGGTACGACGCCACAGAGTTCCATGCCCAATTCGACTTCTTCCTCTCCGAGACCGCGGCCAACGCGCACGTCGTCTTCCCCGTCACCACCTGGGCCGAGGACGACGGGGTGATGGCCAACGCCGAGGCCCGGGTGGTCAAGCACAACAAGGCCCAGGACCCGCCCCCCGGCGTACGGACCGACACCTGGGTGATGTGCGAGCTCGCCAAGCGCCTCGGCGCGGGCGACAAATTCGCCTTCGCCGACTCCCGCGCGGTCTTCGACGAACTGCGGACCGCCTCCGCCGGCACTGTCAACGACTACTACGGCATCACCTACGAACGGCTGGAGGAGACCGGCGGGATCGCCTGGCCCTGCCCCTCCACCGACCACCCCGGCACCCCCCGGCTCTTCGAGGACGGGAAGACCTACCACCCCGACGGCAAGATCCATCTGCAGGTCGTCGAGTGGCACCCGCCGATGGACCCGTACGACGACGAGCACCCCATGTCGCTCACCACCGGACGCACCGTCGCCCATTTCCTCTCCGGCAACCAGACCCGTCGGCTGGGCGCCCTCGTCGAACAGACCCCGCGCCCCTGGGCCGAGATCCACCCCTCCCATGGCTTCCGCAACGGTGAACCGGTCCGCGTCGTCACCCGGCGCGGCAGCGAGGTCTTCCCCGCCCTGGTCACCGAGGCGATCCGCCCCGACACCGTCTTCATCCCGTACCACTGGCCCGTCCCCACCGCGGCCAACGCCCTGACCATCGACGCCCTCGACCCCCGCTCCAAGATCCCCGAGTACAAGGTGTGCGCCTGCCGTATCGAGCACGCCGACAGGATCGACGAGGTTCCCGCGCCCCCTGTCGCACCCGGCCATGTCGCCTACCCGGAGACCCAGGTCTCCCGTACCGATCCGCTGCCGCCCACGTCTCCCCAGGGCCGTGGCACCTCGGAGAGGGGCTGATCCGCATGATGGGCAGAACGATCTTCATCGATCCGGGACGCTGCATCGGCTGCCAGGCCTGTGTCTCCGCCTGCCGGGAATGCGACTCCCACCGCGGCAAGTCGATGATCCACCTCGATTACACCGACGAGGGCCAGTCCGTTGCCTCCCTTCCCACGGTCTGTATGCACTGCGAGGACCCGGTCGCCCCATGCGCCGAGGTCTGTCCCGCCGACGCGATCCTGGTGACCGCCGACGGTGTGGTGCAGCAGGCCGACACCACCCGTTGCATCGGCTGTGCCAACTGCGTCAACGCCTGCCCCTTCGGAGTCCCGAAGATCGATCTGCGGGCGAAGCTGCAGATGAAGTGCAACCTCTGCTACGACCGCACCGCCTACGGCCTCGCCCCCATGTGCGCGACCGTCTGTCCGACGGGAGCGCTGTTCTACGGGACCGTCGAGGAACTCCAGGCCGAGCGCCCCGGCGTCCAGGTCGCCGACACGTTCGTCTTCGGCCGCAGCGAGGTCCGTACCGGTGTGGCCATGGTCGTTCCCGCCGACAGGGTCCAGTGGCCGGTGCCCGGCGGTCTTCCCGTCGTCGAGATCAATGGGAAGGATGTCCGCCGATGAGTGTCACCGGCCGGCCGGCCTCCGGGGACCCGCGCGAAGCCCTGCACGACCGGATCGCCGCCGACTCCCTCACCACCCGGCGCGACTACCTCCGGATCGTCACGACCGTCTCGGGCGGTCTCGCCGTCGGCGGTCTCGGCGTGGCCGGCGGAATCCTTCCGCGTCACGGCGAACCCGCCGACGGCAAGACCCCCGGTCCGAAGAAGATCGCCGCTCAGCTTCTTCCCGGCGAATCCACCGCCTTCCGCTACCCGGACGAAGAGGACCGGGCGGTCGCCGTCCGGCTCGACGACGGCACCCTCGTCGGATACTCCGCGATCTGTACCCATCTCGCCTGCGCCGTGCTCTGGCGCAAGGACCGCGGCTCGGAGGGCGAGCTGTACTGCCCCTGCCACGAGGGTGTCTTCGACGCCCGCACCGGCGAGGTGACCGCCGGGCCGCCGCCCCGCGCACTGCCCAAGGTGGTGCTCACCGAACAGACAGACGGCAGTATCTGGGCGGTCGGCACGACTCGCTCGGGCGAGAGCATCGAACACGGGCTGTGCCGCCGGCTCGGTGCCGACCGCCCGGACCTCGCGTCCCGCACCGGCTGCCCCGCGGTTAGAGGCGGGGGCGCGGAGGCCCCCCTGTCCGACGCATCGGGGCCGGCCGGGGCAAGCGCCTTGGAGGTGGCCGGTGCGAACGCACCGGGGCGGGCCGGGGTGGACGCGCCCGGTGCCGCCCGCCCGCGAGCCAGGACGTCCGGTCCCCGGTCCGCTGTGACCGGGATCTCCGGGAGGCGGACATGAGCGACGCCCAGCAGCCCCGGCGCCAGGGGCCCTGGGACCCTCCGGCGGAGTACCCGGAGTACCACCCGGGCAGTGCCCGGCCCGAGCTCAACCGCCCCGTCCACGAGCGCTATCCGCAGATCCGCCCCACCAGCGGCTACGGCGACCCGCGGGTCCGCCACACCGGTCCCGGTCCGGGGGCGGGCACCGACCAGGAGCCGGAACGCTCCTCGAAACTGACGGCCCGGCTGGCCCTTGCCATGACCGCCGTCATCGGACAGCTCTGGGGCCTGACCGTCGTCATCGACGCGTGGATGGCGGGCAACACCGGCACGGCCTGGTGGGGTTCCGGCTTCCTCTGTCTGTCGTTCCTCGTCGTCCTCGGGCTGTGGCTGCTCGACCCGAAGGATCGCTGACGGCTGCCGTACCGCTGACCCCCGCCGTATCGCTGACGGCTGCCGTACCGCTGACCACCGCCGTACCCTGGGTGTATGAGCACCGCCCCCACCCCCGGCCCGCGCGATTCGAAGCCGTCCCAGTCGGCACAGCCGAAACCCGCGCCGGCTCTGGTCTTCGACGATCCGCTGGACCAGCAGTCCGCGGACGATACGGACCGAGGGTGGGGCGAGCGGGCCCCGGCCGGCGGCAGCGCCGCCGATCTGGCGCGCTTCCTCGACGAGAAGCCACCCCACCACATCTGAGCCCCCGCTCCGTGGTGGTCCGTCGGTGCTGTGGCCGGTTCTCCCGCCGCGTGTCCCACTACCAGTCGTGACCTCGGCCGGGTTCCTGGCCGGGAGCCCCGCCCGCCGGGCCTCCGCGCTGCGATTCGCGTCTTTGATCTGATTACTTGACCGCTCATCAGTACGAATCAGTACAGGGTCACCGCTCAGTACAGGGTCACCGCTCAGCACAGGGTCACCGCTCAGCACAGGGTCACCGCCAGCCTGGCCGAGATACCCGCACCGGCCAGCGACGCGGCCGTGCTCCGGGGAACGGACAGCACGACCAGCGCACCATCCTCCGCGGAACCTTCGGCAGGGTCCTGCGGTACGTCTGCCACCCGCGCGCCCTTCGCCAGCACTCGGGCATCGGCTCCGGTTCTCCCGGCGGCGATGACATCGACACGGTCACCCGGCCGTAACAGCCGTACCGTCCCCGCATCCGCGATCCTGACCGGCGCGGAGACCAACGGAGCCGGCCCCCGCGCCCGCTCCGGCGCCTCCCCGGCCGTACCCCTGGCAGCCCCCTGCGCGGAGGCGCCGCCCGCACCGCTTCCGCCGCCCCCGGCCAGCCCGGTCGCGGCCAACGAGGCAGCCACCAGGGTCAGTGCCGCCGCCATGGAGCGGCGCTGCCGCCACAGCGCCCTCCGCAACCGATGCCCGCTACCTCCTCGCACCCGCAACGGCTCGAACGCCGGTACACCGCAGGGCGGGGGAGCCGGTGCCGGGGACCCAGGAGTCATGGCCGGAGCGGAACCTTCAAAGGACACAAGAGGAGACGAGGGGGACGACGGGGACAACGGGCGCAACGGGCGCAACGGGGGCAACGGGGACGACGGGGGCAACGGGGACGACGGGGGCAACGGGGACGACGGGGGCAACGGGGACGACGGGGACAACGGAAACATGGCCAACACCACCTACCGTGAGGAGCTTCGGACGAACACCCCTCACGATCCACCGTCCGCGAGTCTGCCGCCGACGCCTGTGGACGGCCCCGGTGTTGTGGATAACCCCGTCACCCGGCTGAGGGCCGGCAGGGAAGCAACACCTTGATCCCTGCACGCCCTCAGGGAAGCTCGATCCCCGTCTCCAGCCCGTCCAGCGCGTGCGAGCACGGGCAGTTGCGGTCCGCCTCCGCCGGCAGGGCGGCCACCACGTCGAAGAGCACCGCCCGCAGCCGGTCCACATTGGCCGCGAACACCTTCAGCACCTCCCCGTGCGAGACGCCCTCCCCGGCCTCGGCCCCCGCGTCCAGGTCCGTCACCAGTGTCATCGTCGTGTAGCAGAGGCTCAGTTCGCGGGCGAGGACCGCCTCCGGGTGCCCGGTCATCCCGACCACCGACCAGCCCATCGCCGCATGCCAGCGCGACTCCGCCCGGGTCGAGAAGCGCGGCCCCTCGACGACCACCAGCGTCCCGCCGTCGACCGGCTCCCAGCGCTTGGCGCGGGCCGCCGCCAGCGCCGCCCTGCGCCCTTCGGGGCAGTACGGATCGGCGAAGCCCAGGTGCAGGACGTTCGACTCCGCGCCGTCGGCCCGGGGCTCCCCGTCGTAGTACGTCTGCGTACGGGCCTTGGTGCGGTCCACCATCTGGTCGGGTACGAGCAGCGTGCCCGGTCCGTACTCCGGACGCAGCCCGCCCACCGCGCACGGGCCGAGCACCTGGCGTACCCCGACGGAGCGCAGCGCCCACATGTTGGCCCGGTAGTTGATGCGGTGCGGCGGCAGATGGTGGCTGCGCCCGTGACGGGGCAGGAAGGCGACCCGGCGCCCGCCGATCTCGCCGAGGAAGAGGGAGTCGCTCGGCTGTCCGTACGGGGTGTCCACGCGGACCTCCGTGACGTCCTCCAGGAAGGAGTACAAGCCCGAGCCGCCGATGACACCGATCTCTGCGTTCACCATGCGATCACAGTAGCGGCGCGGAAAAACGCCGAGGACCCCACCGAGCGGATCGGTGGGGTCCTCGGGGAAGCGCGGTGCGGGTCAGGCGGCCGACGTACCACTCGTGGAGGACGACGAGGACGACGAGGACGACGACGATGACGAGGACGCCGAAGAAGACGCGGCGGCCGGAGCGGCGGCGGACGACTTCGTGTCCGACCCCGTCGACGACGAATCGGAACCGGATGCCTTGGCCGAGGACGACGCCGGCGTGCTGCTCGACGAGGAGCCACGGCTGTCGTTCCGGTAGAAACCGGAACCCTTGAAGACAATGCCGACCGCCGAGAACACCTTCTTCAGGCGTCCTTCGCAGCTCGGGCACACGGTCAGGGCATCATCGGTGAACTTCTGCACCGCCTCGAGGCCCTCGCTGCATTCGGTGCACTGGTACTGATAGGTCGGCACTTGCTCCTCCTGGCACTCTGACTCGATGAGTGCTAACGACGCTCCATAGTGACGTATTCCGCTGGATCAGTCCACCGTGACCGGCTCCCGGTGACCGACACCACGTGCCACGGTCCGCCCCGAGGCCGCGGGGGCGAGCCTCGAACGCAGGGCCAGCAGGGTGGCCAGCGCGAGCGCGGTCCCCACGAGCGGCACGACGAATCCGGTGCTCGCACCGTGGGCGTCGGCGAGCCGCCCGGCGACCGTCACCGCGGCCGCCTGGCCGAGGGCGACCGAGCCCGTCAGCCAGGTGAACGCCTCGGTACGGGCGGATCCCGGAACCAGCGCCTCCACCAGCGTGTAGCCGCTGATCAGCGCCGGGGCGATGGATAGTCCGACCAGCAGGCCGAGCCCGGCCAGCAGTGGCACGGAGTGCACCGCCCACAGTCCGGACGCGGTCAGGGTCAGCGCCGTGTACCCGGCGATCAGCCGCCGCCGCGGCCCGCTCTTCCAGGCGATGGCACCGCAGGCGATCCCGGCCAGCATGTTGCCGGCCGCGAAGACCCCGTACAGCAGGCCGTTCGCCTCCGGTCGGCCGATCTCCTCGGTGAAGGCGGTCAGCGAGACCTGCATGCCGCCGAAGACTGCGCCGATCCCCAGGAAGGCCACGGCGAGTACCCGGACACCGGGTACGGACAGCGCGGACGCATGCCGCTCGGAGGTGCTGGACGCGGTGGCGCGCACCGCGGGCTGGGTGCGGTGCTGTGCGGCGAAGAGCAGTCCGCCGATCAGTGTCAGCCCGGCCTCCGTGATCAGGCCCGCTGCCGGGTGCACCCCCGTGCACAGCGCGGTGGCGAGCACCGGGCCGATGACGAAGGTGAACTCGTCCGTCACCGATTCGAAGGCGGCCGCCGTGGCCAGCAGCGGTGAGGCCTCGCGCCCCGGTGCCGCGCCCAGCAGGGCCGCCCAGCGGGCCCGGACCATCGGCCCGACCTGCGGAATGGACGCACCGGTCGGCACGGCCGCCGCGAACAGGGCCCACAGGGGTGCGTCCGCCAGCGCGAGCGCCGTCAGCGCCGATACGGACGCCGCGTGCACCAGGACGCCGGGCAGCAGCACGGCGCGCTGGCCGAACCGGTCGGCGAGTTTGCCGGTCTGCGGTGCGAACAGGGCCATGGAGACACCGGTCACGGCGGCGACGGAGCCCGCGCTGCCGTACGAACCGGTGGTGTGCTGGACCAGGAGCACGATGCCGATCGTCAGCATCGCGAAGGGCTGCCGTGCGGCGAAGCCCGGCAGGAGAAACGTCCACGCACCCGGGGTGCGCAGCAACTGCCCGTAACCGGGGCGGTCGGAGACCGTGGATGCCACGGTCCTTGCCTTTCTGCCGCCTGGTGGCCGAGCTCCCGGGGCCGGCCCGGCACGGGTGGTGCGGGCTCGTGCGGGTGCTGCCGAGAGCTGTCCTCTTCGCGCGGGACTGCGGTAGATGCCGGGCGCTCAGCAGAGGCGGAGGACGCCACGACCGCCATACGGTCGCGCCAGCTCTGCATCAGGCAGAGTTGGTCGTTCGGTTGGGTCGTTCGGGCCGGCCGGTCCCGTAGCCAGGGCCGATCGGGCTTCCCCGATGATACAGGCGCAGGGCCCGGCACACCTCTGAGTGCGTGCAGGGCCCCTGAGTACGCGCAGGGCCCCCGCCCCCGCCTCGGAGCGGCAGCGGGTGGCGCCTCCACTCCTGGTGATTCCTGGTGATCGCTGGTAACTCCTTGTGACGTCCGGTGGCTCAGGGGCTCAGCGGTGCGCTTTCGGGCCGTCGGTCTTCCCGCGCCTCGTCACGGCCTTCAGCGCGTGCGCCACGTCCTGTGCCACGTGGGGCGCGGCGAGGTTCTCGCCGCCGCTGCCGGTCGTTCCCAGCCAGCCCGCGAGCTTGCCGCCCTCGCCGACCGCGCGGAGCCGTTCCTCCGTCGCGTCGCGCACCGGGTCGGTGGTGATCACGAGCAGTTCGTCACCGCGCCGCAGCACGGTGGACGGCGCCGGGACGAAGCTCTTGCCGTCCCGCACGACCAATGTGACCGCGGCGCCGGCGGGCAGCCGGAGTTCCCCGACCTCCACGCCGTGCATCTTCGATCTCGCGGGGATCGCCACCGACAGCAGATGGCCGCGCAGCCGTTCCAGCGGTGCCGATTCGATGCCCAGGTCGGACGCCTCGGCCGGATCGTCGGCGATCTTCAGGACCTTCGCCATCCAGGGCAGGGTCGGTCCCTGGATGAGGGTGTAGACGATGACGAGAACGAAGACGATGTTGAAGATCCGGGTCGAGCCCTCGACCCCGGACACCATCGGAATGGTCGCCAGGATGATGGGTACGGCGCCCCGCAGTCCCGCCCAGGACATGAACGCCTTCTCCTGCCAGGGCAGCCGGAACGGCGCCAGCGAGATGAAGACCTCCAGCGGCCGTGCCACCACGGTCAGCACCAGTCCCACGACGACCGCGGGCCAGAAGTCGTCGTAGAGATCGTGCGGCGTGACCAGGAGCCCGAGCAGCACGAACATGCCGATCTGGGCCAGCCAGCCGAGCCCGTCGGCGAAGCCGCGGGTGGCGGGCCAGTGCGGCAGCTTGGCGTTGCCGAGGATCATCGCGGCCAGGTAGACGGCGAGGAAGCCGCTGCCGTGGGCCATGGCGCCCGCCGCGTACGCGGACACCGCGATCGCCATCACGGCGATCGGATACAGGCCGGACGCGGGCAGCGCCACATGACGCAGGCCGAACGCGCCGAGCCAGCCGACGGCGAGGCCGACGGCCGCGCCGATCGCGAGCTCCAGGGCTATCTCGCCGACCAGTATGTACCAGCTCTCCACCGGTCCCGCGGTCGAGAAGGCCACCACCAGGATCACCACGGGGGCGTCGTTGAAGCCCGATTCGGCCTCCAGTACACCGGTGACGCGAGCGGGCAGCGGCACCTTGCGCAGCACGGAGAAGACCGCGGCGGCGTCCGTCGACGAGACGACCGCGCCGATGATCAGTGACTGCCGCCAGTCCAGGCCGACCAGGTAGTGGGCCCCGGCCGCGGTGACGCCGACGCTGACCGCGACGCCGACGAGCGAGAGCACCGCGGCGGCGGGCAGTGCGGGCCTGATCTCTTTCCACTTCGTGCCCAGGCCGCCTTCGGCGAGGATCACGACCAGAGCGGCGTAACCGATGACCTGGGTCAGCTCGGCGTTGTTGAACCTGACGTCGAAGATGCCGTCCTGCCCTATGGCGATCCCGATCCCGAGGTACAGGAGCAGGCTGGGGAGCCCGCTGCGGGACGAGACGCGCACCGCCGCCACGGCGACGAGCAGGACCAGTGAGCAGGCGAGCAGGAGTTCGTTGAGCGCGTGGACAGTCAGTGGCCGTTCCTTCCCTGCGTACGCCTGCCGAATCGATCCTCGGCATCGGCCGGTCCCGGCCGTTACTTCGTTACCTTACCTAATCTTTAACGCTTTCTTGACGCGTTCGATCGCTCGTACGAGCACGGTGGAATTTCGAACCATCCCGATGCCGCGTCGGAGCCGCCCCGGCGCTGCGCCTATGGTTGCTCCTGCACTCCCAGGACCACCTGCCCCTCGAAGGACAGCGATGCCCGCCAACACAACCGCCCCTTCCGGCACCACCGGTTCCGCCGGTGGGAAGACCGGCAGGAAGAAGGGGCGACGCGCCCGCCTGATCGTGATCGTTCTGGTGCTGGCGCTTGTCGCGGGTATCGGATACGGCGCGTTCTGGTCCGTATCGACCGTGCGGGCCTCGTACCCGCAGACGACCGGGTCGCTGAAGCTCGACGGCCTCGACGGCACCGTCGACGTCAAGCGCGACTCCTATGGAATCCCGCAGCTGTACGCGGACTCCGACGCCGATCTCTTCCGCGCCCAGGGCTTCGTGCAGGCGCAGGACCGCTTCTGGGAGATGGATGTCCGCCGTCACATGACGGCGGGCCGGCTCTCCGAGATGTTCGGGTCCGGGCAGGTCGAGACGGACTCCTTCCTGCGCACGCTCGGCTGGCACAAGGTCGCCCAGGAGGAGTACGACAAGGTCCTGTCCGAGGACACCAAGAAGAACCTCCAGGCGTACGCGGACGGCGTCAACGCCTACCTCAAGGGGCGCGACGGCAAGGACATCTCCGTCGAGTACGCCGCCCTCGGCTTCACCAACGACTACAAGCCGGCCGAATGGACCCCGGTCGACTCGGTCGCCTGGCTCAAGGCCATGGCCTGGGACCTGCGCGGCAACATGCAGGACGAGATCGACCGCTCGCTGATGACCAGCAGGCTCGACGCGAAGCAGATCGAGGACCTGTACCCGCCCTACCCGTACGACAAGCACAAGCCGATCGTCGGCCAGGGCGCGGTCTCTTCGGTCACCGGGAAGTTCGACCCGGCCGCGACGCCGTCGTCGTCCGGCCTCGGCTCGGACACCGCGCAGGGCGCCACCGAGGGCCTGAACACCCAGCTCTCCTCGCTCTCCGACACCCTCGACCAGATCCCGGCGCTCCTCGGCCCGAACGGCAACGGCATCGGCTCCAACTCCTGGGTGGTCTCCGGCGACTACACGACGACCGGCAAGCCGCTGCTCGCCAACGACCCGCACCTGGCGCCGCAGCTTCCCTCGCTCTGGTACCAGATGGGGCTGCACTGCCGCGAGATCTCGGCGAAGTGCCAGTACGACACCGCCGGCTACACCTTCTCCGGCATGCCGGGCGTGATAATCGGTCACAACCAGGACATCGCCTGGGGCTTCACCAACCTGGGCGCGGACGTCACCGACCTCTTCCTGGAGAAGGTCTCCGGCGACGGCTACATGTACGACGGCAAGGTCAAGCCGTTCACCACCCGCGACGAGACCATCAAGGTCGCCGGCGGCAAGAGCCGGACGATCACCGTCCGGGAGACCAACAACGGTCCGCTGGTCTCCGACCGCAGCAGCGAACTGGAGACGGTCGGTCAGAAGGCCCCTGTCGGCAACTCGGCTCCGGACCGGGCCGACGGGTACGCGGTCGCGCTGAAGTGGACCGCGCTGGAACCCGGTAAGTCCATGGACGCCGTCTTCGAGCTGAACCGGGCCAAGGACTTCACGTCCTTCCGAAAGGCGGCCGAGCACTTCGAGGTTCCCTCGCAGAACCTCATCTACGCCGACACCAAGGGCCACATCGGCTACCAGGCCCCCGGCAAGATCCCGGTCCGCCTCAAGGGCAACGGCACGATGCCCAGCCCCGGCTGGTCCTCGGAGTACGGCTGGAAGAAGGACCCGGTCCCGTTCGACGAGCTGCCCTACGAGCTCGACCCGAAGCGCGGCTACATCGTCACCGCCAACCAGGCCGTCATCGACGAGAAGAAGTACCCCCACCTGCTCACCGAGGACTGGGGCTACGGCAGCCGCAGCCAGCGGATCAACGACCTCATCCAGTCGAAGATCAAGGACGGCGGGAAGATCTCGACCGAAGACATGCAGAAGATGCAGATGGACAACACCAGCGATATCGCCGCGCTGCTGGTGCCCGAGCTGATGAAGATCAACATCTCGGAGAAGAGCGTCCGCGAGGCACAGAAGCTTCTGGAGGGCTGGGACTACACCCAGGAACCCGACTCGGCCGCGGCCGCGTACTTCAACGCGGTCTGGCGCAACATCCTCAAGCTGGCCTTCGGCGACAAGCTGCCCAAGGAGCTGCGGGTCGAGGGCGAGTGCCTGTACGTGCCGCGGATCGACGGCTCGGGCCCGGTCGACGAGCAGGGCAAGCTGGTGCGCGAGTGCGGCCGGCGCGCCGCGGACACGGCGCAGCCGGACGGCGGCGACCGCTGGTACCAGGTGGTCGAGAGCCTGATGGACGACCCGAAGAGCGACTGGTGGAAGACGCCGGAGCGCGGCCGGGACGAGGCGACCGAGAACCGCGACCAGCTCTTCGCCCGCGCCATGGCGGACGCCCGCTGGGAGCTGACCGCCAAGCTCGGCAAGGACATCAGCACGTGGAGCTGGGGCCGGCTGCACCAGCTGACCCTGAAGAACCAGACCCTCGGCACCGAGGGCCCCGGTCTGCTCCAGCGGGCCCTCAACCGCGGCCCGTGGAATCTCGGCGGCGGTGAGGCCGCGGTGAACGCCACCGGCTGGAACGCGGCGGGCGGCTACGACGTCGTCTGGGTGCCGTCGATGCGGATGGTGGTCAACTTGGACGACTGGGACAAGTCCCGCTGGATCAACCTCACCGGCGCCTCCGGGCACGCGTTCAGCGCGCACTACACCGACCAGACCGACAAGTGGGTCAAGGGCGATCTGCTCGACTGGTCCTTCGGGACGAACGCCGTCACCAAGTCGACGACCGACACCCTGACCCTCAAACCGTAGGGCCCGTCCGGCGGGTCATGGCCGGAGTCACCACCGCGTCCACGGGGTGGTCGTGCGGTTCCTCAGGGACCCGCGCGACCACCTCGTTCTCGTACAGCAGGACGATCAGCGCCGGGTGCGCCCCCGCCGCGGCGAGCCGGGCCAGCACCCGGTCGTAACTGCCGCCGCCGCGTCCCAGCCGCATCCCGCGCCCGTCCACCGCGAGACCCGGCAGCAGGACCACGTCGGCCTCCAGAACCGCGTCGGGGCCGAGCCGTTCGCCGTCCGGCTCCAGCAGCCCGCGGCCGGCCCGGACCAGACGGCCGGCTCCTTCGTACGGCGCCCAGTCCAGATCGTTGTCCGCGAGAAGCACCGGCAGCAGCACCCGCACGCCCCGCGCGCGCAGCGCGTCCAGCAGGGGGCGGGTGCCCGGTTCGCTCCCCACCGAGACATACGCGGCGACGGTACGGGCTCCGGACAACTCCGGAAGACTCAATGCGCCCCGGGACAGAACCGCCGCGGCACTTTCCACGTCTTCCCTGGTCAGAAGGTGCCGCGCGGCCAGCAGTTCACGCCTGAGAAGCGCCTTTCGGGACATGTTGGTATTCAACGGTCACCTGAATCTCTCGTATGCTCATATAGGCGTACAAAGTTAACCGGAGTCTCATCTTCCACCCATAGGCACCGGTTATGGTTCTGCGCATGACTCAGTCGCACACCAGGATCAGCAAGGCCGTCATCCCGGCCGCAGGGCTC
Organism: Streptomyces sp. NPDC015032; assembly: GCF_043080425.1. Lineage (NCBI taxonomy): Bacteria > Bacillati > Actinomycetota > Actinomycetes > Kitasatosporales > Streptomycetaceae > Streptomyces > Streptomyces sp. NPDC015032. The sequence continues at coordinate 247,446 of NZ_JBIBVN010000005.1, read as the reverse complement.
GGTACCCGCTTTCTGCCGGCGACCAAAGCCACTCCCAAGGAGATGCTGCCTGTCGTCGACAAGCCCGCGATCCAGTACGTTGTCGAAGAAGCGGTGGCCGCCGGTCTCTCCGACGTCCTGATGATCACCGGTCGCAACAAGCGCCCCCTTGAGGACCACTTCGACCGTAACTACGAGCTGGAGTCCGCGCTCACCCGCAAGGGAGACGCCGAGCGGCTCCAGAAGGTCCAGGAGTCGAGCGACCTGGCCACCATGCACTACGTCCGGCAGGGCGACCCCCGCGGTCTCGGCCACGCCGTGCTGTGCGCGGCACCGCACGTCGGCGACCAGCCTTTCGCGGTCCTCCTCGGCGATGACCTGATCGACCCGCGCGATCCGCTGCTGGCCCGCATGGTCGAGGTCCAGGAGCGCGAGGGCGGCAGCGTCGTCGCGCTGATGGAGGTCGCGCCGGAGCAGATCCACATGTACGGCTGCGCGGCCGTCGAGCACACCGAGGGGGACGGCGTGGTGCGCGTGACCGGCCTCGTCGAGAAGCCCGACGCGGCCGAGGCGCCCAGCAACCTCGCCATCATCGGCCGCTACGTCCTCGACCCCGCCGTCTTCGACATACTGCGCAGGACCGAGCCGGGGCGCGGCGGTGAGATCCAGCTCACCGACGCCCTGCAACTCCTCGCCGAGGACGAGAAGATCGGCGGCCCCGTGCACGGCGTCGTCTTCAAGGGGCGCCGTTATGACACCGGCGACCGGAGCGACTACCTCCGGGCCATTGTCAGACTCGCGTGCGAACGTGAAGACCTGGGCCCCGACTTCCGGGCCTGGCTCCGCAGTTACGTCACCGAGGAGATGTAGCACCTTGAGCAGCGCGATCTGGTCGGTGGACGAGCACCTGGAAGACATTCTCGGCGCGGTGCGGCCGCTCGAACCCATCGAGCTGCAACTGCACGACGCCCAGGGCTGCGTCCTCGTCGAGGACGTCGTCGTGGAGATCGCCCTGCCGCCCTTCGACAACAGCTCGATGGACGGGTACGCCGTCCGCGTCGCCGATGTCGAGGGTGCCGACGAGGAGTTTCCCGCGGTGCTCACCGTCATCGGTGACGTCGTGGCCGGCAGCGCAGGGCTGCCCGGGGACCGGAGCGTCGGTCCGGGCGAGGCCGCCCGCATCATGACCGGCGCCCCGCTGCCGGCCGGTGCCGAGGCCGTGGTCCCGGTGGAGTGGACCGACGGCGGTACGGGCGGCGGTCCCGCCGACACCATGCGCGCCCACCGCGACGCCCCCGAGGGCGCGAGCGGCGAGGTCCGCGTCCACCGCCCCGTCGAGGCCCGCGCCCATGTCAGGGCCCGCGGCAGCGACGTCGGGCCGGGCGATCTGGCCCTGCGCGCCGGGTCGGTGATCGGCCCGCCGCAGATCGGCCTGCTCGCCGCGATCGGCCGCTCGACGGTGAAGGTGCGGCCCCGGCCGCGCGTCGTCGTCATCTCGACCGGCAGTGAACTGGTGCAGCCCGGCGAGGAGCTGACCGGCGGCCGGATCTACGACTCCAACAGCTTCGCGCTCACGGCCGCGGCCCGGGACGCCGGGGCGATCGCCTACCGGGTCGGCGCCGTCACCGACGACGCCGACGAGCTCCGCGCCACGATCGAGGACCAGCTGATCCGCGCCGACATCGTCGTCACCACCGGTGGTGTCAGCGTCGGCGCGTACGACGTCGTCAAGGAAGCCCTGTCGTCGGTGGGCGACGAGGACGAGCCCGGCAGCGGCATCGACTTCCGCAAGCTCGCCATGCAGCCCGGCAAGCCGCAGGGCTTCGGCTCGATCGGCCCCGACCACACACCGCTGCTGGCGCTCCCCGGCAATCCGGTCTCGTCGTACGTCTCCTTCGAGCTGTTCGTACGGCCCGCGATCCGGGTCCTGATGGGCCTCCAGGACGTGAACCGCCCCACCGTGCGGGCCGCACTGAACACCGACGAGGCGCTGTCCTCCCCGGCCGGCAAGCGTCAGTTCCTGCGCGGTACGTACGACGCGCAGGCCGGCACCGTCACCCCCGTCGGCGGCTCCGGATCGCATCTGATCGCCGCTCTCGCCCAGGCGGACGCGCTGATCGTGCTGCCCGAGGACGTCACCTCCGCCGAGCCCGGCACGGACACCGAAGTGATCCTGCTCCGCTGATCCCCGGGCGGTGGCGGTACGGTATCTGCCGCTGTGCCGTCCCGGGGACACCCCCGGGCCCCCGGCCCGTACCCCGGTGCGCGCCGAGCGGGCAACCGGCGCCCTACCGCGAGGCGGAGTGAGTTGAGTACGCAGAACAGGCTGACGCACATCGACGAGGCGGGTGCGGCCCGCATGGTCGACGTCTCGGAGAAGGACGTCACCGCGCGGGTGGCCCGCGCCGGCGGCCGGGTCCTCGTCTCGCCGCGCGTCGTCGCGCTGCTCCGCGGCGAAGGGGTCCCCAAGGGCGATGCCCTCGCCACCGCCCGGATCGCCGGGATCATGGGTGCCAAGCGCACCCCCGAGCTGATCCCGCTCTGCCACCCGCTCGCCGTCTCCGGCGTCAAGGTGGAGCTGAGCGTCGCCGACGACGCGGTGGAGATCACCGCCACGGTGAGGACCACGGACCGCACCGGCGTCGAGATGGAGGCCCTGACGGCCGTCTCGGTCGCCGCGCTCACCGTGATCGACATGGTCAAGGCGGTCGACAAGGCGGCGGTCATCACGGACGTACGGGTCGAGTCGAAGTCGGGCGGCAAGTCCGGCGAGTACCGGCGCACCGCACCGGACGGGGCGGACGCGTGACCGCGTCCGGTGGAGCGGCCGGAGCACCCGGCGCCGCCGCGCCGCCCGCCCGCCGCGCCCTTGTGGTGACCGCGTCGAACCGCGCCTTTGCCGGGGTCTACGAGGACCGGGGCGGTCCCCTGATCTCCGAGGCGCTCACGCAGCTCGGCTTCGCCGTCGACGGGCCGCGGGTCGTGCCCGACGGCGACCCGGTCGAACAGGCGCTGCGGGCCGGGGTCGCCGCCGGATACGACGTCATCGTCACCACCGGCGGCACGGGCATCTCGCCCACCGACCGCACCCCCGAGGCCACCCGCCGCGTCCTCGACCACGAGATCCCCGGCATCCCCGAGGCGATCCGTGCCGAGGGCCGCGATCAGGTGCCCACCGCCGCGCTCTCCCGCGGCCTGGCGGGCGTCGCCGGCCACACGCTCATCGTGAACCTGCCGGGCTCCACCGGCGGGGTGCGCGACGGCCTCGCCGTCCTCGCACGTCTCCTGGTGCACGCCGTCGACCAGCTTCGCGGCGGCGATCACCCCCGACCCGGGAGCCCGAGCTGAACGTCCCGACCTGGCCGGTGGTCCTCAAGGACGGAGAGGTCACCCTCCGTCCGGTGAAACTGCGCGACCAGCGCATGTGGCGTGAGGTCAACCGGCGCAACCGCGACTGGCTGCGTCCCTGGGAGGCGACCGTGCCGCCGCCCGCCCCGGGCGGCCCGGTGGCCCGGCGTCCCACCTACCGTCAGATGGTCCGCCATCTGCGCTCCGAGGCCCACGCGGGCCGGATGCTGCCCTTCGCCATCGAGTACGAGGGCCGCCTGGTCGGCCAGCTGACGGTCGCCGGGATCACCTGGGGCTCGATGTGCTCGGGCCACGTCGGCTACTGGGTCGACCAGGACGTGGCGGGCCGCGGTGTGATGCCGACCGCGGTCGCCCTCGCGGTCGACCACTGCTTCCAAAGGGTCGGACTGCACCGCATCGAGGTGTGCATCCGGCCGGAGAACGGGCCCAGCAGAAGGGTCGTCGAGAAACTGGGATTCCGCGAGGAGGGCCTGCGCCCGCGCTATCTCCACATCGACGGTGCCTGGCGGGATCATCTGATCTACGCGCTCACCGCGGAGGAAGTGCCCGAGGGGCTGCTCCGGCGCTGGCACCGGGCACACCCCGGAACACCACGGGAAATGAAATAAGTGTTCGATATCGATCGGCAAATGACCGCAAACGGACACGCAAACACACACTGCCGGTCTGAACAATCACAAAAAAAGTCCTTGAGATCAGCCGGATCGTGCGACACACCGGGCCAATTGGCGGATGCCGCCGTGCAAACCCCTCTACGGTGTGAGACGTGAGCAGCAGCGGCCTCATCTACGCAGTCATCGTCGGGGCCTGGGCCGCCTACTTGGTGCCGATGTGGCTCCGCAGGCAGGACGAGCTCAACGAGGCCCGTCCTACGGAACGCTTCAGCACCGCCATCCGGCTGCTGTCCGGACGGGCGGCGATGGAGCGCCGGTACGCCAAGGAGCTGCGGGGACGCACCACCGAGGAGGCGGGGCCCGACGCCGACCCGGACGTCGCCACGGACAGATCGGACTCCGTGGACGTCCGGGCCTTCGCCGCGCCTCCGGCGCATACCGAAGCCCGGATGCACGACCCGGTCCGTACGCCCGAGCACGCGGACCGGGAGCGCCCCGAACCCGCAGCCGGTTCCGCCCGGCGTGCGCGCCCGCGCTCCGGCGGGGCGGACGCCGAGCGCGTGCGGCGCGCCCAGCGCCTGCAGGTCCTGGCGCGCCGTCGGCGCACCACCACCGTCCTCTTCCTCGCCTTCACCCTCGGCGCGGTCGTCGCGGCGGTCGGCGGCCTCGGCTTCCTGTGGGCGCCCGCGGTTCCGGCGGTGCTGCTGAGCGCGTACATCGTGCATCTGCGGTCCCAGGAGCGACGCCGGTTCGCCTTCACCATGGACCGGCGGCGGGCCGAGGTGGCGGCGCAGCATCTGCGCGAGAACCGTCCGCGCAGGCACCAGCCGGCCGCCTCGGCTCCCGCCGAGGCGGACGAGGAGCCCGAAGCGCGCCACCCCGAGCCCGAGCCCGCCCCTGTGGTCTCCCCCCAGGAGGCCGGCCGCCGCGCCCTGGTCGAGCAGACGGACCACGCGGAGTGGGTCGACCAGCAGCGCGAACGCGGCCCGGCCCAGGGCGACAGCTGGGAGCCGGTCCCGGTCCCGCTGCCGACGTACGTCACCGCCCCGGTCGCCCCGCGCGCCACGGGCAGCGTCGAGGTCGGCAACCCGGAGACCTGGAGCGCGGCCCGCTCCAGCACCGCCGAGCCCACCCAGACGGGCACCTCGCACCCCGCGGCACCGCCCGTCGACCCGGCACCGCGCCAGCGCACCAACCAGTCCCGCCGCACCCGCGACCGCGGCCGGACCCCCCTCTTCGACCAGTACGAGGACGGGGAACGCCCCCGTGCCGCCAACGAGTGAGACCCGTCCGGTGCCGCCCTGGCTGACCAGCGGCGGAACGGATTTCCAAGCACCCCCGAAGGGGTGCTAGAGTTTCACTCGTTGCAAGGGCCTGTGGCGCAGTCTGGTAGCGCACCTCGTTCGCATCGAGGGGGTCTGGGGTTCAAATCCCCACAGGTCCACCGCACACATGAGATCCCGTCCGATCGAAAGATCGGGCGGGATCTTGTCGTTGGGGTCCGTTCTCCGTGGCGAGCCTGTACGGGGGAGGCGGCCGATGGGCCGTCAGCGGCGGCGGGCGGCCCGCAGCCAGACGATGTCGACCGCCGCGATCGCCCCCCAGATCCAGCAGACGACGGCAACGCCGGGTGGTGCGAGCGCTGTTGCGAGGGCGCCGAGTGCGACCGTGCCCAGCGCCACCCGGGCGCCGCGCCCCGCGGCCAGGGAGGCGCGCAGGGGGCCCGGCTCGGCCAGGCGGTCGGCGAGGTAGGCGTCGAACGCCTCCGCGACCTGGTCGTCGATCTCGTCCCGCAGCCGGGCGTCCAGCGAGTCAGACATGGGCGGCCGCCCGGGGCGATCCGGTTGTCGTTCGGAAGGCTGTCGCCCCGGCTGTCGGCAGCAGCCTTCTTCCGGTCAGGTCTCTTCGCATCCCGCCCCCGTGATTTCCGGCGCCCGGTGGCGCCACCGGAGACAACCTAATCATTGCAGAGATGTTCTGCAAACATTCTCTGCAATGATTGCAGAGAATCTCGGCACTATGCTGGTCGCCATGGTCGAGCGTCCCGAGAAGAGAGTGCTCACCGGCCCGGACCTCAAGGCCTTCCACAAGGCGCTGTCCAACCCGGTGCGCCGCGACATCCTGAGCTATCTCGGCGAGCACGGCGCGGCGAACTCCACCAGCGTCGCCAAGGCCCTCGGCGAGTCCACCGGCACCACGAGCTATCACCTGCGCAAGCTCGCCGACCTCAATCTGATCGCGGAGATCGAGGAGCGCTCCACCGGGCGGGAGCGCTGGTGGAAGTCGCTCATGACGAACATCTACGCGCCGCCCGGCCTGGAGATGACGCCGGACGAACGCGAGGCCGCCGTGAGGATCGGCGTGCTCAAGATGACGTATGACCTGAGCCTGGTCGCGCGGGCGTACGCCGGGTATGACGCCGGGGAGGGCTGGAACCAGATCTACCGCGCCGGGCTGCGGATGACGAAGGAGCAGGTCGCCGCGTTCACCGAGGAGTACCAGGCGCTGCTGCACAAGTATGTGAGTGAGCCCGGCGAACACCCGCCGGGCTCGCGCCAGATGGCCGTACGCCTGGTGGTGCTGCCCGACGACGGCGGCGCACCGCCGCCCGCCGACGGCCCGTGACGGAAGGGGCTGCCGTGCGGGGCCGCGGGGCGGTCGTCCGCGGTGGCCGGGCGCCCGGCGCGGGGCGGTGTCGGCGGGGCCGACTGCGCTGGTGAGGCCCACCTGATTCCATGGGTCCCCGGGGAGTGTTCCGCTGTCGGGCCGGGTTCTCAGCTGCTCGTGGTTTCCCCGTACGGAGGAGCGTCCTGTGACGGCCGGAGTGCCCAAGCCGCAGATCGACAGGTGGCGGGGGTCGGGGCCCGGGAGCGGCCGGGTCCGCTACCGCAGCGGCTTCGCGAAGCAGAGGCTGCTCTCGTACGTGCGGTAGTGGCCGAACTTCTGGCACGGGGTGTAGCCGCTGGATGTGTACAGCGCGATGGCCTCGGGCTGCTGGTCCCCGGTCTCCAGCACCATCCGGCTGCGGCCCGCCGCCCGCGCGTCGGCCTCCAGGGCGGCCAGGATGCGGCGCGCCAGCCCGTTGCCACGGCCCTCGGGTATCACGAACATCCGCTTGAGCTCGGCGTCGCCGTCGGAGTAGCCCTCGGCGTTCCGCTCCTGGGAGCGCCAGCCTCCGGTGGCCACGGGGTGGCCCTGCGCGTCGTAGGCGAGGAGGTACAGGCCGTTCGGCGGCTCGAACATCGAGGCGTCGAGCGGTGTGACATCGCCCTCGTCGTCGCCGTACCGTGCCGCGTATTCGAGCTGAACCTGGTCGTTGAGTTTGACGGCATCGGGGTGGTCGAAGGGGCGAGGGTGGATATTCATGCGGAGCATGGTACAGGTATGCGGGTGTCAAGTGTCGGTATCGTGCCGGAATGCTCACTGTGACCACCGTCAATGTAAACGGGCTCCGCGCCGCGGCCAAGAAGGGCTTCGTCGAGTGGCTGGCCCGGACCGAAGCCGATGTGATCTGCCTGCAGGAGGTGCGGGCCGAGCCGCAGCAGCTGCCCGACGGGGTGGGCGACCCCGAGGGCTGGCACACCGTGCACGCTCCGGCCGCCGCCAAGGGGCGGGCCGGTGTCTCCCTCTACACCCGGCGTGCGCCGGAGCGCGTGCAGATCGGGTTCGGCGGCTTCGGGGACGCCGGGAGCGAGGAGTTCGACGCGAGCGGCCGCTACGTCGAGGTCGACCTGCCCGGTGTCACGGTCGCGAGCCTGTATCTGCCCTCCGGCGAGGTCGGCACGGAGAAGCAGGAGGAGAAGGAGCGGTTCATGGCCGCGTTCCTCCCGTATCTGAAGGGCCTCAAGGAGCGGGCCGCGGCGGACGGCCGTGAGGTCGTGGTCTGCGGCGACTGGAACATCGCCCACCAGGAGGCCGACCTGAAGAACTGGCGGGGCAACAAGAAGAACTCCGGCTTCCTCCCCGAGGAGCGGGAGTGGCTGACCCGGGTCTTCGACGAGGCCGGGTACGTCGATGTCGTACGCGCGCTGCACCCGGAGGAGGAGGGGCCGTACTCGTGGTGGTCCTACCGCGGGCGGGCCTTCGACAACGACACGGGCTGGCGGATCGACTACCAGGTGGCGACGCCGGGGCTGGCCGCCCGTGCGGTGAAGGGCTGGGTCGAGCGGGCCGCGACGCACGGCGAGCGGTGGAGCGACCACGCGCCGGTGACGGTGGTCTTCGACCTGTAGGCCCTCGGGGGAGCGGGACTCCGGGCCCGCCCCGTCAGGGGGCCGGCTCGTGGGGCGGGCGGGCGGCGCCCTCGCGGCGCAGGCGGCGGTCCAGGGCCATGGAGAGCTCGGCGTCCATCACCGCGCGGGCCAGTGGCCGGAGTTGGGGCGGTTCGGGTGCGTCGCCGCGGGCATCTTCGTCGCTGTGGGCTTCGAGAACACTCACGAAGAGGTCGGCGAGCGCGTCCGCGTGCTCGCGGACGCGGCGGCCGGTCGAGAGCACCGTGGCGAGCGGCACCCCTTCCCGTACCAGCTCCGCCGAGACCTCCAGGAGGCGGCGGCTGATGTGGACGATCTCGTCGCCGTCGGTGGCCAGATAGCCCAGGTCGAGGGCGGCAGCCAGGTTCTCCGGGGTGACCTCGCCCTCGAAGTGGTCGGCGAGCTGTTCGGGAGTGAGGCGGACCGGGGTCTCCTCGGTCGGCCCGCCCAGGCCCAGCACTTCGGCGACATCGCGCCCGCTCTCGAAGGTGCGGGCGAGGTCGGCGATGCCGGTCAGGGTGTGGCCGCGCTCCAGCAGGCCGGCGATGGTGCGCAGCCGGGCCAGGTGGTGGTCGTCGTACCAGGCGATGCGCCCCTCGCGGCGGGGAGGCGAGATCAGGCCGCGCTCCCGGTAGAAGCGCACGGTCCGTACGGGGATGCCGGCCTCCTCGGCCAGCTCCTCCATCCGGTATTCGCGGTGCTCGCGTCCTTCGGCCACACCCGCACCCTATGTCGTACCGCCGGTAACTTTCCCTGGCCGTATCCCTACCCATCGGTACGGAGCTGTTCTACCCTCCCCACAATGCCAGTGGTTGCTGGCAGGGTTGTGTGACGTACAGCGGGAGGCGGCGGCATGGCCCAGCACGAGCACGTACGAGTGGCGGTGATCGGATCCGGATTCGGGGGCCTCGGCGCCGCGGTCCGGCTGCGCCGCGAAGGCATCACGGACTTCGTCGTCCTGGAACGGGCCGGCTCCGTCGGCGGCACCTGGCGCGACAACAGCTATCCGGGCTGCGCCTGCGACGTACCGTCCCACCTCTACTCGTTCTCGTTCGCCCCCAACCCCGAGTGGCCGCGCACCTTCTCCGGGCAGGAGCACATCCGCGCCTACCTGGAGCACGTGGCGGACACCTTCGGGCTGCGCCCACACCTCAGACTCAACCATGAAGTGCTGCTGATGAGCTGGGACCGCGAGGAGCTCCACTGGGTCATCGAGACCGGCAACGGGGCCAGGTTCACCGCCGATGTCGTCGTCTCCGCGACCGGGCCGCTCTCCGACCCGAAGACGCCCGGCATCCCCGGACTCGACGGCTTCCCCGGCAAGGTCTTCCACTCCGCCCGCTGGGACCACGACTACGACCTGACCGGCAAGCGCGTCGCGATGGTGGGCACCGGCGCCTCCGCGATCCAGATCGTGCCCGCGATCCAGCCGAAGGCCGGCAGGCTGACGCTCTTCCAGCGCACCCCGCCCTGGGTCATGCCGCGCATGGACCGGAAGATCAGCGGCGCCGAGCGCTGGCTGCACCGCACGCTCCCGATCACCGGCACCGCCCGCCGCGGACTGCTCTGGGGCATCCGGGAGTTGCAGGTCAGCGCCTTCACCAAGCGCCCGAACGAGCTGGGCCCGGTCGAGAGGATAGCCAGGTCCAACATGGCGCGCTCGATCAAGGATCCGGCCCTGCGGGCCAAGCTGACCCCCTCCTACCGCATCGGCTGCAAGCGCATCCTGCTCTCCAGCACCTACTACCCGGCGCTGGCCCGGCCCAATGTCGATGTGGTCGCCTCCGGCCTGGCCGAGGTGCGCGGCTCCACGGTCATCGCCTCCGACGGTACGGAGGCCGAGGCCGACGCGATCATCTTCGGCACCGGCTTCCATGTGACCGACATGCCGGTCGCCGGGCGGGTGGTGGGTGCGGAGGGCATCACGCTCGCCGATTCCTGGAAGGGCGGCATGCAGGCGCTGCGCGGCGCGAGCGCGTCCGGCTTCCCCAACTGGATGACGATCATCGGGCCCAACACGGGGCTCGGGAACTCCTCGATGATCCTGATGATCGAGTCCCAGCTGAACTACATGGCCGACTATCTGCGCCAGTTGAACGTGCTGGGCGGCCGCGTCGCACTCGATGCGCGCCCCTCGGCGGTCGGCGCCTGGAACCGGCACGTCCAGCGGCGGATGGAGCGCACCGTGTGGAACGTAGGCGGCTGCGACAGCTGGTACCTGGACGCCAACGGGCGCAACACCACGGTCTGGCCGGGCACCACTGCCGAATTCCGCAAGGTGACGCGGTCGGTGGTCCTCGCGGAGTACGAGATCGTCCGGACGCCGAAGCGGTCCGCCGCGTCCGGGAAGCCCGCCACGGCGAAGTCCGTCGCCGAGGAGGTCGTGGGATGAGCCGGCTGCTGCGGCGGGACGGTACCCCGCCCACCCCCGTGCGCGAACTGACCGCCCTCTCCGCCGACGGCGCGCGCGTCCATGTCGAGGTGCACGGGCAGGAGGACGACCCCGCGGTGGTCCTGTCGCACGGCTGGACGTGCAGTACCCACTTCTGGGCCGCGCAGATCCGGGACCTGGCGGTGGACCACCGGGTCGTCGTCTACGACCAGCGGGGCCACGGACGTTCGCCCGCGCCGGGCCGCGAGGGATACAGCACGGACGCCCTCGCCGACGACCTCGAAGCGGTGCTGGCCGCCACGCTCGCACCGGGCGAGAAGGCCGTGCTCGGCGGGCACTCCATGGGCGGCATGACGATGATGGCCGCCTCACAGCGGGCCGGACTGCGCGAACATGCGGCGGCCGTACTGCTGTGCAGCACCGGCAGTTCGCGGCTGACGGCCGAGTCGCGGGTGGTGCCGTTGCGGGCCGGAGCCCTCCGGACCCGGATGAACCGCGCGATCCTCGGGTCGCGGGCCCCGCTCGGTCCGGTCACACCGGTCTCCAGGTGGATACTCAAGTACGGCACGATGGGGGCGGGTTCGGCACCGGAACGGGTCGAGACCTGTGCCCGGATCGTGCACGCGTGCCCGCGGGCGGCCAGGGTCGGCTGGGGGCATGTCCTCGCGGAGCTCGATCTCGACGCAGGCGTACGGGAGTTGCGGGTGCCGACGGCGGTGATCGCGGGGACGCAGGACCGGCTGACGCCACTTGTGCACGCCCGTGCCATCGCGGCGGCGCTGCCCGACTGCCTGGGAGTCACCGAACTGGTGGGCATGGGCCACATGACACCGGTGGAGGCACCGGAGGCGGTCACGGCGAAGATCCGGGAACTCGTCACCGCGTACCTCCCGGCGGGTGCGGTCGGTGTGGACGGTGTGGCCGGTGTGGACGGTGTGGCCGGCAAGGCCGGGAAGGAGGATGTCGCATGAGCGACAGGCGGAGTCTGGAAGGACAGGTCGTCGTCGTCACGGGGGCGGCGCGCGGCGTGGGCGAACTGCTGGCGCGCAAGCTCTCGGCGCGCGGCGCGAAACTCGCGCTGGTCGGCCTGGAGCAGGACGAACTGAAGAAGGTCTCCGAGCGGCTGCACGCGGAGAGCGACCACTGGTACGCGGACGTCACCGACCACGCGGCGATGGCGCGGGTCGCCGAGGAGGTCAAGGAGCGGTTCGGGAAGATCGACGTCGTCGTCGCCAACGCCGGGGTCGCGGCGGGCGGTCCGTTCCTCGACTCGGACCCGGAGGCGTGGCGGCGGGTCATCGAGGTCAACCTGATCGGCGGCGCGGTGACGGGGCGGGCGTTCCTGCCAGTGCTCATGGAGAGCCGCGGCTACTTCCTCCAGATCGCCTCGCTCGCGGCGATGGCACCGGCGCCGATGATGACCGCGTACTGCGCTTCCAAGTCGGGCGTGGAGGCGTTCGCGCACAGCCTGCGGGCCGAGGTCGGCTACCGGGGGGTGAAGGTCGGGGTCGGCTATCTGTCCTGGACCGACACGGACATGGTGCGGGGCGCCGACCGGGACGACGTCATGCGGGAGCTGCGGCAGCGGCTGCCCTGGCCCTCGAACCGTACGTACCCGCTGGGACCGGCGGTCGACCGGATCGTGGCCGGCATCGAACGGCGTTCCGCCCATGTGTACGCGCAGTGGTGGCTGCGCGGGATGCAGTCCGTGCGGGGCTGTCTGCCCGCGGTGGTCGGGGTCGCCGGTCAGCGCGAGATGCGCCGCTTCGGGGCGCGTCTGGAGGGCGTGAGCACGGGGCTCGTGGGTGCCGGGGGCGCCGCCGACCAGGACTCATGGGCGGTGCGTACGCAGCGTAAGTGATCGAAATGCGATGCCTGCCGGGGCGTGTAACTCTGGTCGAGGTCCTCACGGACCGTCCCCCACGCACCACTAGGAGTGAACAGCATGGGTATCGCAGACCAGTTCAAGGACAAGGCGCAGGAGCTCGCCGACCAGGCGAAGCGCAAGGCGAACGAGGGCAAGGACACGGGCCGGGAGCGGACGCAGGGCACGTCCGAGCGGGCCTCGAAGACGTCGCAGCAGGGCCGCGACCGGGCCCAGCAGGGCCGCGAGAGGTCCCAGCAGGCGATGGACGAAGCCGGCGAGCGCTTCGACCACTGACGGGGCTCTTCGTGATCCTGCGCGTTGTCTGGTGAGGGGCGTGCCCGGGTGACCGGGCGCGCCCCTTGCGCATGGCGTGGACCGCCGACGAGCAGACGGCACACCACACTGAGGAGGCGCCGCCCCTTGCGCATGGCGTGGACCAGGGCTTCCGGGGACCGCCGACGGGCGACGGCCGGAGGTCAGGTCCCGGCCGGGTGCACCAGGTCGCCGGGGTCGGTGTTCGCCCCGCACAGCACCACGGCGACCCGCTCGCCCTCCTGCGGCCGGTAGCCGCGGCCCGGCGCCGTCGCCCCGGCCGGAAGGTCCGAGGCGGTGAGCGCGGCCAGCGCGGTCGCGGCGGCGTGCTCGACGGCGACGCGGCGCCGGTCCCACAACTCCTGGCGGGCGCGGACGATTTCGCTGTCCGGTACGAGGACGGAGCGCACGTCGTCGTGGCGGGCGGCGTGCAGGGCCAGCGCGGTGGCGCGGCGGGCGCCGAGAGCGTCGACGGCAACCGAGTCGACGGGGACGTCGACCGGCCGGCCGGCCTCGATGGCGGCGTTCAGCGTCCGGCAGTTCTCCGGTTCGACGGCGACCGTGCGGATTCCGTGCTGCCGGGCGGCGGTGGCGACGCCGGCGAACAGGCCACCGCCGCCGACCGAGACCACCACGGTGTCCAGACCGGGGATCCGGGCGCGGATCTCCTCCAGCAGAGTGCCGGCCCCGGCGGCGATCAGCGGGTGGTCGTAGGCGTGCGCGGCGAGCGCGCCGGAGGAGACGGCGAACTCCTGGCACGCTTCGAGGGCTTCGGCGTACTCGGCGCCGACCACCCGGACGTCCGCCCCGAGTGCACGGAGCCCGGCCACCTTCACCGCCGGGGCGACGGCCGGCAGGAACACCGTGGCCCGTACGCCCTGTTGGCGGGCGGCCCACGCGCAGGCCAGCCCGGCGTTGCCGCCGGAGGCGATGGTCACGCCCGCATCCGGCAGGGTCCCGGCCTCGCGGTGGGCCTGGATGAAGTTCTGCGCGCCGCGTGCCTTGAAGGAGCCGGTGTGCTGCATGAACTCCAGGGCGAACCAGACCTCGCAGGGCATCTCGGCGCGCTCGTCGAGGGGGCCGCGCCGCGTCGTGCGGATGGTTCCCGGGTCGGCGGGGGAGACGGTGACCGGGCGGACATGTCCGGTGATCCGGTCGGTGGCGGCCTTGATGTCGTCGTACGTGAGCTGGTGCACGTCGTTGCTCCTGCCGAAAGTGGATCACGGCCGGACGAGGACCGGCCGGTGGTGGTGCGGTGCGGTTGGGGAAGAACGCGAAGACTACGGGTGGGGGAAGAACGCGAAGACTACGGGTGGGGGATACGGATGGGGGAGGACGCAAAGACTACGGGTGGGGGAAGAACGCGAAGACCATCCGCCGCCCGTTCCGCGTGCCCGCCCGGTATGGCGGCGAACGGCCCGGTGCCCAGGGCGCCTCGGTGGCCGTCCCACCGTCCCACCGTCCCACCGTCCCGCCCCGCCGTCACCACGGGCGACATCTTCGCAGGTCAGCGTGTGGGACGTCCCCTGAGTGCGTCACTTCTCCGGCACTTCTGGCAGCCCTCGCTCCCCGCCCCGCAGTCTTGTTGGCGAACCGGCCGAGGCGGTCGGATCCAACTACGGGGAAGGCAGAGAGAATGCGAACCTTGACGAGGACGTTCGTCGGTGTCACCACTGCGCTTGCGATTGCCGGCGGAGGCGTGGCGGCTGCGGGTACCAGCTTCGCGGCGTCCGAGCAGACCACGAAGCGGGTAGTGAGTTCCGAGGCCGTCACCCCGCTCGCGGTGGTCAACCTCGGCCTCAATACGACGCAGGCCAAGAAGCTCCAGGGCCAGCTGAAGGCCAACTGGGGTTACAAGGGCAAGATCGACGGGCAGCTCGGCACCGACAGCTGGAAGGCGATGCAGCGCTGGCTCGCGAAGTTCTGGGGTTATGACGGCAAGATCGACGGACAGGTCGGGAGCGGCACGGTGAAGGCGCTGCAGCGCTTCCTCAAGAAGTACTGGGGCTACAAGGGCAGCATCGATGGAATCGCCGGAGCGGCGACCAAGGCTGCGTTCGCGCGGTCCTGCAACGCGCTCTGAGCCGAGCCCATCGCGGTGGGCCCGTCGTACGCACCGGAGGGCAGGCTGCGCCGCCTCCGGTGCGTACGGTCCGGGCGGCGTGCGGCGTACGGTCTGGGCGGCGTGCGGCACAGGGCGCCCCGGTCGGTCCGGTGTCTTCCGGACGCCGTCGGTGCCGAGGGCGGCCGGGTCCGGGGTGCGGGGCCCGGCTCCCACCGAAGCGCCGAGCGCCCGCGCGCCGACGCGCCTGCCGGTGGTCCGGGTTCAGCCGGCGAAGCACTCAGGGCGTCTGCCTGGTACGTCCAGGCAGATCCTGGTGCCCGTCCGGCTGTCGCCGGAGGCCATCGGGGTCGCCAGATACCGCCCGGCGTCGAGACTTCCTTCGGCGGTGACCGACTGCGTGCGCCCGGCCGGCAGCGACAGCTCGACCCGGTCGCCCGGCATCAGCCCGGTGGCCCGGACCCACACGGCGTGGCAGAGCTCGGCATGGCGGAGCTCCAGGCGCCGTCCGCCGAAGGCGGTGTGAGTCGCGAGGGTGGTGATCATCCCGGCCCCGCCGCAGCCCATGGCCACGGCGCTCTTGCTCTCGCAGGTGTCGGCCCGGCACCCCGGGTTGCGTACGGGCGGCTCGGTGGCGGTGCGCGCCCGCTCGTCCGGACTCCCGCCGACGAAGGCGACTACGGCCAGGCAGGCCGCCGCCACCCCGGCCAGGGCCGCGGCCACCGCCCCCCGGCGCACACCCGGGCGGGGAGTGGCGGGGGCCGGGCCGGGGGTGGCGCGGTCCGGTGTCTCCGGCACGGGTACGGGCCGGGCCCGGCCGCTCCACTCGGCGTCCGCCAGCTCCCAGAGTGCCAGCAGCCGTCCGGCCGGTGTCCCGGTGAGCGCGCACAGCGCGTCGACCGCTTGGCGTGGTACGGGTTTCTTCCCGTTGAGGTACCGCTCCCAGGACGATTTGCTGTACGGGGTACGGGACGCCAGCGCGGCCAGGCTCAGCCCGGACCGTTCCTTGATCTCCCGGAGTTCTTCCGCCAGTTGACCGCCCACGGTGGTGGCCGTCATCTGCGCAGCTCCCTCCAGGTGTCCGGGCCGATGATGCCGTCGACGACCAGGTGGTGCTTCTGCTGGAATTCCTTGGCGGCCTTCTTGGTCTGCTCGCCGTACAGCCCGTCGAAGCTGCGGGGGCTGAAGCCCTTCTCGCGCAGCAGGCACTGGGCCTCCACGACATCGAAACCGGTGCTGTTGATGTCGAGCAGCATCTCGCGGGTGTCGCTGTGCCCCGCCCGCAGCTCACCGTCCTTGCGCTGCACGTCGCATGTGTAGGTCTGACCGCGCAGGTACCCGGTTCCGGCCGCCACGGCACCGGTCTTCTCCGCCGGGGCCTCGTCGTCCCACCCCCGCGCCGTCAGCAGCCCGGCCCCGAAGGCCACGGCGACGGCCAGGGCCGCCGCGACGAGCATCCGCCCCAGGGGCACCGTGCGGACCGGCCTGCGAGATGCCTGCGCCTGTTCTTGTGTCTGTGTCTGCGTCTGCGGCTGCTCTTGATCCTGCCCTGGTGGGGGCGGCGCGGACTGCGCGGATTTCGGCGGCGACGATGGTTCATCCGGCTGCGCGGGAGCCTTGGCGCGGGCCCGTTCGGCGACTTCGTACAGCACGATCAGCCGCGTCGGTTCCGTGCCGCAGACCTCGGCCAGTTCCTCGACCGCTTGGCGTGGTACGGGTTTCTTCCCGTTCAGGTACCGCTCCCACGAGGAACGGCTGTAACTGGTGCGGCTCGCGAGGGCGGCCAGACTCAGGCCGCTGTGATCCTTCAACCGGCGTAACTGGACGAGCAGTTGGCGTTCACTACTGGATGTCTCTGTGGGTAGCTCTTTCCATCGCGGCATGCGGATTCCCCCCGGTGCTCCGGCAGTTGTCATAAATTGTGCGGCATCGTGGCCGCACAGGAGAAGACGTGGCGTGTCGGCCACGGCCCCGGTCCTGAGGCCGCGCCCCGGGACGATGCGTCCCAGCAGTTCAGGGCGTGCAACGTGTCATACCGGCCCGGATCGGTTACGGCTTTGGCCGTACGGAAGTTGGCGCATCGAAGCCGTTGCCGAACCCGGGGCGATGCGACGAACGGCGCGGCCCAGCCCCGGGGGCGAACGTTGCCTGACGCATCACACTGGATCTGCCCGTACTGTCAGCCGATCGCGAGGGCGACCGATGCGTCGATGAGGGCGAGTTGGCCCGGGCTGGCTCTCCGGGTCCGGGACTGTTCCACGAAACGGCCCAGCTCCGCGCGGACGGTGGCCGAGTCGATGCGCTTGATCACCGGCAGCGCGGTCTCGACGATCTGACAGGCGTCGTCGAGGCGGCCGACACCGGCCAGGGCTGTCGCGTGCCGAACCGCGAAGCGGGCCAGGGAGTTGCTGTCCGCCGGGACGGCCGGCCGGCGCCGGCGC
This sequence comes from Streptomyces sp. NPDC015032, assembly GCF_043080425.1. Classification (NCBI taxonomy): domain Bacteria; kingdom Bacillati; phylum Actinomycetota; class Actinomycetes; order Kitasatosporales; family Streptomycetaceae; genus Streptomyces; species Streptomyces sp. NPDC015032. The sequence continues at coordinate 230,160 of NZ_JBIBVN010000005.1, read as the reverse complement.
TCGGCGGCGAAAAGGTCGGCGGCCAGCTCGAAGCGACGGAGGCTGAGCATGCAGGACGCCTCGATGAGCCGAGGGTTGCCGTTCTCGATGCGCGGGCCCCAGTGAGGAGTCCGGTCGCCGATGACCTCGGCGGCGTGGCTTCTGAACCGCTCCAGTGCCTCCCGGCAGGCCCCCGCATCGCCACGGCGCGCGTGCCCCTGGGCTGCACGTCGCGCGGCGTGGGCGCGGATCACCGGGTTGGCCGCCGGGTGCCCGGCCGCCTGGTCGGCGAATCCGATCGCCGCACAGGTGTCACCGCGGTGCTGGGCGATGAACGCCTTGCGGACCAGGGCATACGCGGCCACCGTTTCGTCCCCGCCGTGTGCGCCCCAGCGGACAGCGAGATTCGTCCAGCGCAACGCATCCGCGGGATTTCCCGCCTCTTGTGCCATCCACCCCGTGTATTCGGCGAATTTTGAGGCCAGCAGCCAGATCTCGGCACGCTGCTCGCCAACGGCGTGCGGACCGGCATCCGTCAGGATCCGCGTGATCGACTTCATCGAAGCGGTGACGAACCTCGGTCCGGTGGACCTGCCGATGTCCTTCAGCTCCCACAGGACCCGCTCGTATCCGGCGACCACGGGGCCGGCCTCGACGACGCCCTCGGTCCGGGCGCCGCGGCGGTCGGACCCGGCCAGCTCGACGAGTTCCCCGCCGGTGCCGAAGGCCGCGTCGCATGCCGCCGCCACAGCGGGCGTCGGGTTGCGCAACCCGCTCTCCAGATTGCAGATCTGCCCTTCGGACACGTTCGCACGCCGGGCGAACTCGCGCACGCTCCACCCTCGACGTGCCCGGAGTGTGGCCAGGACGACGCCGAAGTCGCCCGGCGGCAGACGCGTGCCGGCCGATCTCCCTGCCGGGACCGTCCCTGCCGCGCTGTCCGCCGGATCCATACCCGCCAGCGTACGGAGCCTCGCGGCCGCTATTCAATCCCCGGCGAATAGCCACCGGGCGAGTACTGCGCCCCTAGTGTGAGCACGATTCCTGACGTCAAGGCTTGCCAGAGAGGGGGCAATTGTGCCGCGCATCTTCCTCAGCTTTCGCAAACCGGACTCCCGGTGGATGCGAAATCGCGTCTACCGCGCGCTGTCCGACCGTTTGGGTGCCGACGAGATCTTCAAGTCGGGCCAGTCGATTCCGCCCGGGGCCGATTTCGCCGAGATCCTGCGGCGGCAGGCCGCCGAGTGCGACCTCATGTGCGTACTGATCGGGCCAGGGTGGCTCGACGCGCGGAGTGAGGACGGGGTGCGGCTCCTGGACCGGGCTCACGACTGGGTCCGGCTGGAGATCGCGACAGCGCTGCGGGCGGGAAACCGCGTCGTCCCGGTCCTTCTGGGGGACGCGACGATGCTGCCCGACGCCTCGGCGCTGCCGGCCGAGATCGCGGAGCTGGCACGCCTGCAGTTCCTCCGCGTACCGGAGACCCATCTGCCGGACGGGCTGGCGCGCTTGGGCGACACGGTGACCGCTCTCCTGTCCGATACCGATACCGATCCCGCTGTCGAACCCGGGCACGGCACGGCGCCGGCCGCCGATCCGGAGCCGTCGATGACCATGACGGCCCATGTGTCCGGCGGCGGCAGTGCCTACCAGGCGGCCCGTGATCAGACGATCAGGCTGGCGTGAGGGGCTGACGATGGATCAACCCGGAGCAGACGGTGCTCGTCGGATCGGGCCGTATGCGCTGCTCGGAAGAGAGAGCACGGTCGGCGGGAGCGAAGTCTTCGCGGCCCGCACGGACGAGGGGCTCCTCGTCAGGGTCACGGTCGTGGGGCCCGAACTCGCCGCGGACCCGGGGTTCCGGGACCGGTTCCGAGCCGCCGTCGAGGCGGCACGGACGCTGTCCGGGGCCTTCCTCGTACCGGTGGTGGATGCCGATGCCGACGCGCCGGTTCCTTGGCTGGCGACCCCGTTCACCGCCGGACTGCCGCTCCGGCAGGCGGTGGACCGGCACGGCCCGCTGTCCGAACCGGCTCTGCGGGTGCTCGCCGACGGCCTCGCCCGGGCGCTGGCCGCACTCCACGCGGCCGGGACGGTCCACGGCGAGGTGAACCCGGACTCGGTGCTGCTGACCATGGACGGGCCCCGCATCACCGCAATGGGGATGGTGGGAGCCACCGGCAGTCCGGCACCCTCACCGACGGACGACATGTTCGGCCTCGGGTCGACCGTGCTGTTCGCGGCTCCCAGAGGCGAGCCGGGCACGGACGCACTCCCGGTGTCGCTGCGCGACGTGATCGGCGGCTGCCTGTACCCGGAACCGCCGGACCGTCCCACCGCGGAGCAACTCGTCGCCTACCTGAGGCATCAGAACCTGCCTGCCCTGGCAGGCAGTTGGCTGCCGCCGACGGTGACCGCCGACATGGCCGCCGCGACCGCAGCGGTGGGATCGGTGCCCGCCGGGGGTGGTGGCCAGGGCCCGATTCCTCCGCCGCCGGAGATCGCTGCCGGCACGGGTGTCAGCCGCCGGAAGCTGATCATCGGCCTGGCCGGGGGAGTGGCCGTACTCGGCGGAGCCGCGGCGGCACTCGCCTTCTCCGGCGACTCGTCACCGGCACCCGCGGGCCGGGCCGGCGGGTCCGGGCCCACCGCGCGGCCGGCCTCTCCGTCAGGCGGGCGATCCACGTCCGCCCCCTCCGCGTCGCCGTCCTCGACGGACGGACCGGAACCGATCGTTCTGGCCGGACCCGATGCCGTCAAGGCTTGGTCGGAAGCCGGAAAGAACGCCCCCACCTGCCTGGAAGCGTCCGACAAGGTGGTCATGGTGGTCACGGACACGGCCACGTCCTTCCTGGACGCCACGACCGGAAAATCCGTGTTCCACCCGCTGAACACGACCAACAAGTTCCGCGCGAGCAGCTTCGAGCACCCAACGGCGTACGCGGACGGAGTGTTCTACCTGCTCTGCGACACACCGAGTCAGCCAGGCGTGCTGGCAGCGTTCGACGCCGCCAGCGGGAAGGTGAAGTGGGCGACCAAGCCTGCCGACGTCGATCCCGGCGGCGGCACGCATGCGGCGAGGTACCTGAGCAACTATGTGGCAGTCGCGGGGAACACGGTGTACGTATGCGGGCAATTGCTTCAGACGTCCGGGTCGTTCTCGGCCAGGTCTCCGACCACCGGCTACATCCGTGCGTTCAACGCCGCGACCGGCAAGGGACTGTGGCGGGTCAAGGGCACGGACATCAACAACGTGCTCGTGCCGCCCTCCGGTTCTCATCTGCTGGCCACCTCGGCCGTTCCGGGCAAGAAACCCGGCCGCGTCCAGATGATCGACGCCGGCAGGAAGGGTGCCCGCGGCTGGAAGGTATCCGTCCCGCACGCCGCGTACTACTTCACCACCGGCTGGCCGCTGACGTGCTACGCCGCCGGGCTGTTCCTGTTCGCCGGCGGCAACGGCGACACGCTGTTCGCCGTCGACGCGGCCACGGGCAACGAGAAGTGGCATCAGCGCTTCGATGCGAAGAATGGGGACCAGGTCCGGATCGGCGCCCCGTTCTCCAGCCTGGACGGCGCGACCGTCTACGTACCGGTCGGCAGCGACCTGGCCGCCCTGGCCGTGGCCGACGGCACGCTCCGGTGGGTCGCGGTGCTTGATGGCGCCAACGACATGGGCGGTTCCAACCTGTTCAACGCCTCCCTCAGGCTTTCCGGCAAGAGCGCGCAGTGTTCGGCCGACACCGTCTTCGCCACCGACAGCGCCAAGACGCTGTGGGCCATCGACGCGGCCACCGGCAGGGCCCGGTGGAAATACAGGGACCCCGGGCAGCCGGACGTGGGGTTCATGTGGACGGTGGGCGGTGACCGCGTGTTCATCGCCTCCCACCTGACCATGACCGCGATCGCGGCCCACGGGCGGTAAAGGACAAGGAGAAGACATGGAGACGAGTGTGGAACTCGCCGGCCTGGCATCGGCAGCCGCGGCGCGCCTGATCGATCTGCTGGCGACGGATGGCTGGAGCGCGGTCAAGTCCTCGGTCCTGGCGCTGTGGCGCTCCGCGCACCCGGAGCGCGTCGAGGAGGAACTCACCGATGCACGAGGCGAGTTGCTGCGGGCACAGCAGACGGGCGACGACGGGGAGCTCCAGGGGCTGCTGGTCGCCGAGTGGCAGGCCCGCATCATCCGGCTCATGGCCACGCGGCCGGACGCCGTCGACGAGCTGCGCGCGCTGCTCGGCGGGGAACTGCGCGCTGCCGGAACCCCGGAACAGCAGATCACGGGCTCGATGACGCTGGAGGCACACGTCTCCGGCGGCGACGCGTTCCTGGCCGGCCGGGACATGAACGTCACCAGGGGCGGACAGGCGTGACGGAACGCAGCACCGATGCCTCGCCCCCCGACGGGCCGCCCCCCTGGCAGCCGAGACGGCAGGAGGCGAGCGCGACCGGCGGCGGCAGTGTCTTCCAGGCCGGCCGCGACCTCCACGTTCGCCTCCGCGACGAGGGGCGCAGAACCGTGCCCGGCCCCGGCGCCGACCAAGTGCTGTGCCCGTACCCGGGCTTGGTCCCGTTCGACGCGCAGCACAAGCAGTGGTTCTACGGCCGTGAGCGCATGGTTCACCTCGTGTGCGAGCGGATGGACGCCCGGATGCGTGAGGGTGGCCCACTGGTGCTGATCGGCCCCTCGGGGGCCGGGAAGTCGTCCCTGCTCGCGGCCGGGGTACTGCCGGCCCTGGACGACGGCCGGCTTCCGGTGGCGGGATCGAGCACCTGGCCGCGGCTGCTGCTGACCCCGACGGCAGCCCCGGCCCTGGCACTGGCGGCCGCCGCCGGGCTCGACGACGAGACCGCCCGGCGCACTGCACCGGCGTGGCGGGCCGATCCCGCACGGTGCCTCGCCGAGCTGCGCGAGATCACCGGAGCCGCCGATCCGGCGCCCACCGGGGAGCCCCCCTCCGCGGGCCTGGTCGTCGTGGTCGACCAGTTCGAGGAGATCTTCACGGCCTGCGGCGACGAGACCGAACGGCAGTGGCTCATCGACGTGCTCGACCGTCTGGCCCGGCCCACGGGCGGTGCGGTCGTGATGCTGGGAGTACGCGCGGACTTCTATGCCGCGTGCACGGCCCATCCGCAACTCCGGGCGGCGCTCCGGGCCGGACCGGTCCTGCTGGAGCCGATGACGGAGGACGAACTCAAGGACGCGATCCGCCGCCCGGCCGACAACGTGGGACTCGACGTCGAAGACGGCCTGGTCGAGGTGCTGCTGGCGGATCTGGGGGCGGCCGGCGGACCGGTCGGTACGAGCACCACGGGTCGGCTGCCGCTGCTCGCACACGCGCTGCGGGCCACCTGGCAGCAGCGCCACGGCCACACGCTCACCGTGGACGGATACCGCGTCACCGGCGGCATCCAGGGCGCCATCGCCACCACGGCGAACAGGCTCTACGACACCCTGCCGCCGCCCTGCCACGAGGCCGCACGGTGGGTGTTCCTGCGGCTCGTCATCGTGGGACGCGACGCCGACGACAGCCGCCGGCGCGTCCGGTACGACGAGCTGCTGCGTCACGCGCCGGACCGGGAAGCGGCCGCCAGAGTCCTGGACGACTTCACCCGTGGCCGGCTGCTGACCCGGGACCAGGACACGGTGGTGATGACACATGAGGTGCTCATCCGCGCCTGGCCCCGGCTGCGGGACTGGATCGAGCACGACCGCAACGGGAACCTCGTACGACAGGATCTGGAAGAGGCGGCCGCGCTCTGGGAACAGGCCGGCCGGGAGGCAGCCGCGCTGTACCGCGGCAACCGCCTGGAGGCCGCCCTCGCCTGGGCCGAAACGCACGGGCCGGAACTCAGCGGCGCCGCCCGGGCATTTCTGGCAGCCGCCCGCCACCACCAGCGGCGCGGGCAACGGCTCCGGCGCGCCGCGGTCGCCACCATCACCGCCCTGGCCGTGGTCGCCTCGCTGGCCGCTGTGTTCGCCTTCCGGCAGGAGTCCAACGCCCGGGACGCCGCCACCCGCGCCCTGCACTCCCGCGACCAGGCCATCAACGCCGCCGTCACCTCCGCGTCCGTGCAACTGGCGCCGACCGATCCCTCGCTGTCCGCCCAACTCGCGCTGACCGCTTACCGTATGGACCCGACCCCGGAGGCGGCGTCCCGGCTCATCACGACCCAGAACACACCGCTGGACACACGGCTTCCCGGCCCGCGCGGCGCGGTGTACACCGTGGCCTACAGCCCCGATGGGCACATGCTGGCGGCCGGGAACGTCAACCAGAACCTCGTCCGGCTGTGGGACGTCTCCGATCCCGGCCGTCCGGTGGCGCTGGGCCAACCCGTACCCGTGGACCGTTCCGTCAATTCGATCCTGTCGCTTGAGTTCAGCCCGGACGGCCAGGTGCTGGCCGTCGGCGGCCACACCAGCCACAACGGCGACGCCGGTTCCGGCGGATTCGTCGACCTGTGGAGCCTGACCAGCCCCAGCCACCCCGTCCTGCTCGGCCGGCTGAGGAGTCCCGCCATTCAGGGCTGGGACGCCTTGAGCAGCGTCGAATCGCTGGCGTTCAGTCCCGACGGCCGTACCCTGGCCGCCGGATGGCACGCCGGACTCGTCAGCCTGTGGAACGTCACCCGCCCCGACGACGTCAAGCCCGCGAAAGCGCCCCTGAACCTCGACTGCCCCGATGTCTTCTCCCATCGTGTCGCGTTCAGCCCCGACGGGCACACCCTGGCCGCCGCATGCAAGGACGACGCGGGCACCATCAGCCTGTGGAACACCACCGACCCGGCCCACCCCGGCCGCGGCCGTTCCCTGAAGGCCGGGCATCGCGTCAACTCGCTGGCGTTCAGCCCCGATGGCCGCACCCTGGCTGCCGGATCCAGCGACAGCAAGGTCCACCTGTGGAAGGTCGCCGACCCCGGCCACCCCGCCCCCCTGGGCAAGCCGCTGACGGGTCCCGCCCAGCCCGTCATGTCGGTGGCGTTCAGCCCCGACGGCCACACCCTGGCGGCCGGCAGCGCCGACCACACCATCCATCTGTGGAACGTCACCCACCCCGGGGCCATCGGTCCTCTGGGCCGGCCGCTGACCGGTCCCGGCGACGCGGTCACCGACGTGGTGTTCAGCCCCGACAGCCGCACCCTCGCCGCCGGGAACAGCGACGGCAACGTCGATCTGTGGAATCTGCCGCCGACCCGGATCATCGGCGCCGGCGGCAATGTGGCATCCGTGGTGTTCAGCCCCGACGGGCGCACCTTGGCCGCCGGAAACCAGAACAAGACCGTCTCACTGTGGAACACCGCCGACCCCAACAACCCCGCTCCCCGCGGTGATCCGCTCACCGGCCCCGAGGACCCGGTCGACGCCGTGGCGTTCAGCCCGGACGGGCGCACCCTGGCCGCGGGCGACAGCGCCGGCAAGGTCCACCTGTGGAACACCGCCGACCCCAGCCATCCCGTTCCCCTCCCTGAGACCCTCACCGGGGCGAACGGGCTCATCTTCTCCCTGGCGTTCAGCCCCGACGGCCACACCCTGGCCGCGGCCGGCGACGACAAGTTCGGCCGCATCGCCCTGTGGGACGTCAGCGACCCCGCACACCCCGACGCCCAGCCCAGCATCTCCAATTCCGACACGTCGTTCGTCAAATCCCTGGCGTTCAGCCGCGACGGCACGATGCTGGCGGCCGGCGGCGACGGCAGCAACGGCACCGTCGGACTGTGGAGTGCGACGGACCCCGGGGTCCGCATCGGAGAACAGATCGACCAGCCGACCGCCACCGGCACCTGGGTGGCGTTCAGCCCGGACGGCCGCACGCTCGCCACCGGGAACAGCCGCGGCACCGTCACCCTGTGGAATGCCACCGACCCCAACCACCTCACGCGCAGGGGCAGCCCCCTGACTGTCCCCGGCGGCAGCCTGTGGTCGGTGGCATTCAGCCCGGACGGGCACACCCTCGCAGCGGCCGGCCACACCGACAACGGCACCATCAACCTGTGGAACGTCACCGATCCCGACCACCCCACCGCCATCGGCCGCCCGCTGACCGTGGATACCGGATTCGTCGCCGTTCTGGCGTTCAGCCCGGACGGTCACACCCTGGCTGCCACCACCGACGACGGCGTGGCCACGCTCTGGGACCTGAAGGTCGAGACCGCCATCAGCCGTATCTGCGCCGGGAGCTCCGGCGCCCTGAGCCGGCAGCAATGGAGCCGATACCTTTTCCAACTGCCCTACGACCCACCCTGTGTGACCACCCAGTAGGGCCTGGTCAGGTTGATATCGGACGCCCAACCCCGACGCCGGGTCGTCGAACGCCCCCTTGGCCGGCTCACGCACCACCGCCGACCGGCCCGCGACTGCGAAACACTCCGGCACCGATGAGCCGCGTGATCCACATGGCCGCCCTTGCGTGACCGCCTTCGCGGCGGGCCCCGGAGCCTCCGCAATAACCGCTTGGCAGACCATGGCGACCACTGCTACTTTTCCGGAGTCCGTGCGAGACAACAAGGAGGTGGTACCCGTGAACGTATTGACATGGGTGCTCCCCTCCGGGGTCACGGTCGGGCGATAGGTCGTCCGGGAGCGCCGTTCAAGAGCACTCCCGAAAGGCACGACCATGCGATTCACTTCTGAACAGCGCCTCGACGACGGCGTCCTCGAACGCGAATTCACCCTCGGCGAGATCCCCGGCATCCTGTGGACGCTGCCTGGATCCGCACCGGCCCCGCTGATCCTGATCGGCCACAACGGCGGCTTGCACAAGCGGGAGCCGCGGCTGGTGGCCCGGGCCCGGCACGCTGCGGCGTACGGCTACGCGGTGGCCGCCATCGACCATCCCGGGCACGGTGACCGGCCCCGTTCCGCCGTCGATGAGCAGGCTCGCGCCGCCCTTCGCCGGGCGATGGCGGCCGGCGAGCCGGTCGACGAGATCTTCGAGTCCTTCGTCGGCCCGCTGGTCAAGAAGGCGGTCCCGGAATGGCGGACCACTCTGGACGCCCTCCTCTCGCTGCCCGAGATCGGCGGCCCGGTCGGGTATTCGGGGATGACCGCCATCGGCATTCGGCTGGCGGTGGCCGAACCGCGCATCGCGGCCGCCGGTTTCTTCGCCGGGGGTTACGTGCCCCGCGCCCAGCGCGAGGAGGCTCGGCAGGTCACCATCCCGCTGCTGTTCCTGCTGCAGTGGGACGACGAAGGGAACCCCCGGCAGCGGGCCCTGGACCTGTTCGACGCCTTCGGCACCAAGGAGAAGACGCTGCACGCCAATATGGGCGGGCACGCCGGCACCCCGTGGTTCGAGGTGGACGACGGGGACCGGTTCTTCGGCCGGCACCTGAAGTGAGGCCGGGCCGTCAGGCCGGCAGCAGACGGTAGGCGACTCCGCAGCAGCGTTGTGCCTGCGGCAGACGGTAGGCGGCTCCGTGGCAGCGTTGTCCGGGGCCGCCCCGGCACACCTCATGGACTGCACCACGCGGTCTCATGGTGTCGCTCGTGGCGGTGAGGCCGGCGTCAGTCGGGCGGGGCACCTTGTGCTCGACGATGCCGACCAGGACGTAGACGTGCCGGTCATCGGCCGCCATCGGGCGACGGTTGCCGGACATGAAATCCCCTTGGTGATCAGTGGTTGAGGCCGAAGCGGTCTCGGCTTCTCGGTGCTCGCTCGACCACTACGAGGGGCTGTGGGCCGAAGGGGTCCGGTGTCTTCGTCCCAGGACAGCGCTGTTGCCGGCCGGTGACGTGATCACGAAGCCAGGACTGAGGCCGTGGGCCGGACGGGGCCGTCGCCCACGGATGGGACGAGGCTGTCGGGCCAGTGGTTCGAGCCCGGCCCTCTCGAACCGGCCACTGTCCGACGGCTGTTAATCTGCGGCGATTCATTCTTCCCATACCGGACTCATACCAGTCCCTCACCAACAAGAGGTTGCGCATGCGCGCAGGCAGATCCGGCTTCGCGGTCGTGGTCGCGGGAACGCTCGCCCTGGGGGCATTCACCGCGCCGCCCGCGCAGGCGGCGGACACCGGCGTCAAGGTGTCGAACCTGGTCCTGAACAAGGGCAAGTCCATCATCGTGGGCACGTCCGCAGAGGTCAGGCCCACCTTCACGTACCACGTGTCGTGGCCGTCCGGCCTCAAGCAGTCCGACGTGAACACCTCCCTGTTCCTGTACCACGACACCACCCCCGCCAAGGCTTCGGAGCGCGGGGCCATCTACATGGGGCTCACCGCCTGCGGGACCGGCTCCGTGGCCGCCGACTGCGAGGGCTCGCTGTACATCGACCCGCGTTACACCCTCGACTCGAACAACGACGCCACGACCTGGAAGAGCGCCGTCTGGGTACGCATCTGGAACGCGAAGGGCGGGCTCAAGAGCGAGGAGTATCTGCCCCTCTCGCCCACCGTGCGGGTCAAGCGTGCGGCGAAGGTCACCGTCGACGCCTCGCCCGAGCCCGTCGCCAAGGGCGGCAAGCTCACCGTCACCGGCAAGATCACCCGCGCGGACTGGGTGAAGCACAAGTACACCGCCTTCGGTGGCAAGGCGGCCAAGCTTCAGTTCCGCAAGGCCGGTACCAGCACGTACAACACGGTCAAGATCGTGACGGCGAACTCGACCGGCGTCCTGAAGACCACGGTCACCGCCTCCGCCGACGGCTACTGGCGCTGGACCTTCGGTGAGACGAACACAACCGGCGGCGCGACCGCGGCCGGCGACTACGTCGACGTCAAGTGACGCTCTCCTCTCCCCGGAACAAGCCGACCCGGTAACCCCGGGAGCAGCGGGCATCGCCGGTGCCACCCTCGTTCTCGACCACATCTCGAACTCGACCACAATGGTCAACGCCGAGAAGACGTCAGTGGAACACGATGGCGTGGCCGCCGGTGATGCTCGCCCGGCATGCCTGGTAGAGCGCATGCCAGGCGAAACGCTCCGTCTCGAACGGCCCGTCGGTTGCAGGACCCACGGCCGGCCCGGTCTCCTCCGGATCGGAGGGAACGCCCTTGTCGTCGAGGCCGATGCCGATCGACGGTGCGATGCCCGAGAGTTCAGCCAGCAGGCGCTGACTGGAGCCGACCATTCCAGCACCCTCGACCTTCGCCTCGGCAGGGAGGAAGAGCGGATCGGCGAAGTCGACCGGCACGTAGTAGCCGGCACTGTCGGAGTGGCAGAGCAGATGGGAGGCGAACATCGACGTCTCGTCCTGGATCTTCTCGCAGTCGTGGTCGTACTGGTGCTGGCTGACCGCCAGGGCCGGCGTGACAGGTTCGCCGAGGTTCGCGAGCACCAGGATGCGGCGCAGCTGGGTCAGGTACCCGTAGGGGAAGCCGCCGGAGAAGGTATGGGCACGAGGCGGGTCGGTGACCTCCGACTCGTGCCAGCTGATTCCCTCCGCCATGAGGGCCTGGCTGAGCCGGGCGAAGGCACGGCGGTGGTAGTCGAGGCCCTCGGCGTCATTGCGGGCCTGGTCGTAGAGGAGCCCGACCGATATCGAAAGTCCCATGGGCCGACAGTGTAGGGACGACCTCTGACAGCGGCGGACCGGCCGCGGCGAAGATGAGGGCCGGTCCATCGTCTACCAGGCCGCACTCCACCTCGCCGCCATACTCATCCGGGCACGCCGATGACCACGGAACAAGAACCTAGACTCGTTCCAGCGAGCGGTGGGGAACGGGCGGGGTTTCGACCTGGATGGAATCGTCGGGGCGGACGATCCCTCCACGGCGGACCACAGCCATCACGCCACACTTGAATGTGAACTCGCCGGACACGGGGTCCATGGTGAAGACCTCACCGAGCAGCCCCTTGCGGAAGTCGTTGATCTTCGAGCACGGGTTACGCAGTCCCGTCACCTCAAGCACCGCCTGCTCTCCGAGATGGAGCAGAGCCCCGGTGGGCAGGCCCAACAGGTCCACCCCGCGCGTGGTGATGTTCTCGCCGAGCTCCCCCGCAGAGACCTTGAAGCCCTTGAGTGCGAGCTCGTCGAAGAGTTCCTCGTGCATCAGGTGGACCTGGCGCAGGTTTGGCAGGTCCGGCTCGTAGGTCATGCGGAACTGGTGGCGGATCGTCTCACCTGCGTGAACGTCTCCTTCCACTCCGAGCCCCGTGAGCAGCGTGATGGAATCGCGATTGGGCTTGCTGAACGAGTACACCTCGTTACGGCTCACTGCGGCGACCTGACAAGTCATCACGCCCTCCCACCTGTTGTCGTTCTGCGGCCAGTCGATTTTAAAAGAGCCGCACTGCGGTCAGACCGCCTTGACGGCCTCGACGAACGGAGTCCAGGCGGATGCGGCGATGACGAGGGCCGGTCCTTCGGGGCGCTTGGAGTCGCGGACGGGGACGATGCCGGGGTGTCCGTCCGCGACTTCGAGGCAGTTGCCGCCGCTACCGTTGCTATAGCTGCTCTTGCGCCAGATGGCGAACCTCTCGGCGACTTCGAGGCAGTCACCACCGCTGCCGTTGCTGTAGTTGCTCTTGCGCCAGGTTGCGATGCTGAGGTCAAGGTCGATGCTGGCCATGCCGGTACTCCTCAGCCGCCTTCTCGATCAGGGCGAGGGACACCTCTGGCGGCAAGGCGGCGGCCCTCAGCCGATCGTATGCCTTGCGGTACTGCGTCAGGAGGGACGGATCATCGATTGTCTGACCGTGGTAGGGACCTTCGGTGTAGAGCAGCGGCGGCTCGTTGTCGAAGTCCATGAAGAAGAGCGGCAGCTCTGTGAGGGGGCGGGTCGGGCCATTCCACGGAAGGATCTGTGCAACGATGCGGCTGCGCCGGACCAGGGCGGCAATGTGGTCCAGCTGCTCGGCCATTTTCGCAGGTGGGAGGATGGGATGGCGTACCAGGGACTCGTGCAGAACCACCCAGTATTCGGGCTTTTTCGGGTTGTCGAAGAGCTGCGATCGCTGCATCCGGACGTCGATCTTGGCCTTGATCTCCTCTGGCGTGTCCAGGGAGTGCGTGGAGCGGATAACAGCGCAGGCGTACGAACTGGTCTGTAGCAGCCCTGGGATCAGGGTGCCGGACCACTCGCCGATGGTTCGGGCTCGCGTCTCCGCCTCCGCAACCGCAGCGAAGAAGGCGGCATGGGCGCCCTGCCGGGCCTTCCGCACGTCCTCGCACCGCCGTTGGAAGAACCCGTCCGTCCCCAGCACCCGGTCCACATGCTGTGCCAGATCCGCTGGCATGCGGCGATGGCCGTGCTCGATCTCGCTCAGGTACGTGATGCCGTAGAAGCTGTTGTCCACCAGCTTCTCCAGGGTCAGGCCCGCCTCCTCCCGTTTGAAGCGGAGTTCCTTGCCGTAGAACTGCGGGACGCCCGCCGAGCCGTCGACCTCCTTGCGCGTAGCCACTCTTGACCACCTTTCGCGCTGTGCGTTGTGGAGCGGGAAACTCTTTCAAGGTAGAGGCCGGTGCGGCAGCGTGTGAGGGGTTCGTCACACTACGCAACGAAAGGTGTGCGGCCCCTTATGAACGACCCGACTCACGACGCACCCGGCTACGACATCAGCACGGATATCGACGCGCTCCGCGCCGCGTTCGCGGCGCACGGCATCGCTCTGCCCTCGCTGGGTGTCGACCCGTTGACGCTCGCCTGGTGGGCGCCCCGGCCGCCGCTGGTCGCGCTCGGGAACTGCAATGCGGTCACCGCGCGTCGGCTGGCCGAGGTGCTGCGTACGGCGGCCGGAGGATGAGCCCGCTGCCGATCGCGGTGGATCTGCTCGCCGTGCCGAAGGCCGTACCGGAGGTGCGGCGCACCCTGCGGGAGCGGTGTGGGGGTGCGGATTCGTCTGATCTGCTGCTCTGCGTCAGCGAGTTGCTGACCAATGTGATCGTGCATCTCGGCGAGGGAACACCGGTCACGCTCCGGGTCAGCGGCACGTGCACCGGTCGTCTCCGCGTCGAGCTGAGCGATCCCGAGCCGTGTGCCTGGCCGGCGATGCGGAGCGCGGCGGGCGGTGACGAGTCGGGGCGGGGGCTGGTGCTCGTGGACGCGTTGTCGCTGCGGTGGGGGGTGGATCAGGGCGTGCGCGGCAAGACGGTGTGGTGCGAGTTGCCGGCGCCCACCGGTTCCATCGCGGCATGCGGATCCCCCGATGCTTTCCGGCAGGTGCCATAAATTGTGCCGAGCTGTGCCGGTCGATGTCGAGGGCGAAATCCTCGTACCTGGGTTGGAGTGCCGCGTCGATGCCCCTGGGCGCTTGGTGCGCCTCGGTGGCCAGTGCTGGCCAGTTGGTTTAGTTCTCCCTCACGAGAGGGTCGATCATCTTATGTAGTTTGTTGTCATCGATTGAGCCGAGTGCCCTGGCTGCTATCTTTCCATTTTTGTCCAGAATTACAGTGGATGGAATGGACTGAAGGCTCACTGTGCCCTTGGGGAATCCTGACAGGAGCAGCTTTCCAGTCGGGTCGTACAGGCTCGGGTATGCCATATCGAAGTCGTCTTCAAATGTCTTGGATAGACTTTTGTTGCCGTCGCGGGCGTTGATGCCAACGAATTCGACATCCTTGGTCTTCATTTCCTTGGCGACCTTGTTGAAGTATGGGGCTTCGGCCCGGCAGGGTGGGCACCAGGAACCCCAGGCATTGATCACGACGACCTTGCCTTGGAAGTCGGCGACGTCGAGGTGCTTGCCTTGGATGGTCTCGCCCCTGATCGGGCCGACAGGCTTCCGCTCTCCCTTGGCAACCGTTGAGATGCCGTCCGTGCTCGATACGTAGTTCGTCTGACCGCCGCCTCCGGACTTGCCGCTGCCACAGGCGGACAGAGAGAGCGAGCCAAGAGTGGCGATCACGGTCAGTGCGATGACACGGGAGACGGGCCTGGGGGTCATGTGACGAGTCTCCCATGGGCCAGTGAAGAGGAAGTCGCCCCCTCGGGGCGGGGCGAATCGGCGCACCTACGCCGGATAGCAAGCTGCGGCAAAGCCGGCGCAGCGATGGGGCTTCCACCGACGTCTGCGCTACGCGTACGCCGCTGGTTCTGGGCCGGGCGCACGCACGGGAGAAAGGGCCCACCCGTGGCCAGGAAGTCATTCACGCTCAACACCGAACCTCACATCGCCGAGCTCAGAGAAATCGAGATTGCGTTCGTCCCCGAGGTCATGGGGGACGAAATCCTTGACGGCTACGCGCGCATCATTGAGCAACAACAGAAGCTCGGGGCGGGCTCTGGTGACCTCGCATGGCTCGATGTTGTCCAGCTCCGGAGCATCTGTGTAGGTGCCGATGACCTCGTCGGCCCTGATGACGACGTACCGGGAGAACTCCGCACGGGACTTAGGGTGTCATCAGCGCGGCGAGGAACGCGCGGAGTTCGACGACGACCGCGCGGGGGCGGACGGGGTCGCCGTAAATTTCAAGGGCGCCGGGGTCGAGGACGAGTTGATGCAGCTCCCGACCCGCGTCCTGATGGAACTCCTGGAGTGGTGCGCCGAGATCTACGGAGGGGGCCGCCCTCCTACATCGTCGAACGGCTCTGTGCCTCAATTGCCGCCCCGTGGGAGTCGTGGGACGGGCAACTCGCCCTCCAGGGCGTCGACCCCCACACGTGGACGCTGAGCCGGACCCTCGCCTCGGTCCTCCAACAAGCCCATGATGCGGCGGATACCACGGCCCAAGCGCTCACCACGAGCCGCGCCACCGGCGCCGACGTGCTGATGGGCGTGGTGTGGCAGCACACCGGAGCCGTCGGTCCGCTCCTCGGTCGTGCGGGGGTGAGCGGCGGCGAAGGGCGTTCACCGCAGGGTGAGCGGGGTCTCGGATTCGATGCGGGTCAGCTTCTCCGGGTTGCGTACGTAGTAGAGGCCGGTGATACGGGTGTCCTCGACCCGGGGTGCCAGGATGCCGTCGATCTCGCCGTCCAGGCGCAGCACGAGTGCCGGGTTGCCGTTGACCAGGGTGGGGCCGACGCTGACTACGCCGGTGGTCTTTCCCGAGGTGCCGACGATGAAGCGGGCCACCTTGTCGGCGCCGATGACCGGCCGCCGCGCCGCCTGCTTGACGCCGCCGCCGTCGCTGACGAGGACGACGTCGGGGGCGAGCACGTCGAGGAGGCCCTGGAGGTCCCCGGTTTCGAGTGCGCGCCGGAACGACTCCAGTGCCGCCCGGGTCTCGCTCGCCGAGACCGCCGCGCGGGGGCGGCGGGCATCGACGTGACGGCGGGCGCGGTGTGCGATCTGGCGGACGGCCGCGGGGCTCTTGTCGACGGCGGCGGCGATCTCGTCGTAGCCGACGTCGAAGACCTCGCGCAGCACGAAGACGGCGCGCTCCGTCGGCGACAGGGTTTCGAGGACGAGCATCAGGGCCATCGACACGCTCTCGGCGAGCTCGACGTCCTCGGCCACGTCCGGCGCGGTGAGCACCGGTTCGGGAAGCCAGGGGCCGACGTACGCCTCCTTGCGGCGTGACAGCGTGCGCAGCCGGTTGAGCGACTGCCGGGTGGTGATCCGGACCAGGTAGGCGCGCTGGTCGCGGACCTGCCCCGGGTCGACCTCGATCCACCGCAGCCAGGTCTCCTGGAGGACGTCCTCCGCGTCGGCCGCCGATCCGAGCATCTCGTAGGCGACGGTGAAGAGCAGGTTGCGGTGGGCGACGAAAGCCTCGGTCGCCGGGTCGGTGGTGGCGCGGTCGTCGTGGCCGTCGTGGTCGTCGTGGTCGTCGTTCACTCTCGCCTCTCTTCGGCTCTCTCTCGGCTCTCGGGCCCGGCCCTCAGGCCACCCGCTCGGCGGTGGCCGGTGCCTTGCCGCGTCCGGGCCGCGGACCGCTCTTGCGTGCCTCGTTCGCCAGCTGCTTGACGGTGAACTTGCAGACGAACTCCTTCAGCTTCGCACCGGGGCGGCCGCCCAGGTAGAACGGGTTCGCGCGGTCGTCCAGGTAAGCGAACTGAAAGATCCCGGTGCGACGGCCCAGGCTGATGCACTGTCCGGCGAACCGCAGGGTGAGGGGTGCGGGTTGCTCGCCCGCGATCCGGCTGAGCACCGTGCGGGCGGCGCGCGAGCCCAGCTGGCCCGCGGCCTGGCAACTCATCCGGAACGGTGCGTCCGCCGGTGCCGCCGCGTCCCCGGCCGCGACGATGCGCGCGTCGTCCACGCTCGTCAGCGTCTCGTCCGTGCGCAGGCGGCCCACGGCGTCGGTGCTCAGCCCGCTGCGGGCGGCCAGGTCCGGCACGCCGAATCCGGTGGCCCAGACGGTGACCCGGCTGGGGAGTTCGCGGCCGTCGTCGAGCCGTACGGCATCGCGGGTCACGGCCGCCACTCTCGCGCCGGGGCCTTCGAGCACGGTCACACCGAGTCCGGCGAGGGTCCGGGCGACCGAGCGCCGGCCCCGGGGGTGCAGATACGGGCCGAGCACCTGGCCGCAGACCAGGGTCACGGCGCGGCCCTCCTCCGCCAGTTCGGCGGCGGTCTCGATGCCGGTCGGACCCGATCCGACCACGGTCACCGGGGCCGCCGCGGGCGCGGCATCGACGACCGGCCGCAGTTGCCGGGCCTCTTCCAGGGTGGCGATCGGGTGGGCGAACTCCGCCGCGCCGGGCACGTCCGGTTCGGCGCTGCCGCTGCCCACCGCGTAGATCAGGTAGTCGTAGCCGACCGTTCCGCCGCACGTCAGTGCCACGCCGCGCCCGGCCGCGTCGATCGCCGCCACGCTGTCGACCACCAGCCGGATGCTCCCGGCCAGGACTTTCCCGTAGTCGACGACCGCGTCATGGCTGCCGCCGACCAGTTGGTGCAGGCGGATGCGTTCGACGAAGTCGGGGCGCGGGTTGATCAGCGTCACGGACACGTCGTCGCGGCGTGCCAGGCGGTTGGCCGCGGTGACGCCCGCGTAACCTCCGCCGATCACGACCACGTCGGTGTTCTTGTTCATGGTGTCTCCGTCCGTTGCCCGTTTTCGGCATGAAGACACCGGGTGACGTATCGCTGTGACAGGGCGTGAGGCAGATCACTTGTGCGGGAACGGGGTCGGGTGCGGGGTCGGGAACGGGATCGGGTGCGGGGCGGCCGCTTCGTCCCGTCCCGCCGCGGAGCGGTCCCTCTACCGCGGCGGCAGGGGCGGACGCCGCCGGTCCGGGACGTTGTCGTACGTCGGCGGGGTCGCGGCCGGGTGTTCGGCCAGCAGGTCCAGCGCCATCCGTACCCCGTCGTCCAGTACCGCGTACCGGCCCTCGGCCCAGTCGAGCGGGGTGCGCAGGGCCTCCAGGTCCGGTTCGACGCCGTAGTTCTCCACCGACCAGCCGTAGGTGTCGAACCAGGCCGCGTTCATCGGCACCGTGATCACCGTGCCGTCGCCCAGCCGGTGCCGTCCGGTCATGCCGACCACGCCGCCCCACGTCCGCTGGCCCACCACCGGGCCGAGCTTCAGCAGCCGGAACACGGCGGTGATCATGTCGCCGTCGGAGGACGTCGCCTCGTCGGCCAGGGCGACCACCGGCCCGCGCGGGGCGTTGGAGGCGTACGAGACGGGCTGGGCGTTGCGGGTCAGGTCCCAGCCGAGGATCGTGCGGGTGAGCTTCTCCACCACCAACTCGCTGATGTGGCCGCCCGCGTTGCCGCGCACGTCGACGATCAGGGCCGGGCGTGAGACCTCCATGCGCAGGTCCCGGTTGAACTGGGCCCAGCCCGAGCCGCCCATGTCGGGGATGTGCAGGTACCCGCACTTGCCGCCGCTCAGCTCCCGTACCACCTCACGGCGCTTGGCCACCCAGTCCTGGTACCGCAGGGGGCGTTCGTCGACCAGCGGGACGATGGCGACGCGGCGGGACGGGCCCTCGGCGTCGGGAATCAAAGGGATGGAAGGGCCTTCGTCGGAAGGGTGGTGGTGGGAGACGGGCGGGCGGAAGGTGAGTTCGACCGTGGTGCCGCCCGCCGCGGAGAGCAGTGGGTACGGGCCGGCCACCGGGTCGACCGGGCGGCCGTCGACATGGGTGAGGACCGCGCCCTCCCGGATGCCCGTACCGGCCAGCGGGGAACGGGCCTTGGAGTCGGAGGAGTCGCCGGGCAGGATGCGCCGGATCGTCCAGTCGCCGTCCCGGCACACCAGGTTCGCGCCGAGCAGCCCGATCGCCCGCTGGTAGTGCGGCGGGCCCTCGTTGCGGCGGGCCGGTGAGACGTACGCGTGCGAGGTGCCGAGTTCGCCCAGGACCTCGCGCATCAGATCGGCGAACTCGTCGGGGGAGGCGACCCGTTCGACCAGCGGGCGGTACTGGTCGAGCACCCCGTCCCAGTCGATGCCGCACATGTCCGGTTCCCAGAAGTACGCGCGGATGATGCGGCCGGCCTCCGCGTAGGCCTGCCGCCACTCCGCCGCCGGGTCGACGTCGTGCAGGATGCGGCGCAGGTCGAGGTAGACCGTCGAGTCGCTGTCGGCGATCTCGGTGGCGGGGACGGCGCGCAGCTCGCCCTCGTCCATCACGACCAGCCGGGTCGCGTCGCCGCTGACCGCGAACGAGTCCAGATGGCCGACGAGTTCGGTCTTCCTGGCCTTGGAGATGTTGAAGTGTTCGAGCGTGGGACGGCCCGACATGTCCGCCGGGTTGGCGAACGTCTCGCCGAGCGCGCCCGAGATCGGCCAGCGCAGCCAGACGAGTCCGCCGCCGCTCACCGGATGCAGGGCCGAGTACTTCGACGCGGAGACCGGGAACGGCGTCACACGGCTCTCCAGCCCCTCGAACTCCACCGTGACCGTGGACGTCCCCTCGCCCGCACCGGTGTCCGGAACGTCGTCGGCAGGGTCGAGCCCGCCCGCCGCCGGACGTCCCTCCGGGGACAGGGCGAACGGGGAGGGGGTCGCCGAGGAGAGCGGCACCAGGTACGGGCGGCAGCCCAGCGGGAAGGAGAGGTCCCCGGTGTGCACGTCGTACACCGGGTCGAAACCCCGCCAGGAGAGGAAGGCGAGGTAGCGGCCGTCGCCGGTGAAGACGGGATTCTCGTCCTCGAAGCGGCCGTTGGTGACGTCGACGATCACCGGTGATCCCGTCCCCAGGATGCGGGCCAGTTTGATCTGGCGCAGCGAACGGCCGATCCCGGGGTGCGACCAGGCCAGCCAGGCGCCGTCCGGGGAGAACGCCATGTCGCGGACGGGGCCGTTGATGGAGCGGATCAGTTCCACGGGCTCGCCCGTGGATGTCTCCTCGTCGGTGTCCAGGAGCAGCAGCCGTCCGTCGTTCGTCGCGATAGCCAGGCGTTCGCCGTCCGGGTCGGAGATCAGTTCCTGGACTCTGCCGACCTGTCCGGAGGCCAGCCGGCGCGGTGCGCGGTCGCCGCTGGCGCGCGGCAGGTATGCGATCTCGATCGCGTCCTCGCCCTCCGCGTCCGTGACGTAGGCGACCAGGCCGCCGCTGCCGAGCATCCCGGGCAGCCGGACCCGGACCCCCGGGGTGTCGGCGATCGTCCGGGCGGGGCCGTCGCGGTGGGTGAGCCAGTACAGGCTGCCGCGTACGCAGACGGCGCTGGCCCGGCCCGTCTCGTCGACGGACAGCGAGTCGACGTTGGTGGCGGCCGGCACCTGGTGCGTACGCCGTCCGACGCGCGGTCCGCCGAGCCGTACCTCCAGCTTCCGCGGCACCGCGTCCGGCGACGCCAGGTCGTCCACCAGCCACACGTCGCCCGCGCACTGGTAGACGACCCGGCGCCCGTCGCTGGACGCGTGCCGGGCGTAGAAGGCGTCGTGGTCCGTGTGGCGGCGCAGATCGCTGCCGTCGGGCCGGCAGGAGTACAGGTTGCCGACCCCCTCGTGGTCGGAGAGGAACGCGATCCGGCCGCCGACGAACAGGGGCGAGTCGAGGTGGCCGCCGATGTCCGGGAGCAGCCGCTTGCCGTGCAGCCACAGCCGTCCCATGGCACCGCCCCGGTACCGCTTCCAGGAGGCCGGTTCGTGCGGTGGTTTGCCGGTCAGCAGCAGGGTGCGCCGCTCGCCGTCGATGTCGGCGACGGCGATGTCGGAGACGGGCCCCCAGGGCAGCTTGCCGCCGGGGCTGCCGTCGGTGGGGAGGGTGTAGGCCCAGGAGACGTGCGAGAACGGCTGGTTGTGCGAGGACACGGCGAGGATCTGCGAGGCGTCCCCCGGGTCGGGGGTCCAGCCGCAGACCCGGGCGTCCGTGGACCCCCAGTAGGTGAGCCGGCGTGCCGGGCCGCCCTCGACCGGCGCGAGATGGATCTCGGGGTCGAGGCTGCGCCAGGTCGTGTAGGCGATACGGGTTCCGTCGGGCGAGAACCGCGGGTGGCCGACCCTGGTCCGGTCGACGGTCAGCCGCCACGCGCGGCCGGGCCGCTGCCCCTCCGGGGCGAGGGGGGCGACCCAGAGGTCGTCCTCGGCCGCGAAGCAGAGCAGATCGTCGTGGAGGTGCGGGAAACGGAGATACGCGACGTCGTCACTCACCCTTCAATGCTTTCCGCGCGCATGGGCCTCGGCAACTTGTGGTGCGGAACACAAACGAAACGCTTTCGTTTCGCTCGGCGGGCGGGTTATCGTCGATGTGTACGAAACAGTTTCGTTCGATTGACTGATGTGTGATTCACTCGCACCCCCAGGACACTCGTACGGGGGACACCCGTACCGCGGGACAACGGAGACAGGAGGTCGACCCATGGCGCGCAGCCGGCTCACACCCGAGCGTGAGAGCGAGCTGTACGCGGCGGTGCTCGACCTGCTCCGCGAGGTCGGCTACGACGCCCTGACCATGGACGCCGTCGCCGCCCGTACCCGTTCCAGCAAGGCCACCCTCTACCGCCAGTGGGGGAGCAAGCCCGAGCTGGTCGTCAAGGCCCTGCGGCACAACAAGCCGGTGTCCCTCGCGGAGATCGACACCGGATCGCTGCGCGGCGACTTCCACGCCGCGCTGGGCCGCAGTGACGACTGCCAGATGGAGAAGAACTCCGCGCTGATGCGGGGCCTGAGCCATGCCGTCCACGACAATCCCGATCTGCTCCAGGCCCTGCGCGACCTGCTGATCGAGCCGGAAGTGACCGGCCTCGAAACGCTGCTGCGCCGGGCCGTGGACCGGGGTGAAGTGCGTCCGGACAACCCGGCGCTGAAATACGTACCGCACATGCTGATCGGCGCCCTCGCCGCCCGGCAGCTGGTCGAGGACTGCCCCGTCGACCAGGCGTTCCTCACCGACTACGTCGACTCCGTGATGCTCCCCGCTCTCGGACTCTGACCCCTCCCGTCCCCTTCCGCACGGCCCTCTCCCCAAGCCCCACCTGACACGCCGCTCTCGTCGTCGGGCTGGTTCCACACGCCCTTTTTCACTCACACGACCTGACCGGGAGTACGCCTCCGTGGCCACATTCCTCTACAAGCTCGGACGGTTCGCCTTCCGGCGCCGCCGCTACGTCGCCCTGGTCTGGGTGGCGCTGCTGGCGCTCGCCGGATTCGGTGCCGCCTCCGCCTCCACCGCCGCCTCCAGTTCCTTCTCGATCCCCGGTACGGAGGCGCAGCGCGCCTTCGACCTGCTGGAACAGCGCTTCCCCGGTGTCAGCGCCGACGGCGCGACGGCCCGGGTCGTCTTCAAGGTGCCGGACGGCCAGAAGATGACGGACCCGGCGAACAAGTCCGAGGTGAACAAGGTCATCCGCGAGCTGAAGTCCGGTTCGGACCAGGTTGCCGCGGTCGTCGACCCGTACACCGCCGGTGCCGTCAGCAAGGACGGTTCCACTGCGTACGTCTCGGTCTCGTACAAGGTCACCTCGTTGGAGCTGACCGACGCGACCCGGGACGCTCTCCAGGACGCGGGCCACGCGGCGCAGAAGAGCGGGATGACCGTGGAGATCGGCGGTGACGCGCTCCTGACGATGCCGGAGACCGGCGCCACCGAGATCATCGGTGTCGTGATCGCCGCGGTGGTGCTGGTCATCACCTTCGGCTCGCTGGTCGCCGCCGGGCTGCCGCTGCTCACCGCCCTGATCGGGGTCGGTATCGGCGTCGCGACGATCACGGCGCTGGCGAACCCGCTCGGCCTCGACTCCACCACCTCCATCCTGGCGATGATGATCGGCCTCGCGGTCGGCATCGACTACGCCCTGTTCATCGTCTCCCGCTACCGCGCCGAACTGGCCGAGGGCCGGGAGCACGAGGAAGCGGCCGGGCGGGCCGTCGGTACGGCCGGTTCCGCGGTGGTCTTCGCCGGTCTCACCGTCGTCATCGCGCTGGTCGGCCTCGCGGTCGTGAACATCCCGATTCTGACGAAGATGGGCGTCGCCGCGGCCGGCACGGTCGTGATCGCGGTCCTCGTCGCGCTCACCCTGGTCCCGGCGGTGATGGGCTTCGCGGGAAAGCGGGTCATGGGACGCAAGGCGCGCAAGGCCGCCGCGGCACCCGCCCCGGCCGAGGAGAAGCCGAACATGGGCACCCGCTGGGCCCGGTTCGTGCTGCGCAGGCCGGTCTGGGTGCTGCTGGCCGGTGTCATCGGCCTCGGTGTCGTCGCCGTACCGGCCGCCTCCCTGGAGATGGGGCTGCCCGACGACGGCTCCCAGCCCACCAGCACCACCCAGCGGCGCGCCTACGACCTGCTCTCCGACGGTTTCGGCCCCGGCTTCAACGGGCCGCTGATGGTCGTCGTCGACACCGCGAACAGCTCCGACGGCAAGACCGCGGCCAAGCGGGTCTCCGACGAGATCGCGGGCATCCCGGGCGTCGTCGCCGTCACCCCGGCCCAGTTCAACAAGGCCGGTGACACCGCGATGATCACCGTCATCCCGAAGGACCGGCCGAGCTCCACCGCGACGGAGGACGTGGTCCACGCGATCCGCGACTCCGGCAAGGACATCAAGTCCAGCACCGGCGCCGAGGTCCTGGTCACCGGCTCCACGGCGATGAACATCGACTTCTCGCAGAAGATGAACGACGCGCTGGTGCCGTACCTGGCGCTCGTGGTCGGCCTGGCCTTCCTGCTCCTGATGCTGGTGTTCCGGTCGGTGCTGGTGCCGCTGAAGGCGGCGCTCGGCTTCCTGCTCTCGGTGGTCGCGGCCCTGGGCGCGGTCGTCGCGGTCTTCCAGTGGGGCTGGCTCGGCTCGCTCTTCGGTGTGGAACAGACCGGCCCGATCATGTCGATGATGCCGATCTTCATGGTGGGTGTGGTCTTCGGTCTCGCCATGGACTACGAGGTCTTCCTCGTGACCCGGATGCGGGAGGCGTACGTGCACGGCGAGAAGCCCGGCCAGGCGATCGTCACCGGTTTCCGGCACGGCGCCCGGGTCGTCACGGCCGCGGCCGTGATCATGATCGCGGTCTTCGCGGGCTTCATCGGGTCCAGCGAGCAGATGGTCAAGATGATCGGCTTCGGGCTCGCCATCGCCGTCCTCTTCGACGCGTTCGTGGTCCGCATGGCGATCGTGCCCGCGGTCCTCGCCCTGCTCGGCAAGCGTGCCTGGTGGCTGCCGCGCCGGCTGGACCGGCTCCTGCCGAACGTGGACGTGGAGGGCGAGAGGCTGCGCGAGCAGCTCGGCGAGACGTCCGAGGGCGGCACCGGCCGGGACGGGCGCGGCGGTGACGCCGGGGGCGAGCGCGAGCTGACCCGCGTCTGAGCCGTGGAGAGTCTCCGGGGCCGCGTCCGAGCGGAGCGCGGCCCCGGATGCGCCGGTACCTGGGGGGATGGGGGCCGGGGCCATGACGGAAGCCCCCGTGCGAGCGGCACGGGGGCTTCCGTCATGCGGTGCGCCCTCGCGTGGGTGTCACGCGGTGCGCTGTCGGATGGGTGTCACGCGGTGCGCTATCGGATGGGTGTCATGCGGTGGGTCACCACACGGGTTTCATGCGGTGGGTCATGGTGTGAGTGCCACGCGGTGTGTGTGCGTGGGCGTCATGCGTCCGTATGGGGCATGTGTGCGGGTCCGGCGGCGCTCTCACCGTGGGTGCGGTGCAGAAAGCGGATCAGCGGCGCGTTGTCGAACTGCACCACCTCCACGCCCTCCTTCGAGCGGATCTCCACGACCAGCTGCGTCCGGCCGCACGGCCACACCCGGATGCCGCCGCGTTCGGCGGGGGAGCGCAGCCCGCGCTCCAGCAGATCGCGGCTGAAGGCCCAGTCGGTGCCGCCCGGGAAGGCGACATGGACGGTGCGCGGGTCGTCGTCGGCGTCGTACAGCAGGTCGACCGGGACCGCCGGGAGGTCGGGGGTGTCATTGACGAGCCAGGCCTCGGCCTGTTCATGGATCACGGGGGGCATGGGCCGACTCCTCCTGTCTGTCCTCTTTGTCATCTAATGTCCCACATTTCCCGCAGGGGGAGCGGGGAGCCGCCAACTGTGACGTATCCACTCTTGCGAAGCGTTTGCAACAAGGACCTATCATTGAGCGGTTCACGACATCGTCCGCGGCAACGCAGGATCGCAGGAAGCGGAGCCTCCCCATGCATGTACCCGACGGATTCATCGACGCCCCCGTCTCCGCCGCCGCCGGAGTCGTCGCCGCGGGCGCCGTCGCCGTCAGTCTGCGGGGCGCCCGCCGTGAACTGGATGAACGCACCGCGCCGCTCGCTGGTCTCGTCGCCGCGTTCATCTTCGCCGTGCAGATGCTGAACTTCCCGGTCGCCGCCGGCACCAGCGGGCATCTGCTGGGCGGGGCGCTCGCCGCGATCCTGGTCGGACCGTACACCGGCGTGCTCTGCGTCACCGTCGTCCTGCTCATGCAGGGCATCCTCTTCGCCGACGGCGGCCTCACCGCGCTCGGCGTGAACGTGCTCGACATGGGCATCACGACCACCGTCGTCGCGTACGCCCTCTTCCGCGGGCTGCTCCGAGTGCTGCCGCGGACCCGCCGCTCCGTGACCGCCGCGTCCTTCGTCGCCGCCCTGGTCTCCGTACCGGCCGCGGCCGGTGCCTTCACGCTGATCTACTGGATCGGCGGCACCACCGACATCCCGATCGGCAAGGTCTTCACCGCGATGGTCGGGGTCCATGTCCTGATCGGCATCGGCGAGGCCGTGATCACCGCGCTGACCGTCGGCGCCGTCCTCGCCGTACGCCCCGACCTGGTCCACGGCGCCCGCGGACTCACCAACCCGCTCAAGCTCCGGGTCGACGGCGAGCTCGTCGACGCCCCCGCTCAGCAGCCCGTCGCCCCGGTCGCCGCCCGCTCCCACCGGGGGATCTGGGCCACCGGCCTGGTCACCGCCCTCGTCCTGGCGGGCTTCGTCTCCTTCTACGCCTCGGCGAACCCCGACGGCCTGGAGAAGGTCGCCGCCGACCAGGGCATCGACAAGAAGACCGAGGAGCACGCGGCCAAGGACTCCCCGCTCGCCGACTACGGCGTCAAGGACGTGTCCGATGCCCGCATCTCCGGCGGCCTCGCCGGGGTGATCGGCGTCGGTGCCACGATCGTGGTCGGCAGCGGGGTCTTCTACGTGGTCCGCCGCCGCCGTACGCCCGACGCGCCCGTCGGCACCTCGCACGGCCGGGAGACCGTCTGACATGGGCGCGGGCCATGCGCACAAGCTCTACCGGCACGGTCACTCCCCCGTCCACGGCCTGCCGCCGCACTGCAAGCTCGCGGCCGCCTTCTGCTTCGTCGTGGTCGTCGTCTCGACGCCGCGCGAGGCGGTGTGGGCGTTCGCGCTGTACGCGGTACTGATCGGCGCCGTCACCGCTGTGGCCCGCATCCCGGCGGGCCTCCTGCTCAAGCGGCTGCTCATCGAGGTGCCGTTCGTCGCGTTCGCCCTGCTCATGCCGTTCGTGGTGCCCGGCGAGCAGACCCATGTCCTCGGCCTCTCCGTCAGCGTCCCCGGCCTCTGGGGCGCCTGGAACGTCCTGGCCAAGGGCACCCTCGGGGTGGCCGCCTCCGTACTCCTCGCCTCCACCACCGAACTGCGCTCCCTGCTGCTCGGCCTCCAGCGGCTCGGACTGCCGCCGCTGCTCGTGCAGATCGCCTCGTTCATGATCCGGTACGGCGATGTGATCACCGACGAGATGCGGCGGATGTCGATCGCCCGCCGCTCCCGGGGCTTCGAGGCGCGCGGAATACGGCAGTGGGGCGTCCTGGCCAAATCCGCGGGCGCACTCTTCATCAGGTCCTACGAGCGCGGCGAACGCGTCCACCTGGCGATGGTCAGCCGCGGCTACACCGGTTCCATGCCGGTCATCGACGAGGTGACGGCCTCCCGAACCCAGTGGGCGTACGCCTCGACGGTCCCCGTCCTCGCCCTCGTCATCTGTCTGCTGGGATGGACCCTATGAGCCTGCCCACCGCCCCCGCGCCGTCCCTGGAGGTCAGCGGCCTCGCCTACGCCTACCCCGACGGCCACCAGGCGCTCTTCGGAGTGAACCTGACAGTCGCCCGAGGCGAACGCGTCGCCCTGCTCGGCCCCAACGGAGCCGGCAAGACCACCCTCGTCCTCCACCTCAACGGCATCCTCGACGCCGGCGCGGGCACCGTCCGGGTCGCCGGTCTCCCGGTCGAGAAGCGCAACCTGGCCGAGATCCGCCGCCGCGTCGGCATCGTCTTCCAGGACCCCGACGACCAGCTCTTCATGCCCACCGTCCGTGAGGACGTCGCCTTCGGCCCCGCCGCGTCCGGGCTGCGCGGCGCCGAACTGGAGGAACGCGTCACCGAGGCGCTGACGCAGGTCGGCATGGCCGAGTACGCGGACCGGCCGCCGCACCACCTCTCCTTCGGCCAGCGCCGCCGCGTCGCCGTCGCCACCGTCCTCGCCATGCGGCCGGAGATCCTCGTCCTGGACGAGCCGTCCTCCAACCTGGATCCGGCCTCCCGGCGCGAGCTCGCCGACATCCTGCGCTCCCTGGACGTCACCGTGCTCATGGTCACGCACGACCTGCCGTACGCCCTGGAGCTCTGCCCGCGCGCGGTCGTGCTGAGCGAGGGCGTCATCGCCGCCGACGACCGTACCCAGGATCTGCTCTGCGACGAGGAGCTGATGCACAGTCACCGTCTGGAGCTGCCCTTCGGATTCGATCCGCGTTCCGTGACGGTGAACCTTCCATGACGGTGAACCTTCCGGGACGGTGAAGCTTCCGGGACGGTGAAGCTTCCGGGACGGTGAAGCTTCCGGGACGGTGAAGCTTCCGTGACCGTGAATACGAGGTGACCCGCCACCCGTCCGGCCTGCGAGGCGATGCACCATGGGGGGATGAGCGGGAGCGCAGGAGCAGACGTGGACGTACGGGGCACGGTGGCGGCCGGATTCGAACCGGTCAGGGATGCTTTCGTCCGTAACTTCGAGCAGCGCGGCGAACGCGGCGCCGCGGTCACGGTCTACCGGGACGGGCACAAGGTCGTCGACCTCTGGGCCGGTACGAGAGACGTCGACGGCGTCGAGCCATGGGCCGTGGACACCGTGCAGATCGTCCGCTCGGCGGGCAAGGGCATAGCCGCCGCCGTACCGCTGATGCTGCATCAGCGCGGCCAGGTCGACCTCGACGCCCCGGTCGGCACGTACTGGCCGGAATTCAAGGCGGCCGGCAAGGAACGCGTGCTCGTCCGCGACCTCCTCGCTCACCGGGCCGGGATACCCGCCCTCGACCGCCCGCTGACCCCCTCCGAGGCGGCCGACGGGATCTCCGGCCCGCAGGCCGTCGCGGCCCAGCGCCCCCAGTGGGAACCCGGCACGGACCACGGCTACCACGCCCAGACCTACAGCTGGCTCATCGGCGAACTGGTGCGCCGGGTCACCGGCCGCACCGTCGGCCGCTGGATCGCCGAGGAGATCGCCCGCCCGCTCGGCCTGGACTTCTGGTTCGGCCTCCCGGCCGACGAGGCGCACCGGGTGGGCCGCATCGGCCCCGTCGAACCGCCGGCCGCCGCGGGCAACGGCGGCGCCCTGCGGGTGCGCCCCAAGCGGTCCGTCGTCGAGGCGTACCGCGACCCGGAGTCGCTCACCCGCCGCGCCTTCGGTGCCATCGACCCGCTCCCCGACGAGAACGACCCCGGCTACCGAGTGGCCGAACTCCCCGCCTCCAACGGCATCGCCACCGCCCGCGCGCTGGCCCGCTGCTACGCCGCGATGACCGGCCCGGTCGACGGCCACCGCCTGTTCGCCCCGGCCACGCTCACCCTCGCCCGCACCGAGGAGTCGGCGGGCCCGGACCGGGTCCTGGTCGTCAACACCCGCTACGGCCTCGGCTACATGCTGCACGGCCCGGCGGCCCCGCTGCTCGCCCCCGGCTCGTTCGGCCACCCCGGCCGCGGCGGCTCCCTCGGCTTCGCCGACCCCGAATCCGGCGTCGCGTTCGGCTATGTGACGAATGGTCTGCAGAAGGGAGTCACCGCCGATCCCCGCGCCCAGGCCCTGGTCAGGGCAGTACGGTCGGCGCTATGATTTCTTCCTCCGCGATACCTTCCCCCGCCGGTTCACGGTTCGACGGATACGGCGTGCTCATCACCGGGGCGGGCCAGGGCATCGGCGCGGCCACGGCCCGCCGGCTGGCCTCGGAGGGCGCACGCGTCCTGGTCACCGACCTGGACGGGGCCCGCGCCGAGCAGGCCGCCGCGGCGATACGCGAGACGGGCGGGGCCGCCGAGGCGCTGCCCTGCGACGTGGCCGACCGGTCGGCCGTCGAGGCGGCGGTGGCCCACGCGGTCGCCGCCTTCGGCTCCCTGGACGTGCTGGTCAACAACGCGTACTCCTGCACCAGGGACGTCCCGCTCTTCGAGGACGAGCCCGACGAGGCCTGGCAGCGCGACCTGGACGTCACCCTCAGCGGCCCCTACCGCTGCGCCCGTGCCGCCCTCCCGCACCTGGTGGCCTCCGGGCGGGGCGCGATCGTCAACATCGGCTCGGTCAACGGCGAACAGGACTTCGGCAACCACGGCTACAGCGCCGCCAAGGCGGGCCTGGCCAGCCTCACCCGTACCCTCGCGGGCCACGCGGGGCCGCGCGGCGTACGCGTCAACCTCGTCGCGCCCGGCACGATTCGCACGGACGCCTGGGCGGGCCGGGACGCGGCACTCTCCCGGGTGAGCGGCCTTTTCCCGCTCGGCCGGGTCGGCGAGCCGGAGGACATCGCCTCCGCCGCCGCCTTCCTCGCCTCCCGCGACGCGGCGTGGATCACCGGGACGACGCTGCGCGTGGACGGCGGGCTGACGGCGGCCAACTACGGCTTCCGGCAGACGGTTTCGGATACCTGACCGACGCGGGCCCGGTCCGCCCCGCGCCCGTGTCAGGCGAGCGCGGGGTGGATGAGCCGCCCGTTGAGGATGAGGGAGGCGGCCTGCTTGAGACGGCGCACCCGCACACTGATCTCGTAACCCCTGATGCCTTCGGTACGGGCGAGGCGGCCGCTGAGGTAGCGGTAGAAGTCCGGGGTGTCCTTGCAGATGACCACGGCCATGATGTTGTGCTTGCCGCTGATGGCCGCGGCGAAGGCGCATTCGTCGTGCCTGCTGAGCTCCTCGCCGATCTCCTGGAGCCGGGGCAGGTCGACCCGGAGCCAGAGGGTGGCGTTGAGCTCGTAGCCGAGGCGTTCGGGCACGGCGTCGATGTCGTAGACCAGCGAGCCGCTGCCCTCCAGGGCCTCCAGCCGGCGGGCCACGCGCGGCTTGGACCAGCCGGTGACTTCCGCGAGGCGGGTGTGGGAGGTGCGGCCGTCCTCCGCCAGTGCTTCGAGGAGTGGGCGGTCCTCCTCGGTCGGGGCGAGCGGGGGCCCGGTGGGGGTGGGGAGCTCCGTGGTCAGCAGCCGCACCTGCTCGTCGGTGAGCGAGCCCTCCCGCCCGGTCCAGCCGGCCGTGTCCGGGGAGCCGAAGGCGTGCACGAGCAGGTCGACGTTCAGGTCCAGGACCGAGGCGGCCCGGGGAAGCTGCCGCAGCAGCATGTCGTCGCGGGCGGTCCCGGCGGGCGAACGGATGACGCAGATGATCTCCGAACCGCCGGACGCGATGCTGGTGTACGCGACCTCCGGCCTGCGGGCCAGGGAATCCGCGAGGGGCCCCACGGCGTCCGGGCGGCAGCGCAGCCGAGCGATCCACTCGGACCGGCCGTGGGCGGCCGGGCTGCTCAGCCCGACGACGCGGACCACGCCACCGCGGCGCAGGGCGTCGTAGCGGCGGGCCACGGTCTGCTCGGACACCCCGACGACCTGGCTGAGGCGGCGGAAGGAGACCCGCGGCGAGCAGTTCAGTCCATGGATGATTTTGCGGTCCAGGTCGTCAGGCATGGATGAATGGTCACATGAGCAGCCCAGCGATCGGAGGTTCTGTGACGTTCGCCGGGATCGCTTGGGGATTGATCGACAGTCGGGGCGAAGCTGGTCGACGGCTCTGCGGGTGACCGGCGGACCGCGCGGAACGCGGTGGTACGCCGGTGCTCCCGTGAGCGGGCGCCCGCCGGACGGCGGTGCCCACATCGCAGCCGGTGCCCGCGTGGCATCCACCCCGCAGCAGAAAGAACCTCTTCGTGAATTCCGCAACGACACAGGACAGATCAGGGCGCGGCGTCACGCTCGTCATGGCCTGCCTCGGCGTCTTCGTCGCCTACCTCCCCGTGACCACCGTGTCGGTGAGCCTGCCGGCCGTCCAGCGGGCTCTGGGCGCCTCCACGTCCCAGCTGTCCTGGGTCTCGGACGCCTTCGTGCTGCCGATGGCCGCGCTGATCCTGACCACCGGGGTGTGGGGCGACGTCCACGGCCGCAAGCGGGTCTTCCAGGCGGGCATGGCCCTCTGCGCGCTGGGCGCGGCGATCTCGCTGTTCTCGGACTCGGTGCAGGCCCTGTGGGCCGGGCAGGCCGCCTCCGGGCTGGGGGCGGCGGCGCTGCTGCCCACGACGCTGGCCCTGATCAGCCACGCGGTCCCCGACCACCGGGAGCGCGGCAGGTTCATCGGCCTGTGGGCGATGTCCCTGATGGCCTCGCTCGCCGTGGGCCCGCTGATAGCGGGTGTGCTGCTGGAGCACGTCGCGTGGCGCTGGATCTTCCTCCTGCCCGTGCCGGTCTCGCTGATCGTGCTGGTCGTCGCGGCGTTCCTGCTGCCCGATTCGCGCGCCCCGCACGGCCGCCGGCTCGACTGGCCCGGACAGATCAGCGCGGCCGTCGCGGTCACCGCGGTCGTCTACGGCGTCATCGAGGGCGGCGCGGACGGCTTCGGCGAGCCCGCCGTGGTGACGGCCCTGGTGCTCGGCGCGGTCGCCGCCGTGGTGTTCGTCGTCGTGGAGCGCCGCAGCGCGAGCCCGATGCTCGACCCGGCGCTGTTCCGCAGCCCGGCCTTCACCGCCACCGCCCTGGTCGCCATGATCAGCTTCCTCGGGCTGATCGGCTTCTTCTTCGTGCTGAGCCTCTACTTCGGCATGGTTCAGCACCTGACCACGATGGAGGCGGCGCTGCGGATGGTGACGGTGTCCGGGGTGGCCCTCGTCGTCGGCGCGCCCATCGGGCGGCTGATGCACCGGATCTCCGCCCGGGTCCTGATCACCACGGGCCTGGTCGTCGCGGCGGGCGCGATGCTCTCGCTGACCGGCGTCGACGCCCACACCTCCTACGGCTCGATCGTCTGGCGGCTGGCCCTGCTGGGCCTCGGCATGGGCACCGTACTCACCCCGATGACCGCCTCCGCGGTGTCCTCCGTCCCGTACCACCTGGCCGGGATGGCCGCCGCCGCGAACAACGCCTTCCGCCAGGTCGGTGGCGCCCTCGGCCCCGCCGTGCTCGGCGCCCTGCTGACCACCCGGGCCCTGGACGCGCTGCCCGGCCGCCTCGCCGACGCGGGGGTGCCCGCCGAGGCCGGTGCCCGCGTCCTCGACACCGCCCGCGAGCAGGGACTCGGCGCCGTGGCCGGGCTCGACCTGGACGCCGCCACCGGACCCGCCCTGACGGCCCTGGGTGACTCCTTCCTCGACGGCATGCGGCTGTGCCTCACCGTCTCGGCCTCACTCGCCCTGCTGGCCGCCCTCGCCTGCGCCGTGCTCCTGCGCCCGGCTGCCGGGCCGGCGGCCCCGGAGGCCCCGGCCACCGACGAAACGCCGGCCCGCCCGGTCCCGGTTCCGGCCTCGGCCTCGGCCTCGGCGAGCTGAGCGCGGCCGGCCCCGGGACGGTCAGGCTTCCGGACGCCCGACCGCCCCGCCATGCGTGGCATGGCGGGGCGGTGTGAGGTCGGTCCGGGTCAGACGGCGCCGAACTCCCCGGCCTTGACGCCCGCCACGAAGGCGGCGAAGGAGGCAGGGGAGGTGTGCAGCACGGGGCCGCCGGGGTTCTTGGAGTCGCGGACGGGGACCACGCCGTTCGAGGCAGCGAGGTTGGCGGCGGCCTCCACGCAGTCGCCGCCGTTGGAACTGTACGAAGACTTGAACCAGCGGGGCTCGTTAGTCACGGATCTTCCCTTTCATGCCTGCTTGATCATCGCCACGGATGCCGCTTGGGAAAGCGCTTCGGCCTGCAGTTGATGGTAGGCCGTCAACAGAGGCAGAACAGAAGAGC
This sequence comes from Streptomyces sp. NPDC015032, assembly GCF_043080425.1. Taxonomy (NCBI): domain Bacteria; kingdom Bacillati; phylum Actinomycetota; class Actinomycetes; order Kitasatosporales; family Streptomycetaceae; genus Streptomyces; species Streptomyces sp. NPDC015032. Next base: position 196,838 of record NZ_JBIBVN010000005.1, on the reverse strand, counting down.
TTTCGCGGTCCACGTTGCCCTGCGAGTGGGATTCGGCGTACGAGACCATGGACCGGTCCGGCAGGGTGAGCAAGTTGACCGGCAGGTTGAAGGGGCGACGCTCTCCTATGCCGAAAGGTGCTACCTGGAGGGCCGTGTTGGGCAGAGCGGCGAAATCGGCCAGCTTCTGGATCTGCGACTCCATGACCTCGGGACCGCCGATCGGGCGGCGGATGCAGCTTTCGTCCATCACCACGATGAGCATGGGGGGCCGCGCCCTCGCCAGGGCGTTCTGCCGCTGAGCCAGGAACGAGACGCGCTCCTCCGCCTGTTCAGGTGTGATGGAGCCACGCCACACATCGCCGTTCGCCAGTGCTCTCGCGTACTCCGGGGTCTGTAGCAGCCCAGGGACGATCCCGATCTGGAACAGTCGGATCTCCGTTGCCCGGCCCTCGTATCCCACGTACTCCGGGAAGCCCTCCAGCAGATTGCCGTGCTTGATCTCGCGCCATTCGCGCTCGAACGAATCGGCGGTGTTGGTTGCGTCCATTGCGACGTCAACGCGGCGCGAGAACGGCAGAGTCGGTGATTTACGACCAGTTTCGATTGCCGAGATATGTCTGCCTGTGCAACCGACCAGCGCACCGACGCGATCCTGGGTCCAGCCGCGCTCCTCGCGCAGCCTGCGTAAACGTGCGCCGAAAGCTGCCTGAGGGCTTGCTTCCGGGTTCAACTCCTTGCGGTTTACCAATGTGTCCTCCCCATCGGCCATGTTGATGACACTCCGACTCTAGGTCACGCTGAAGCCTCCTGGTAGTGGGATGACTACGGAGCGGAGTTGACGTGCCTGAAGGCGACGGCGGTGCCCTGACTCATCACGACCCCCCTCAAGTCCCTGCGCCCGGAACGCTCTTCCGGGATGCCGGCCATGGCGACCGGGTGGGGGAGTTCCGTGGGGTCGCCGGTCCGTACTGGTCGTTGCGGCCGGTCGGTGGCGGTGTGGAGTGGGAGGCGGAGCCCGAGTGGGTCCGGGCGCTTACCCCGGCCGAGCGGTTGAGCGTGGAGAACGCGTTGCGGAATCTGCGGAGCAGCCGGGGTGGGCTGTGAACGGGGCGGCGGCGCCGGGGAGTTACCGATGCGAGGCGCTGGCGGTGGAGTTCTTCGGAGATGCGGGGGAGGTGGAGAGGCACGTGCTGGGCACGTTCCGGACCATTTGCCCGGTGCTGGCGCTGCGTTGGCTGGGCGGTCAGGCGTTGTGGATCGCGGACCGGATCGACGCCGATCTCGACGCCAATCTCGACACCGACCCCGACGCCGATCCCCACTCCGATCCCGACTCCGGCTTCGGCCCGCGATCGGACCTGGAGCGTTCGGCGTGGGTGCAGTCCCTGGGGCGGCTGCCGGTCGGTTCCGCACCCGACCACCCCGCCGAGCTCCGTGCCTGGTACGAGGACCGGCAGGGCCAGCGCGAGGCCCAGGCGCACATCAAGAAGGGCAACCCGTTCCTCGTTGTCGTCCCCGACACCGACTGCACGTACACCCTCTCCGTACACCCGGATCAAGAGCGCCCAGCAGCGCTGCGAACTGGTCCAGATGTGACGGCCCTAGGGGGGCGTATCGAGTCGTGATCAATCTGCGGGAATCGCCGTCGTGACGGCCACGAAGTTATCCGGCGGTTGATCTGCGGCTGGGACCGGAGATGGGAGTCGGAAACCTCCACTCGAGGATGCGTCGGAAATTCTTGACGCGTCGGATTTCTCTGACGCATGATGGGCGTCATGCTTACCGACGTGTTCGGCGTGCTGGCCAACCCAGTACGCCGCAGACTGCTCGACAGCCTGAGAGAAGGCCCTCGCTCCACAGGGGAGCTGGCAGGGATGTTCGAGCTAGGGAGGCCCGCGGTCTCCGAGCACCTGGCGGTGCTCCGTACCGCCGGACTGGTGCGCGAGGAGCCACGCGGCCGCTACCGCTTCTACCACCTCGAACCGGCACGGTTGGCCGAGGTGAGCGAGTGGCTGCATCCATTCGAGCACTACTGGAAGCAGCGCCTGGATGCGCTGTCCGATCTTCTGGACAAGGAAAACGAGACATGACCGAGAACAACACGATCACCTGCGAGAAGTTCCTGCCCCACCCGCCAGCGGCGGTCTGGAAGGCTCTGACCGACCCCGACCTCCACGCCCGCTGGTGGGCCGCTGGCGACATCAAGCCCGTCGTCGGGCACCACTTCGCCCTCGACATGGGAAACTTCGGCAGCCAGCCCTGCGAGGTGACCCAGGTGGACGACCAGCGGCTGCTGGCCTATCGATTCGCCGAGGGCTCGCTCGACACCACCATCACCTGGACACTGCACCCGGAGGGTCAGGGCACCCGCCTCGTCCTCAATCACGCGGGGTTCAACCTCGACTCCCCGATGGGCCGACAGGCGTACGACGGCATGGGCAAGGGCTGGCCCCACGTCCTGAACCGTCTCGACTCCGTCCTGGGCGAGGCCGCCTAGGTCTGCGTCATGTCGTGATCAACCGTTGCCCCGCGTGAGGTCTTTGATCCCGGTGAATGTCGAAGTGTTCGGCGAACGCGGCCGTGTACCCATTCAGGGACGGGTGTTCCACGAAGCCGGCGAGGGGATTCGACCGGTACGGGATGCCTTCCGCAAGAGGCGCAGAGGCGGAGAGGCGCAGATGCGGGGCGTCGGGCTCACCCCGTGTGCAGCATCAGCCCGATGCCGATGACCATCAGCCCCGCCGCCGCGATGCGCGGTGCGCCGAAGCGTTCCTTGAAGAGGACCGTTCCGATGGCCGCGCCGACGATGATCGACGACTCGCGCAGGGCCGCGATCGGGGCCAGTGCCGCCCGCGTCTGGGCCCACAGGACGAGGCCGTACGCCGTCACCGACAGGGCCGCGCCCAGCAGCCCGCGTACGGCGAACGGGCGGAGAGCGGGCAGGAGTTCGGCGCGGCGGCGGTACAGCGCGTAGGCCGGGATGGCCAGGCCCTCCAGGATCATCAGCCAGGCGATGTAGCCGAGCGGGGTGCCGGAGGCGCGTACTCCGACACCGTCCACCGTCGTGTACCCGGCGATGGCCAGACCCGTCGCGAGGGCGGCCAGCAGCGCCGGCCAGTCGGGGCGCCTGCCGGAGCCCCGGATGCCCCAGAGGGCGAGCCCGACGAGCCCCGCCGAGGCCACCGCGACCCCGGCGGTGGCCCAGCCGTCCGGGTGCTCACCGACGAAGACCGCGGCGAGGACCGTCACCACCAGCGGGGCCGTACCCCGGGCGATCGGGTACATCTGCCCGAAGTCGCCCAGGGTGAACGAACGCATCAGCAGCAGCATGTACGCCACGTGGAGCGCGGCCGAGACCAGCAGATACGGCCAGGCCCCGGCGGCCGGGAGCGGTACGAAGAGGGCGGCGGCCGCGCCGATCAGCAGGCCGCCGCCGGAGATCAGGGTGAAGGAGAGGAGCTGGTCCTTGATCGCGTGCGCGATCGCGTTCCAACTGGCGTGTGTGACGGCCGCGATCAGGACCGCGAACGCGACCAGCGGCGTCACTTGGACTGCTCGCGCACATCCACCACGCTGCCGCCGGCGTGCCCGATCAACGACTCGGGGTCGAGCGGGAAGACGGTGTGCGGGGTGCCCGCCGCCGCCCACACCACGTCGTGGTCGAGCAGCCCGCGGTCGGCCAGCACCCGGGTGCTCGTGCGGTGCCCGAAGGGCGGTACGCCGCCGATCGCGTACCCGGTCGTCTCCCGGACCAGCTCGGCCCCGGCCCGCTTGACCTTTCCGGCGCCCAGCTCCGCGCGTACCCGCTCCACGTCGACGCGCGAGGAGCCGTCCATCAGGACCAGCACGGGGACCCCGTCGGCCTCGAAGATCAGCGACTTGACGATCTCGCTCAGCTCGCAGCCGATCGCGGCAGCGGCCTCGGCGGCGGTACGGGTGGCCTCGGGAAACCGGCGGACCTCGACATCGAGCCCCAGCTCCCGAAGGGCTTCGGCGAATCGGGGGTGGGCTTCGGCGGCGGTGGCATCGGAAGCGCTCATGCCCCGCACGGTAGCCAATCCCGCGCGGGGCATGCGACGGAGTTCCACGCGGGCGGCGCTCACGACCCCGCCGTGCCAGGGCCTCACGACCCCGCCGCGCAAGGCCTCACGACCCCGCGCGGAGCACCGCCGCGACCACCGGCCCCGCCGCGTCGCCGCCGTGGCCGCCGGACTGGACGACCGCCGCGGCGGCCAGGTCGTTGCTGAAGCCGGTGAACCAGCTGTTGGACGTGGCCTGGCCGTCCACCTCCGCCGAGCCCGTCTTGGCGCCCTTGTCGCCGTCGACCGAGGCCATCGCGGCCTTGCCGGTACCCCAACTCGCGGTCTGACGCATCATGTTGGTGAGCTGCTGGGACACGGACGGGGACAGTGACCGGGAGGCGGTGGCGATCGGCCGGCCGTCGAGGTCCCGGTCCACGAGGACCGGCTGGCGGAAGGTGCCGCTCTTCGCGGTGGCGGTGATGGACGCCATGGTGAGGGCGTTCATCTGGACGGTGCCCTGGCCGATGTACTGGGCCGCCGCCTCGCCCCCGGTGGCCTCGGGCACACTGCCGTCGAAGGACACGACGCCGGTCTGCCAGTTCAGGCCGATGCCGAAGACGTCACGGGCCTCCTTGGCGAGCGCCGCGTCGTCGTTCGCCTCGTCGATCAGCTTGATGAAGGCGGTGTTGCAGGAGCGGGCGAAGCTGGTCGTCAGGGTGCCGTCGGGAATGGAGAACCCGTCCAGGTTCTTGAAGGTGCGGCCGTAGTACGTCGCGGTCGGCGGGCACTCGATCTTCTGGCCGGCCGAAGTGAGGCCCTTCTCGATCAGCATGGCCGCGGTGACGATCTTCATCGTCGATCCGGGTGCCTGCTTGCCCTGCATCGCCGCGTTGAAGCCGGTGGCCGGGTTGTTGGCGATGGCGCGGATCGCGCCCGTGGACGGTCTGACCGCCACCACCGACGCCTGGCTGAACTTCTTCACGGCCGCCTCGGCCGCCGCCTGGGCGTTCGCGTCCAGTGTGGTGCGGAGCTTGCCCGGCCTGCCCTCGGACAGGGTCAGCAGGGTCTTGTTCGGGCCCTCCGCCTCCGCGCTCTCGATCCAGGTCTCGATGCCGGCCGTGCCGCCGGCCTTCGCCCCGTACTTCTCACGCAGCGCGTCCAGGATCGACCCGAGGGAGGGGTACTTCTCCTTGCTGAGCACCTTGCCGTTGTGGTCGACGGCCTCGATCGACGGTGTCGACGCCGCTCCGGTCTTCAGCGACGCACCGGCCGTCAGCTGCGGATGGATCACGGAGGGGGTCCAGTCGATCAGCGGCCTGCCGGTGGTGAGGCCGCGCACCACGGTCAGTTCGGAGGAGTACGACCAGGGCTTGGTCTTCCCCTCGAACGACACGGTCGCCTTCACCGTGTAGGGCACCTTGGTGCCGACCGCCGGGCCCGCAGCGATCACCGCCTCGGTGACATGGGCGCTCTCGCGGTACCCGGTCAGAACCGGTTCGGCCTCGGTCGCGTTGTTGGTGAGCTGGGACGCGACGGCCGCGTCACCGCTCGCCCAGGCCTTGAGGAACTTCTTCGACGTGTCGTCGATCTCCGCCTTGGTGACCGGCCCCGTCTTCACCTCGGCGGCGGCGGACCTGCTGTCCGTACCGTCGTCGCCCCCGCCGCCCGGCCAGCCCAGGACGTTGTAGGCCCCGTAGCCCACCCCGCCGACCACGACCGCGAACACTCCGCCGACTATCGCGACCTTCGCTCCACTGCGCATCGCCGCAGTCCCCCTCCCCAGGAGTTCCCCCTTGAACGTGTTCAAGGGGATGCTGCTGGGCACCCTACGGGACCGTACCGAGGGCCGGGACAGTTGTTATCGGAACGCGATATGTGTGGCGTGAGCACGTCGATCCGGACACACCCGGACGACGTGCTCCCGTCGGATCCAGATGCCCGGACACATCCGGGCGCGCCACGAATATCCCTTGCCTAACCCCTAGGGGTGGGGGATCCGCGCGCCGATCCGACAAGCCGGGAAGGCAGGGAGGCCGGTGCGCCGGGCTGGCGCGCCATCGCCGCTCCCGAGGAGCTCGCCGCCGACAAGAACCTGTACGGCCGGGTGGCGGCCGATCGGCCCGCTACCCGGAGCGATGAACAAGAAGGGGCAGGACTTCAGCAGGAGGCCGATGCGTCGCCGTACACCACGAGTCGGATCACGGGCCCATCCCTGCGCCGGACAAGGCACGAGCGGGGCGGAACAGAGACTGGAGGCGATCCGAGACGCTGATTCTGCACAGAGGACTGGCATGGCTCTACGAGGTGGACGAACGATTTCCGCGCTGACGGTCGGCGCCGTGACGGCCGTGACGGCGGCGCTCACCCCCGTGACGGCGTTCGCGGCGGCCGATCCGCTCCAGCAGTACACGCAGCAGCAACTCCGTTGGGAGCGCTGTGATATGGGCCAGCCGGCGGCCCTGGAGTGCGCGAAGGTCAAGGTGCCGCTGGACTACAGCGCCCCCGGGGGCCGGAAGATCGACCTCGCGATATCGCGGATCAAGGCGGGCAGCGCGAAGGAGCGGCACGGCGTGCTGCTGATGAACCCCGGGGGCCCGGGCGTTCAGGGGTTGACCATGCCCGCGGAGATGGAGCCGCTGCTGTCGGCGGAGGTACGAGAGCGGTTCGACCTGGTCGGCTTCGACCCGCGCGGGGTCGGGCAGAGCTCGCCGATCGGCTGCGACCTTACGGGCGACGAACAGTCCTTCCAGCACCCCTACACCGCAAGGACGTTCGCGAAGGACGTGGCCCGGGCCCGGACGGTGGCCGAAAAATGCCAGGCCAAGGCGGGGGACGTGCTGCCGCACATCACCACCCGCAACACGGCACGGGACATGGACGTCGTCCGGGCGGCACTGGGGGAGAAGAAGATCTCCTACTTCGGGTACTCGTACGGCACGTACCTGGGCGCCGTCTACACGCAGATGTTCCCCCGGCACTCGGACCGGTTCGTGCTCGACAGCGCGCTCGATCCGGCGCTCGCGTGGCGAGGGATGTTCCGGGGGTGGTCGGCGGGGGCCGAACTCGCCTTCACCCGGTGGACCGAGTGGGCCGCCGCGCGCAACGCCACGTACGGGCTGGGCGCGACTCCGGCGGCGGTCCGGAAGACGTACGGGGAGCTCATCGCCCGCGCCGACCGCACGCCCGTCCCGACGACGGGCGGGGCGCTCAGCGGCGGCGCCATCCGTTCCGAGTACGGTGCGTTCGTCCACGTCGCGACCGTCACCCCGTGGATCGTCGCGTTGAAGGCCGCGGCCGCGGGCGGACCGCCCGCGCCGGCCACGCCGACCGCGTCGGCGGTGCCCGAATCCGCCCCGGTCCGGTCCGCCGAAGCAGGGGCGGGGGCGTTCGGTGCGGACGTTCCGGCGGACAACCAGACCGCCGGAACGTGGGCCGTCTTCTGCGGCGACACCCGCAGCTGGCCGCGCGACCCCGGGCAGTACCGCCGGGACGCGATCCGAGACCGCGCCAAGTACCCGCTGGCCGGCGACCTGGGCGCCAACATTCAGCCGTGCGCGTTCTGGAAGTCGGCGGGAAGCGAGCCGGCCACCGTGGTGAGCAACGACGTCAACGCGCTGATCGTGCAGAACCAGTGGGACCCGCAGGCGACGCTGGCCATGGCGCAGGGCATGCGGCGGGCGCTGCACGGTGCGCGGATGGTCACGGTGGCCGGCGGCGAGGGCCACGGCGTGGTGGTGGCCGGCCCGTCCTGTGCGGACGCCGATGTCACGCGGTACCTGACCACGGGCCGACTGCCCGCGAAGGACCTGACCTGCGGCGTCCGGTGACCGCATTGACAGCCGGGTTGGCCGGTCTGCGACCGTGAAGACCTTGTCGCCCCTGGGGGCGGACAGGCCGTCCAGGACGCCATGCCGCCGTCAGGGCCGCGTCCGGGGGCCGCCAATGGGCACCGACGATGACCGACAACCACCGAGGGGCCGCAGTCGACTGCGGCCCCTCGGTGCATCTGCCCGGCTAGATCCAGGTGTCCAGCCACATCCGGTCGCGCCACGACCCGTCGGGGATCGGCGTCCCCGTGAAGATCGGCCAGAAGTAGATGAAGTTCCAGATGATCAGCAGGACCAGGACGCCCGCCGCGATCGCGCCCAGCGTCCGCCGGCGCTCCCCCGAGGGGTCGCCGCTCACCAGCCCCAACTCCTGTTCCGCCCCGGCCCCGGCCGCCGGACCCAGCATCGCGCCGATCATCATCGTCACCGCCAGGCACAGGAACGGCACGAACACGACCGCGTAGAACAGGAAGATCGTCCGCTCCTGGTAGAAGAACCAGGGCAGCCAGCCCGCCGCCACACCGCAGGCGATCGCCCCTGCCCGCCAGTCGCGCCGGAAGAACCACCGCCACAGCACGTACACCAGGGCGAAGCACGCCGCCCACCACAGCAGCGGCGTCCCGATGGCCAGCACCTCGCGCGCGCACTTGCCGGTCTCCGACGCCTTGCAGCCCGGCTCCTCCTCCCAGAAGTAGGAGACGGGCCGGCCGAGCACGATCCAGCTCCAGGGATTGGACTGGTAGGTGTGGCCGGACGTCAGGTTCACATGGAATTCGTAGACCTGGTACTCGTAGTGCCACAGGCTGCGCAGCCAGTCCGGCAGCCAGGTCCAGTTGCCGCCTGCGCCGTCGGTCTGCGCCCAGTTGCGGTAGTAGCCCTTGTCGGTGACGATCCAGCCGGTCCAGGAGACCAGGTACGTGAGGATCGCGACCGGGACTGTCGAGACGAACGCCGGCAGCAGATCCCGCTTCAGCACCGCGGTGTACGGCCGTACCGCACCCGCGGTGCGCCGCGCGCCCACATCCCACAACACCGTCATCAGCCCGAACGCGGCCAGGATGTACAGCCCGTTCCACTTGGTGGCGAAGGCCAGCCCCAGCATCACACCGGCGGTGAGCCGCCAGGGACGCCAGCCGAGCCGCAGGGTCTCCGCGACCTCGGCATCGGGGCGCAGCACCCCCTCCTCGTCGACCGGCAGCGCGGCGGCGAGTCTGCGCCGCGCCCAGTCGCGGTCGATCAGCAGCGCGCCGAACGCCGCCAGCACGAAGAACATCAGCACCAGGTCGAGCAGCGCGGCCCGGCTCATCACGAAATGCAGGCCGTCGACGGCGAGCAGGGTGCCCGCCAGGCACCCCAGGAACGTCGAGCGGAACAGCCGCCGCCCGATCCGGCACAGCATCAGCACCGACAGCGTGCCGAGCACCGCCACCATGAAGCGCCAGCCGAACGGCGTGAAGCCGAAGATCTGCTCACCGAGCCCGATGATCCACTTGCCGACCGGCGGATGCACCACATAGCCCGGATCCACCGGGATGTGCACCGTCGACGGATCTTCGAGGATCAGCTTGTCGATGTCCTTGGGCCAGTTGCCCTCGTACCCCTGGTTGATCAGCGCCCAGGCATCCTTGGCGTAATACGTCTCGTCGAATATCAGCGCGTGCGGGCTGCCCAGGTTCCAGAACCGCAGCACCCCCGCGACCAGCGCCACCAGCAGCGGACCGCCCCAGGCGGACCAGCGCACCAGGCGCGCGGCCAGCGGCGGGGAGATCCCGAGCACCGCCCATAGCTGGGCGCCGGGCCGGGTGTACGGCGGCACCAGCCGTTCACGCAGCCCGATCCCGGGCCGGGGCGAATGGCCGAAGCGGCGCAGCCGCTGCTGCCAGGAGGCGGGTTCTTCGCCGTGCGGTTCCCCGGCGTCTTGGCCCTGCCGGGCCTCGGGCGCAGTACTCGTCACCGCGCCATCGTAGGGAACGCACCTGTGCGGGCGCTGTCGCCCTTGCTGGGAGGATGACTCATGTGACTGGAACGACTGGAACGCTGGTACTCGCAGGAACCCCCATCGGCGATGTGGCGGACGCCCCGCCGCGCCTCGCCGCCGAACTGGAGACGGCCGATGTCGTCGCCGCCGAGGACACCCGGAGGCTGCGCCGCCTCACCCAGGCGCTCGGCATCCACACCACGGGCCGGGTCGTCTCCTACTTCGAGGGCAACGAGTCGGCCCGTACGCCCGAACTCGTCGAGGCGCTGACCGGCGGGGCCCGCGTCCTGCTGGTCACGGACGCCGGGATGCCGTCCGTCTCCGACCCCGGCTACCGGCTCGTGGCCGCGGCCGTGGAGAAGGACATCAAGGTCACCGCGGTCCCCGGCCCGTCCGCGGTGCTCACCGCGCTCGCCCTGTCCGCGCTGCCCGTCGACCGGTTCTGCTTCGAGGGTTTCCTGCCGCGCAAGGCGGGCGAACGGCTCGGCAGACTGCGCGAGGTCGCCGACGAGCGCCGCACCATGGTCTTCTTCGAGGCCCCGCACCGGCTCGACGACACCCTCGCGGCGATGGCCGAGGTCTTCGGCGCCGACCGCCGGGCGGCCGTGTGCCGGGAGCTGACCAAGACGTACGAGGAAGTGAAGCGCGGTCCCCTGGGCGAGCTGGCGGCCTGGGCGGCCGAAGGGGTACGCGGCGAGATCACCGTCGTCGTCGAGGGAGCGGCCGACTCCGGCCCCGGGGAACTGGACGCGGCCGAGCTGGTGCGCAGGGTGCGGGTGCGCGAGGAGGCGGGGGAGCGACGCAAGGAAGCCATTGCCGCCGTCGCCGCGGACGCGGGGCTGCCCAAGCGCGAGGTCTTCGACGCGGTCGTCGCGGCAAAGAATGCGGAGCGAACCGGCCCTGCACAGGTCAACGAACCGATGTGATGAGCAAAGCCGGAATCATGCACCGGGCCTTTCTGCCACGAAAAGGCCAAAAGCGCTCCAACACTCGACACGGTCCGATGTGTTCCCGCCGGTAAAGGCGTCCACTGGTTCGGGGACGCATTCTCCGGAATGTTCGTCCGGCGGACCAAAGGAGCAGGCATGAGCGAGATCACACCCACCACCGTCCATGAGGCGTATGCCTTCGCCTGCATGCGGTGTGGCCACGGCTGGGAACAGGCCTACGAGATAGAGCATCACGTCGACGGCTCGAACAACGACTTCGTCATATACAAGGCGGACGGGGAACGGGTTCCCTCGCCGCTTTCCAGGCCCACCTGCGTGAACTGCGACGGACATCTGGTCCGGATCATGCGGGCCGGCCGGGTCTCGACCGTCCAGAAGCTGCTCCACCACCCCCAGCCGGCACGGCCGCCGGCCGAGGACACCGGCGCCCGGGAGGCCGCGGCCGCCACCGCCGCACGCGCGGGCACGCAGCACCACTGGCACCTGTCCGACCTGCTGCACCCGTTCCACCGCAAGTAGAGCGCCCGGCTTCCACCGGCGGCGAGGTGCCGCAGCTTTCACCGTCGGCGAGGTGCCAGGGCTTTCCCCCGCGGCGAGGTGCCACGGCCTTCACCGTCGGCGAGGTGCCCGGCGCGGTCCTCGTACGATCGTCGTCATGAGCCGTACCGAAGCCCCGCCGCTGCCCGAACCCCTCCGGGTGCCGGTCGCCGATTCGCACACCCACCTGGACATGCAGGACGCGACCGTCGAGGAGGGCCTGGCCAGGGCCGCGGCGGTCAACGTGACCACCGTGATCCAGGTGGGCTGCGACGTGGCCGGTTCGCGCTGGGCCGCCGAGACCGCCGCCGCGCACGCGAACGTGCACGCGGCGGTCGCCCTCCACCCCAACGAGGCGCCGCGCATCGTGCACGGCGACCAGGTGCCCCCTGGGGCTGGGGGAGGGCGGTCGCGGCAGGGGGCTCGTGAAGGGGGCGGGACGGCGGCGCTGCACGAGGCACTCGCGGAGATCGACGCCCTGGCCGCGCTCGACCACGTACGCGGTGTCGGCGAGACCGGGCTCGATTATTTCCGTACCGGTCCCGAGGGCATGGCCGCGCAGGAGGAGTCCTTCCGCGCCCACATCGAGATCGCCAAGCGGCACGGCAAGGCGCTGGTCATCCACGATCGCGAGGCGCACGCGGATGTGCTGCGCGTCCTCGCCGACGCGGGCGCCCCCGAGCGGACCGTCTTCCACTGCTACTCCGGCGACGCCGACATGGCCCGGATCTGCGCGGACGCCGGGTACTTCATGTCCTTCGCGGGCAACGTCACCTTCAAGAACGCCCAGCCGCTGCGCGACGCGCTGGCCGTCGCGCCGATGGAGCTGGTCCTGGTCGAGACGGACGCACCGTTCCTGACCCCCGCGCCGTACCGCGGGCGGCCCAACGCGCCGTATCTCATCCCGGTCACGCTGCGTGCCATGGCAGAGGTCAAGGGCGTGGACGAGGACACGCTGGCATCGGCCGTCGCGGACAACACCGCTCGCGCATTCGACTACTGACGGTGCGCGCTCGCAACCGGCCGGTGCCGGTGCGCGCTCGCAACCGGCCGGTGCCGGTACGCGCCCGCAACCGGCCGGTGCCGGTGCGCGGTCGAACGGTCCCGGCAGGCCATCGATGCTCCGCTGCCGTCCCGGGCGCCATCCGGCGAGCCGGCCGACCGGGCCTTCCGGAGCGTCGTGACCGACGCGAAGCGGCCCGGGCGGTCCGGTGGGCCGCGCGCGTGGCGCCCGCGCCCGGCGGGCGGGAACCCCTGCGCGCGCCGGGCGCGAGCCCCCGGCCGCGCCGCGGCCGTACGCTTACCGGGTGAGCACCACTGAGCCCGACGCCCTCCTGGGCCCCGCAGACATCCGCGAGCTGGCCGCCGAGCTGGGCGTACGCCCGACCAAACAGCGCGGTCAGAACTTCGTCATCGACGCCAACACGGTCCGCAGGATCGTGCGGACGGCGGAGGTCCGCCCGGACGACGTCGTCGTCGAAGTCGGCCCGGGGCTCGGCTCGTTGACCCTGGCGCTGCTGGAGGCGGCGGACCGGGTCGTCGCCGTCGAGATCGACGACGTGCTGGCGGGCGCCCTGCCGGCCACGGTCGCCGCCCGGATGCCGGGACGCGCGGACCGGTTCGCGCTGGTGCACTCCGACGCGATGCTGGTCCGGGAGCTGCCGGGGCCGGCACCGACCGCGCTGGTCGCGAACCTGCCGTACAACGTCGCCGTGCCGGTCCTGCTGACGATGCTGGAGCGGTTCCCGTCCATCGAGCGGACCCTCGTCATGGTGCAGGCCGAGGTCGCCGACCGGCTGGCCGCCAGGCCGGGCAACAAGGTCTACGGCGTGCCGTCGGTGAAGGCCAACTGGTACGCGGACGTGAAGCGGGCCGGGTCCATCGGCCGCAACGTCTTCTGGCCCGCACCGAACGTCGATTCCGGTCTGGTGTCACTGGTCCGGCGCACCGAGCCGATCACGACGAGCGCGAGCAGGACCGAGGTCTTCGCGGTCGTCGACGCGGCCTTCGCCCAGCGCCGCAAGACGCTGCGGGCGGCCCTGGCCGGCTGGGCGGGTTCCGCGCCCGCGGCCGAAGCGGCCCTGGTCGCGGCGGGGATCTCGCCGCAGGCCCGTGGTGAGGCGCTGACGGTCGAGGAATTCGCCGCCATCGCCGAGAACAAACCCGCCGGGAACGAGCCCGCCGGAAACAAACCCTCCGGGAACGAGCCTTCCGGGAACGAGCCCTCCGGGAGGGGCGAGTGAGCGTCACCGTCCGCGTACCCGCCAAGGTCAACGTCCAGCTCGCGGTCGGCGCCCCGCGCCCCGACGGCTTCCACGACCTGGCCAATGTCTTCCTCGCCGTCGGCCTGTACGACGAGGTCACCGTCAGCCCCGCCGACGAGCTGCGCGTCACCTGCTCGGGCCCGGACGCCGCGAAGGTCCCGCTGGACGCGACGAACCTCGCCGCCCGCGCCGCGATCGCCCTGGCCGAGCGGCACGGCATCGCACCCGACGTGCATCTCCACATCACCAAGGACATCCCCGTCGCGGGCGGCATGGCGGGCGGCAGCGCCGACGGTGCGGCCGCCCTGCTGGCCTGCGACACCCTCTGGTCCACCGGTGCCACGCGGCAGGAGCTGCTCGACATCTGCGCGGAGCTGGGCAGCGACGTCCCGTTCAGCCTGGTCGGCGGCGCGGCCCTCGGGGTCGGGCGCGGTGAGCAGCTGACCCCGATCGATGTCGGCGGCAGCTTCCACTGGGTCTTCGCGGTCGCCGACGGCGGGCTCTCCACCCCCGCTGTCTACGGCGAGTTCGACCAGCTCACGGCCGGTACGGACGTCCCGGACCCCGCCGCGTCCGGCGCGCTCCTGGACGCGCTGCGGGCCGGCGACACCGCCGCCCTCGCCGGTGCGCTGAGCAACGACCTCCAGCCCGCCGCGCTCTCGCTGCGCCCCTCGCTGGCCGACACCCTGGCCGCGGGCACCGCGGCCGGGGCCCTGGCCGCCCTGGTCTCGGGCTCCGGGCCGACCACCGCGTTCCTGGTGGCGGACGAGGAGTCGGCGCGGAAGGTCGCCGAGGCCCTGATCACCTCGGGGACGTGCCGGAACGCCCGGACCGCGGTGTCCCCGGCGCCGGGTGCCACGGTCGTGTGACAAGACAACGCCTGCCGCTACCGGCCGTAGCGGCAGGCGGCGATGCGGACCTCTTCGTCCACGACTGCGCAGATGAGCCGGTGCGCATCGGTGTTCCGGCGGGACCGGAGGAAGAAGGGCGGCAAGGGCGAGCGGACGTCCCGTCCCTGTCGCCCCGTACCCTGGGAAGCCGATCGATCCCCCGGGAGCAGGAGCGAAATGGCCGTCAATCTGATCAATGTCGAGCAGGTCAGCAAGGTGTACGGCACCCGTGCCCTGCTCGACGGTGTGTCCCTCGGAGTGTCCGAGGGGGACCGGATCGGTGTCGTGGGCCGCAACGGCGACGGCAAGACGACCCTCATCCGGATGCTCGCCAGGCTGGAGGAGGCGGACAGCGGCCGGGTCACCCACAGCGGCGGGCTGCGCCTCGGTGTGCTCACCCAGCACGACTCGCTGGACCCGGAGGCGACCATCCGCCACGAGGTGATCGGGGACCTCGCCGACCACGAGTGGGCGGGCAGCGCCAAGATCCGCGACGTGCTCACCGGGCTCTTCGGCGGGCTCGCCCTGCCGGGCTTCGAGCACGGCCTGGACACCGTCATCGCGCCGCTCTCCGGCGGCGAGCGGCGCCGTATCGCGCTGGCCAAGCTGCTCATCGCCGAGCAGGACCTGATCGTCCTCGACGAGCCGACCAACCACCTCGACGTCGAGGGCATCTCCTGGCTGGCCGGACATCTGCGGGCACGCCGTTCGGCCCTGGTCTGCGTCACCCACGACCGCTGGTTCCTCGACCAGGTCTGCACGCGCATGTGGGACGTCCAGCGCGGCACGGTCCACGAGTACGAGGGCGGCTACAGCGACTACGTCTTCGCCCGCGCCGAACGGGAGCGGATCGCCGCGACCGAGGAGTCCAAGCGGCAGAACCTCATGCGCAAGGAGCTGGCCTGGCTGCGCCGCGGCGCCCCCGCCCGTACCTCCAAGCCGCGCTACCGCATCGAGGCGGCCAACGAACTGATCGCCGACGTGCCGCCGCCGCGCGACACCAGCGAGCTGATGAAGTTCGCCAACGCGCGCCTCGGCAAGACCGTCTTCGACCTGGAGGACGTGACCGTCCAGGCGGGTCCCAAGACGCTGCTCGCCCATCTCACCTGGCAGCTCGGTCCCGGTGACCGGATCGGCCTGGTCGGGGTCAACGGCGCGGGCAAGACCTCGCTTCTGCGGGCGCTCACCGAGGCGGCCCGCACCCAGGGCGACACCCAGCCCGCCGCCGGGCGGATCGTCGTCGGCAAGACCGTCAAGCTGGCCTACCTCTCCCAGGAGGTCCACGAGCTCGACCCGAACCTGCGGGTGCTGGAAGCGGTGCAGCAGGTACGGGACCGGGTCGACCTGGGCAAGGGCCGGGAGATGACCGCCGGCCAGCTCTGCGAGCAGTTCGGCTTCTCGAAGGAGAAGCAGTGGACCCCGGTGGGCGACCTCTCGGGCGGTGAGCGGCGCCGGCTCCAGATCCTGCGGCTGCTGATGGACGAGCCGAACGTCCTCTTCCTCGACGAGCCCACCAACGACCTCGACATCGAGACCCTGACCCAGCTGGAGGACCTCCTCGACGGCTGGCCCGGATCGATGATCGTGATCTCCCACGACCGGTTCTTCGTCGAGCGGACCACGGACCGGGTGATGGCGCTGCTCGGCGACCGCGCGCTGCGGATGCTGCCGCGCGGGATCGACGAGTACCTGGAGCGCAGGCAGCGGATGGAGGAGGCGGCCACGCCCTCCGCCGCGCCCGTGGCGGCCAAGGAGAAGACGGCGCCGGCGGCGACCGTCTCCCCGCAGGCCGCACGTGCGGCGAAGAAGGAACTGCAGAAGGTGGAGCGTCAGCTCGACAAGATCTCGACGCGTGAGACCGCGCTGCACGCCCAGATCGCGGACAACGCCACGGACTTCGAGAAGGTGGCGAAGCTGGACGCGGAGCTGCGTGAACTGGTCGCGGAACGCGACGAGTTGGAGATGCGCTGGCTGGAACTGGCCGAGGACGCCTGATCGCTGAGGCGCATGCGGTGCGCACCGGTCACGGTGGTGCGATCGGTGCGACTGGTGTGGCCGGTGCGACTGGTGTGACCGGTGCGAATTGGTGCGAACTGGTGTGACCAGTGGGGTCTGTGGGGCGGGTGGTAGAAAGAAGGCTTGCCCGGCGACAGGTGCAGACGCCGGTTCGGTCCGCACGAAGGGGGACGTGCTGATGACCCAGCCGCCCGGCCAGCAACCGCCGCAGGAAGGCTTCGGAGCTCCGTACGATCCGGCGCCGGGCCCGGCCCAGCCACCGCCGCCCCCGCCGCCCGGTCCCGGACCGGGGTACGGCCCCGTGCAGCCGGGCCCGTACAACCCGCCCGCGCAGCCCGGTCCTTACGGAACTCCCGCGCGGCCTGGCCCCTACAACCCGCCCGTGCAGCCGGGCCCGTACAACCCGCCCGCGCAGCCCGGCCCGTACAACCCGCCCGTGCAGCCGGGGCCGTACGGGGTCCAGCAGCCCGGCCCGTACCAGGTCCCCGCACAGCCCGCCCATGGTTATCCGCAGCAACCGCGGACGCCCGTTCCGGGCGGTCCCTCCCGCGGCCCGTTCCGGGGCAGGCCCGCAGTGATCATCGGGGCGGCCCTCGCCGCGCTCCTGGTCGTCGGCGGCGGTGTCTACCTCGGCACGGGCGGGGGCGGGAAGGGCAAACCCCTTGCCGAGGCGAGCGCGGAGAGCACCGATGACGGGCAGCCGAGCGCGCCGCCGTCGGCCAAGGGGCCGGACGAAGCGGAACGCACCAAGGAACGTGCCGAGGCCGACGCCCGGGAGACCTTGGACCTCAACGCCGGGCGCAAGCCGGGCGAAGCGCGGGTGGACTGGCTCCAGACCAACGCCGTCGACCTGCCGCGCTCCGGCGGCGACGCGTTCGGCCCCTGGGTGTTCGGCGACACGGTCGTCAGGGGCATGTACCGCACGCTCTCGGGCTATTCCGTGGCCGACGGTGAACAGCGGTGGTCCCTGAAGTTCGGCACGAACATCTGCGCGGCGCCCACCGGGGCGTCGACCGACGGCAAGCTCGTCGTCGGTCTCATGAACGGCACGTCGGGCAAGGCCGACTGCGCGGACCTCCAGATGGTCGACCTGAGGACCGGCGAGGCGGGCTGGAAGAAGTCCGTCGACCGGAAAGGTGTGCTGGACCTGCTGTCGGACCTCGCCATGGGGATCAGCGGCGATGTCGTCACCTTCGGCCGCACCAGCGCGAGCAACGCCTACCGGGTCGCGGACGGCACGGAACTGAACATCAAACAGCCGGGCAACTGCCAGCCCTTCGCCTTCGCGAGCGGCCCTCGGATGATCGCCGCCACGAGCTGCCCGACGGCCGACGCCGATGTGCGCAACGACCAGGTGCAGGAGTTCGATCCGGCCACCGGCAAGCCGAAGTGGACGTACAAGGTCAAGACCGGTTGGCAGGTGGACCACTTCTACTCGGTCAGCCCGCTCGTGGTGTCGCTCAAGAAGCACGGTCAGTGGGGCATCGTCGCCCTGAACGAGAACGGCACCTACCGGTCCCAGATGGCGGGCAAGGGCGACTACGCGGTGAGGTGCTCGGAGGAGTACGCGTCGACCATCAGGAAGAACATCGACGGATGCATCGGTGCGGCGGCCGACGCGAACACGTTCTATCTGGCGACCAAGCAGGTGCAGAGCAACACCGCACCCAACAACGCGGTCGTCGCCTTCGACCTGGCCTCCGGCAAGGAGAAATGGAGTGTGAAGTCCCCGGTCGGCCAGACCGTCCAGCCGCTGCGGATGGCGGGCTCCGATCTGTTGGTCCAGATCGAGGCCACCTACCGCAGGAGCGGCGGCCTCGCCACCATCGCGCCCTCCGGCGGCGCTCTGCGGACGCTGCTGCGGTACCCGGCCTCGACGTCCCGGGTCGAGAGCAGCCTCTTCCTCCCCGTGGTCGTCTACGCGGGCGGCCGTTCCTTCGTCATGAACTCGGCGGTGAGGGAGCAGAACGACAAGGAGGAGCTGAAGGCGAAGACCCTGATCGTCTTCGGTGAGTGAGTGAGTGAGTGAGTGAGTGAGTGAGCGAGCGAGGGAGGGGCCGGAGGGGGCCGGACGGGCCCCGGAGCGCCGGTAAGGGGTTCGTTCGTGCGAACCGGCGGACGTGCGTGATG
This sequence comes from Streptomyces sp. NPDC015032, assembly GCF_043080425.1. Classification (NCBI taxonomy): domain Bacteria; kingdom Bacillati; phylum Actinomycetota; class Actinomycetes; order Kitasatosporales; family Streptomycetaceae; genus Streptomyces; species Streptomyces sp. NPDC015032. The sequence continues at coordinate 178,242 of NZ_JBIBVN010000005.1, read as the reverse complement.
AGTTGACGAACGATCACCGTGAGTGCCGTCCAGAACCGTCCCCCAGCCGCGTAACGGCGGCATCACGAGGCGGTTCACCCTTGGGAACAGGGGGCGGACCGGCCCGGTGCCCGGGGTGTTGCGGGTGGTACAAAGAAGCCCCGCTCGACTGTTTTGACGCCGCGGAACTCATGCCCGATTCGCTCCTTTCCCAGCGGAATTCGGGGGTCTTGCCGGACCCCGTGAGCCCTGTGGAATCGCGGGGGAGACCGGAACGGGCACCGGACCGCACGAAGGGGGACGTGCTGATGACCCAGCCGCCCAGCCAGCAACCGCCGCAGGGAGGCTTCGGCGCACCGCAGGAGCCGCCGCAGGGAAGTCCTCAGCCGCCGCTGCCCCAGGGACCGCCGCCTGCCCAGGCGCCGCAGACGCCGCCCGCCCAGCCGCCCACGGTGCCGGCCGCTCCGCAGACCCCGCCGCCCGCCCAGCCCGGTTACGGCCACCCGCAGGCGCCCGGCCAGTCCCCGGGGTACGGCCATCCCCAGCAGCCGGGCCCGTACAACCAGCCGCCGCCCGGTCCGTACAACCAGCAGCCGGGCCCCTACGCCCAGCAGCCCGGCCCGTACAACCAGCAGCAGCCCGGCCCGTACGGTCAGCAGCAGCCGGGCCCGTACAGCCAGCAGCCCGGTCCGTACGGTCAGCCGGCGCAGCCCGGTTTCGGCTACCCGCAGCAGCAGTACCCCGGCGCACCGGCCTCCGGCCCCGGCGGCTCCTCCAAGCGCAAGCCCGCGCTGATCATCGGTGCCGCGGTCGTCGCACTCCTGGTGACAGGCGGCGGCATCTTCATGGCCGTGAGCGGGGGCGGCGACGACAAGAAGCCCGTGGCGGAGAAGAACGGCGATGTCGAGCCGAGCGGCTCGCCCTCGGTCGACCAGGGCAACGGCAACGGCGACGGCCGCGAGGACGACGAGGACCTCAACGCCGGTCGCAAGGAGGGCGAGGCGAAGGTCCTCTGGCTGCAGAAGAACGACATCGATCTGCCGCGCAACGGCTCGGACGTGTACGGCCCCTGGGTCGTCGGTGACACCGTCGTCAAGGGCATGTACCGCACCGTCTCCGGCTACTCCGTGGCCGACGGCAAGCAGAAGTGGACGCTGAAGCTGCCCGCCGACGTGTGCGCGGCGCCCTCGCAGCCCACCACCGACGGCAAGATCGTCATCGGGGTCAAGAACGGCACCACCGACAAGGCGAACTGCGCGGACCTCCAGATGATCGACCTCAACACCGGCAAGGCCGGCTGGAAGAAGTCGGTCAAGCAGAACGGCGTCTGGGACCTGATGACGGACATCTCGCTCGCCATCAGCGGAGACACCGTGACGGCCGGGCGCACCGGCAACTCCAACGCCTTCCGGGTCAGCGACGGCAAGGAGCTGTTCGGCAAGCAGCCGGGCAGCTGCCAGCCGTTCGCCTTCGCGAGCGGGCCCAAGCTGATCGCCGCCTCCAACTGCCGCACCGACGACGTCAACAACCCGCAGCACCAGATCCAGGAGCTCGACCCGGTCACCGGGAAGCCCAGGTGGACGTACCGGCCCAAGCGCGGCTGGGAGATCGACCGGGTCTACTCGGTGAGCCCGCTGGTGATCTCCCTGAAGAAGGACAAGCAGTGGAGCATCCTCGCGCTCAAGGAGAACGGCTCACTCCGCTCCGGACTCGTCAGTGACAAGGGCGACACGTTCGCGCCGGACTGCGGCAGCACCTTCTCCATCTTCGGCAAGTCCCTGGACGGTTGCACCGGCGTCGCCGCCGACGCCAACACGTTCTACATATCGACCTCGCCGGACTCCAGCAGCCTCGCCCGTACGAACAAGGTCGTGGCGTTCGACCTGAACACCGGCAAGCCCAAGTGGAAGGCCGCCGCCCCGGCCGAGCGCATGGTGAAGCCGCTGCGCATGGAGGGCGGCAACGTGCTGCTCTACGTGGAGGCCGGATACAACAAGGGCGGCGGGATCGCCACCCTCGCGCCGGCCGGCGGCACGGTGCAGATGGTGCTGAAGCACCCCGTGTCGGCGTCCACGACCGAGAGGTCCTTCTACAACTCGAAGATCGTCTACGCGGGCGGCCGTTCCTTCATCGTGAGCGGACGGGTCAGTGCGCGGAACGACCAGGAAGAGCTGGAGACGAAGACCATGATGGCCTTCGGCAACTGACGGTTCACCACGGCTCTCGACGGCACCGGGCCGTCGGCGCCCGACGGCTCACGACCGGCAGCGGCCGAAGCACCCCCGACCGCTGTCGGTCCCGACCCACCGACTCCCTTTCCCCAGAGGTACGTACGCCATGACGCAGCCGCCCCAGCCGCCCCAGCCGCCCAACGAACCGCCCCAGGGCGGGTTCGGTGCCCCGCAGGACCCCCCGCCGGATGGATTCGGCGCACCGCAGGACCCCCCGCCGGATGGATTCGGCGCACCGACCCCGCCGCTCACCGGCCCGTTCGGCAAGCAGCCGGACACCCCGCCCGCGGGCGGGTTCGGTGCCCCGCAGCCCCCGCCGCAGGCCGGCAACCCGCAGACCCCGCCGCCCGCGGGCGTACCACAGCAGCCGGTCCCCGGGTACGGCTATCCGCAGGCCGGGCCCCCGCAGCCGGGCTACGGCTATCCGCAGGCCGGCCCCCCGCAGCCGGGCTACGGCTACCCGCAGGCCGGGCCCCCGCAGCCCGGCTACGGCTACCCGCAGGCGCCGGTCCCCGGCCAGCCGCAGCAGGGCTACGGCTTCCCGCAGGGGCTGCCGCCCGGTCAGCCGCCCCTGCAGGGGTACGGCTACCCGACCACCCCGATGCAGCAGCAGTACCCGCCGCAGCAGAACGGGGGCGGGAACGGCGGCAAGAAGTTCTCCACCCAGATGCAGATCATCGTCGCCGCGTCGGTCGCCGTCGTGCTGATCGTCGCCGGGGGCGTCTGGTTCGCCTCCAGCGGCGGTGACGACGGCAAGAAGGAAGAGGCGTCCCGGTCCAGCGGCGGCACCGCCGAGGGCAAGGACGGCGGCACGGGAGGCGCGGTCGGCGGCGGGAAGGAGAAGGCACCGGCGGACCCCAAGTCCAAGGTCGCCTTCCAGCTGCCGGAGCCCAAGGTGACCGAGGTCACCAAGGTCAACGGTTCCTGGCTGACCGACAAGGCGTACGTGAAGAGCGGGCTGAACGAGATCGTCGGCTACGACCTGGCCAAGGGCACCAAGCTGTGGTCCATACCGCTGGCCGGTCAGCTCTGCGCCGCCTCCCGGCACATGTCCGAGGACTTCAAGACGGCCATCGCCTTCGAGGCGGGCAAGCCGACCAAGGCCAAGAAGTACCAGCCGTGCAACCAGGTCGGCGCGCTCGACCTGAACACCGGCAAGCTGATGTGGAGCAAGTCGGTGACCGCCGCCACCAGCGGTGACGAGCCGGTCAGGTACAGCGAGGTCACGCTCAGCGGCACCACGGTCGCCGCGGCCGGCACCGAGGGCGGCGCCGCGTTCGACCTCAACACCGGCGCCGAGCGCTGGAAGCCCAAGGTCTCCACGGACGGCTGCTACGACGCCGGTTACGCCGGCGGCGAGGCCCTCGCCGTCGTCCGCAAGTGCGGTACGTACGACGACCCGCAGCTCGTCGTCCAGGCGCTGAACCCGGCCACCGGCGCCCCGCTCTCCTCGTACAAGATGCCGCCCGGCGTCGACTTCGCGAGCATCGTCTCCACCAAGCCGCTGGTCGTCGCGGCCGACGTCGGCGACACCGCCGGTGACGGCAGCGGCATCTCGGACTTCTTCTCGATCGACGCCTCCACCGGCAAGCTGCTCACCCGGATCGCGGCGGACGGCGAGAAGTACGCGGCGCGCTGCGCCTCCACCCAGGTCGAGAGCTGCCAGAAGCTGGCCGTCGGCAACAACCGCATCTACGTGCCGACCGAGGACCACGAGGGCACCGGCGAGTACGGCGACACCAACGAGATCGTCTCCTTCGACCTCACCACGGGCAAGCCGACCAGTGACCGGGCCGACGCGGGCGACCGCTACACGATGTACCCGCTCCGCATGGACGGCGGCAACATCATCGCGTACAAGAGGCCCCCCTACGACAAGGGCGGCCAGATCGTCTCCATCGACGGTTCCACCTTCAAGCAGACCGTGCTGATGGAGAACCCGGGCGAGGAGTCCGTCCGCGACGCCGAGAACAGCTTCTCCGGGGACTACGCCGAGATGATCTACTCCGCCGGCCATCTGTTCATCTCGCAGACGATGCTCAGCAAGCCGAGCGGGAGCTCGCTGGACGACAAGGAGTACCTCGCCGTCTCCTTCGCCACCGGCTGATCCCTGCGCGGTACCGGTGACCCGGCCCTGCCGGTCGATCATTCGACCGGCAGGGCCGATCGGTTTCCGCCTGCCGGGCAGCCCTGGATGGCACATAATCCGACACTCCCGGGGCCTTCTGCCGGGTAAGGGGTCCGCGGCGTCGAACAAGCGTGTAGCTTGCCGGGGCAGGGCGGGCCGGGGGGCCTGGCGCCGGTGCTACGGGGGTGTGCTGGATGAGCGTGCGGCTCATGGTGGTCGATGATCACCGACTGCTCGCCGAGGCGCTCGCCTCGGCGCTGAAACTGCGCGGCCACCGGGTGCTCGCGGCTGCCGCCCCGACCACGGGGGCGGCGGAGCTGGTGGTCAGCAGGGCGCCGGAGGTCTGCCTCTTCGGCACCGCGGCCCCGGCCGAACCGGGGGCCTTCGACCCGATCGTACGGATCCGGCGGGAGCGCCCGCAGGTGGCCGTGGTGGTGCTCGGTCCGGTGCCCAGCCCGCGCGGGATCGCTGCGGCCTTCGCCGCGGGCGCCGCGGGATACGTCCGCCACGACGAGCGCATGGAGGGCGTCGAACGGGCGGTGGCCAGGGCGCGTGCGGGAGAGGCCGCGGTGGCGCCGCAACTGCTCCAGGGCGCCTTCGCCGAGCTGCTCAATCCGGCCGCGGCGCCGGACGACGAGGGACAGCGGCTGCTGGAGCTGCTGACCCCGCGCGAGGTCGAGGTCCTGGTACGGGTCGCCGAGGGCGAGGACACCCGGCTGATCGCGGCCGGAATGCGCATCGCGTCGAGCACCGCGCGCACGCATGTGCAGCGGGTGCTGATGAAGCTGGGCGTCGGCTCCCGGCTGGAGGCCGCGGCGCTCGCGGCCCGCACGGGACTGCTGGACCGGGCGGCGCCGCTGGGCCGGCCGCTCGACGAGCCCCTCGGCGAGAAGGGGGCCGACGGCATCGGGTGACGCCGCCGGCCCCGCCGAAGACCGCGCGTCGGCCGTGGGTCGTGGGCCGCGGGGCATGGGCCGTCGGCCGGGCCAGGGCCTCGGGGCTCCGGGGCTCCGGGGCTCCGAAGAGCGTGACGGCGACCAAGGCCAGCGCACCGGCGACGGAGCCGACGCCCCAGTGGACGGGGGTGCCATGACCCCCTGCCCGTAGATCACGAAGTGATCGGCCGTCGCGGCGATGGCACCCGCGACCGGAACTCGGACCCGGGACCCCGGACACAGCTTCCGGGCGCAGCCCCCAGGCGCAGCCCCCGGACCTGGGGCCCGCCCTCGTCCCCGAACCCCGGCCTCCGGTCCCCGGCCTCCGGTCCCCGGCCTCCGGCCTCCGGACGCAGGCGCGGGGAGGCCCTGATCACCGGTGCTCCGCGTCCACCGCTCACGCCGTCGGCAGTCTCATTGACGCGTCTGTTGATTTGTGGTTCATTGTGTTTGTTTATGTTTGGAGGAACCTGGTGAAGAAGACGGTTACGACGCTCGCCGACGGCCGGGAGCTGCTCTACTACGACAGCCGTGACGATGTCGTGCGCGACGCCGTCGACCGGCGGCCCCTCGACCCCGTTTCGACCTCATCCGAGATCCGTCGTGACCCGTTCCTCGGCGACAGCGTCGCCATCGCCTCGCACCGTCAGGGCCGCATCTACCACCCGCCGGCCGACGAGTGCCCGCTCTGCCCCTCGCGGGACGGCCGGCTGAGCGAGATCCCCGAGGCGGACTACGACGTAGCCGTCTTCGAGAACCGCTTCCCCTCGCTCGCCGGCGACTCCGGCCGCTGCGAGGTCGTCTGCTTCACCTCCGACCACGACGCGTCGTTCGCCGACCTCACCGAGGACCGGGCCGCCCTGGTCCTGGATGCCTGGACCGACCGCACCGCCGAACTCGCCGAACTCCCGCAGGTCGAGCAGGTCTTCTGTTTCGAGAACCGGGGCGCCGAGATAGGTGTCACGCTCGGCCACCCGCACGGGCAGATCTACGCGTACCCCTTCGTCACCCCGCGCACCGAGCTGATGTTCCGCTCCATGGCGGCCCATCGCGCCGAGACCGGCGGCAATCTCTTCGACGACGTGGTGGCCCGCGAGGAGGCGGACGGTTCCCGGATCGTCATCGCCGGCGAGCACTGGGTCGCCTTCGTGCCGTACGCGGCGCACTGGCCGTACGAGGTGCACCTCCACCCCCGCCGCCGCGTTCCCGACCTGCGGGGGCTGGGCGAGGCCGCGCGCACGGAGTTCCCACAGATCTATCTGGAACTCTTGAGGCGATTCGACCGGATCTTCGGCCCCGGCGAGCCGCCGACCCCGTACATCTCGGCCTGGCACCAGGCCCCGTTCCGGGCCCCCGGCCGGGAGGACTTCGGGCTCCATCTGGAGCTTTTCACCATCCGACGCACCTCCGGCAAACTGAAGTTCCTCGCGGGTTCCGAATCCGGCATGAACGTGTTCATCAACGATGTGCCGCCGGAAGCCGCGGCCCAGCGACTGCGAGAGGTAGCGAGCGAGTGAGCAAGCCCCAGAAGAAGTACCTGGTCACGGGCGGCGCGGGATATGTCGGCAGCGTGGTCGCCCAGCACCTGCTGGAGGCCGGTCACGCGGTCACCGTCCTCGATGACCTCTCGACCGGGTTCCGGGAGGGCGTCCCGGCCGGGGCCGAGTTCATCGAGGGCCGCGTCCAGGACGCGGCGAAGTGGCTGGACGCCTCCTACGACGGGGTGCTGCACTTCGCCGCGTACTCCCAGGTCGGCGAGTCCGTCACGGACCCGGAGAAGTACTGGGTGAACAACGTCGGCGGGTCCGTCGCGCTGCTCGCCGCGATGCGGGACGCGGGGGTCCGGACCCTGGTCTTCTCCTCCACCGCCGCCACCTACGGCGAACCGGTCACCACCCCCATCACCGAATCCGACGCGACCGCGCCCACCAACCCCTACGGTGCCACCAAGCTCGCCGCCGACCACATGATCACCGGCGAGGCGGCCGCCCACGGACTGGCGGCGGTCTCGCTGCGCTACTTCAACGTGGCCGGGGCGTACGGAAGTTACGGGGAGCGGCACAGCCCCGAATCACACCTCATCCCGCTGGTCCTCCAGGTCGCGCTCGGGCAGCGCGAGTCGGTCTCCGTGTACGGCGACGACTATCCGACCCCCGACGGCACCTGCGTCCGCGACTACATCCATGTCGCCGACCTCGCCGAGGCCCACCTGCTGGCCCTGGGCGCGGCCACCGCGGGGGAGCACCTGATCTGCAACCTCGGCAACGGCAGCGGCTTCTCGGTGCGCGAGGTCATCGAGACCGTCCGCGAGGTCACCGGCCATCCCGTCCCGGAGACCGCGGCCCCCCGCCGCGCCGGCGACCCCGCCGTGCTGGTCGCCTCCGCCGCCACCGCGAGGGAGCGGCTCGGCTGGACGCCCTCGCGGGCCGACCTGACCGGAATCGTCTCCGACGCCTGGGCGTTCGCCCGCCGAGAGGAACCCACCGCCCCATGACCGAGAACAGCGAGTTGACCGCCGGCTTCACCGAGCTCTACGGGAACGCCCCCGAAGGGATCTGGGCGGCCCCCGGCCGGGTCAACCTGATCGGTGAATACACCGACTTCAATGACGGCTTCGTGATGCCGCTCGCCCTGCCGCACACCGCGCGCGCCGCCGTCGCCCGCCGCACCGACGGCGAACTGCGGCTCCACTCGACCGATGTGCCGGGCGGCGTCGTCCGGCTCCGGGCCGACGAACTGGCCCCGCACCAGGGGCACGGCTGGGCGGCTTATCCGGCCGGCGTCGTCTGGGCGCTGCGCGAGGCCGGTCACCCGGTCACCGGGGCGGACATCCGGCTGACCTCCACCGTCCCCACCGGCGCCGGGCTCTCCTCCTCCGCGGCCCTCGAAGTCGTCACCGCGTTCGCTCTCAACGACCTCTTCGAACTGGGGCTCTCCGCACAGGAGTTGGCGGTCATCGGCCAGCGCGCCGAGAATGTGTTCGTCGGTGTGCCGTGCGGGGTCATGGACCAGATGGCCTCCGCCTGCTGCACCGAGGGCCACGCCCTGTACCTCGACACCCGCGATCTCACCCAGCGCCAGGTCCCCTTCGACCTGGCCGCCGCCGGACTGCGGCTGCTCGTGGTCGACACCCAGGTCAAGCACGCCCTCGGCGACGGCGCGTACGCGGAGCGGCGGGCCGGCTGCGAGGCGGGCGCGGCGGCGCTCGGCATACGTACCCTGCGCGAAGTGCCGTACGACGGCCTCGGCGCGGCCCTGGACACCCTGGCCGCGGCCGGGGTCGACGAGTCCGTGGTGCGCTGCGTGCGCCATGTGGTCGGCGACAACGAGCGGGTGGAACAGGTCATCGCGCTGCTCGACGCGGGCGACGTGCGGGCCGCGGGCCCGGTGCTCAACGCCGGGCACGCCTCGCTCCGCGACGATCTGAGGGTTTCCTGCCCGGAGTTGGACCTGGTGGTGGCTGCGGCGAACGAGGCCGGGGCGCTCGGCGCGCGGATGACCGGTGGCGGCTTCGGCGGCTCGGCGATCGTCCTGGTGGAGGAGGAGCGGGCGGACGCGGTCGCCAAGTCCGTGCCGGCGGCGTTCGCTGCGGCGGGGTACGCGGCACCGCGGATCTTCCCCGCGGTTCCTTCGGCGGGTGCCCGGCGCCTCCACTGAGGTTCTCCGCTCCGGGGCGGAATACGGGCCACGTCCCGGGTGCGGCCGGCACCGGTCAACTGTGGTCAGGTGTATGCCAGTTCTGCCAATTGCCTTCCACAACGGCCGCGCGGCCGTACGCTGATGGACGGTACCGGTGGGGGCCGGTGCCGATTCAGGGGTACGGGACAGTCGGGTACGGCGCCCGGGGGCGGGTGGCGGTCGGCACACGGCGGCGGCCGTGGGGCTGCGGTCCATCTCCCCGATCCGGGCGGCCGTACCCGCGCTGTTGCGGCCCTTCGTCGGGCCGGGGGTGGCCCAGCAACAGAGGCGGCATGGGGGTGCCTGTGGTTCGTATCCGGGTTCTCGTGGTGGACGACCACCGTATTTTCGCCGAGTCGCTCGCGGCGGCGCTCGCGGTCGAGCCGGACGTCGAAGTGGCGGCGGCGGGCAGTGGCCCCGCTGCCCTGCGCTGTCTGGAGCGGGCCGCCGCCGAGGGGCGCGGTTACGACGTGATGCTGGTCGATGCCGAGCTGGGCATCCGGTCCGGGGCGGGGGGCCGCCGGGCACCCGTCCCGGTGCCCCGGGGCGGAGAGGACGCCCCGGTGGACGGCATCTCGCTGGTCGCCGGGGTCCGTTCGGGCGGGCCTTCCGTGCACACGGTGGTGCTCGCGGAGAAGGACGACCCGGTGCGGGCCGCGCTGGCGCTGCAGGCCGGGGCCTCGGGCTGGGTGGCCAAGGACTGCTCGCTGCAACGGCTGCTCACGGTCGTCCGGGGGGTGCTGCGCGGCGAGACGCATCTGCCCCCCGCCCTGCTCACGGGCGTGCTGCGGGAGTTGACGGCGGCGCGCAAGCACCGCACCGAGAGCGAGCGGCTGGTCGAGTCGCTGACCCCGCGCGAGCGCGAGGTGCTGCGCTGCATGGTGGCGGGCCTGGGGCGCAAGGCGGTGGCGGAGCGGCTCTATCTCTCCCCGCACACGGTGCGTACCCATATGCAGAACGTGCTGGGGAAGCTGGGCGTGCACTCGACGCTGGCGGCGGTCGCACTGGCCCGGCGGGCGGGTGTCGGGCCGGTCGATCTGGAACCGGCCGGCGCCCTGGTCCGGCTGGAGCGTTAGGGCCTTTCGTTTGGATCATGCCGGGCTCGCGGGGCCTGGCACGCACTCCCCCAAGGCCTTAAGGGCCAGGGGGGACCCCCCTCCGCGTTGTCGTCACTCGCCAGGGCTCCTTCCCCAAGCTCTCGGCTCCGCTCGAGCAGGGGAGACCCCATCCGACTCCCTCCTCCGCCTTGCGATCGCACGCACCAGGTCCCGCTCCCTGATCCGGCCTGATCCAAACGAAAGGCTCTAGCTGATCAGTTCGTGATCAATGCAGTCAGGGCGTGGGCGGTGTCACCGACGCCAGGTAGGTCGCCGGCTCGTTCGTGTTGTTGGTGTAGCGGTGGGGTTGTGTGGCGTCGAAGGTCAGCGCCTCACCCGCTTGTACGTCGTAACGCTGATCGGCGACGTGCACGGTGACCGTGCCGGTGATGACGTAGGCGCACTCGACCGCGGTATGCCCCCACTCCTCGTCGCTGGACGCCTGGCCCGGTTCGAGGGTGCCGAGGAGGACTTCGAGCTGGCCGTTGCCCGGAGTCAGGCGTTCGTACTGCACGAGGCCCTTCGGCATGAGCAGGCGGGAGCGTTCGTGGGGGCGGCTGTGGTGGGCCGTGAGTGGGGCCTGGCCGTGGAACAGCGAGGCGGTCGACGGGCCGAAGGCGGTGCTCAGGGCACGGAGGGTTTTGAGGCTCGGCTCGCGGATGCCCCGCTCGACCTGGCTGAGCAGGGTCGCGGACAGGCCGGTCTGCGCTGCGAGATCGCGCAGGCTGAGTCCCGCTTCCGTCCGTAGGTTGCGTAGCTGGTCTCCCATCACGGTGGTCAGCCTAGCGGAGCTGTGCGCACTCTTGTGTACGCGAGTCACGGGATGCCTTGGGCGTTGCAGCACGTTTTTGCTGGAGAGTCAACGGTTGACAGGCGAGACGCCGTGCATTTCTGTGTACCAGTGTAAATAAGTGCACGCCCGGGTTGTCCTCGGCGTTGTGGAGAGAGGTGCACCACCATGAGCGCCGACCAGCAACTGGTCTTCCGTGGAGGAAGGGCACTGGCGTTCTTGCCGGTCGTCGTGTTCCTCGCGTTCTGTGTCGTCTTCTTCGTCGTGTTCAAGACGTTCGACATGACCGCGCTCGCCGCGGGTGGTGTCGTCGCGCTGCTCGTCGGCGCGTTGTTCGCCAAGCCGTATGCGGCGTACTGGTCCGCCGTGACGAGGGGGATCGGATCGTCCACCGCGGTGACGATCGTGATGATGCTGTTCTGTGTGGGGCTGATGTCCGCCCTGATCAAGGAGACCAACGTCTCCGGCGGGTTCGTGTGGCTGGCTGAACTCCTCGGCGTCAGTGGTGGCACCTTCACTCTGTTCGCGTTCGTCGCGGTGTGCATCATCTCGATGGCGACGGCGTCGTCCATCGGGACGATGTTCACGGCGTTTCCGATCTTCTATCCGGCCGGCGTGCTCCTCGGCGCCGAACCGGCGTTCCTCGCCGCCGCGATCATCTCCGGCGCGATCTTCGGAGACAACGTCGCCCCGATCTCCGACACGACCGTCATCTCGTCGTCGACGCAGACGTTCCGCCGGAAGTCCGGCACCGCGGATATCGCCGGAGTCGTACGCAGCCGCGCCCGCTTCGCCTTCACGGCGGCAACCGTCGCGGCTGCCGGCTTCTTCATGCTGGGGTCGTCGGGCCGCTCGAGCGACTCGGCGCACTCGCAGGAGCTGCTGGAGAAGGCCGCCGACCCGCTCGCGCTGGTGATGCTCATCCCCGTCGCGCTCATGCTCACCGTGGCGCTGCTGACCCGCGACATCTTCAAGGCGGTCACGGTCGGGCTGGTGACCGGGATCGTCACCGGCCTCGCCTCGGGCCTGCTCACCCTTGAGGGCATCATCGGCGTCACCGAGGGGGCGCCCACCGGATTCCTGATCTCAGGCGTCAGCGGCATGCTCAGCGTGATCGCTCTGGTGGTGACCGTGTTCGGCATCATGGGCGTACTCACCGCCGCGGGCATCCTCGACTGGCTGGTGAGCGCCCTCACCCGAAGCCGCCTGTCCCGCACCCCGCGTGGTGCCGAGTTCGCGATCGGCATCGGCATCTCGGGCACCACGCTCCTGTTCGGCGGCGTGAACTCGGCCGCGATGCTCACGTTCGGCCCGGTTGCCGATGAGATCGGCGCCCGCGTCGGCCTGCACCCCTACCGCCGGGCGGTCGTCATGGACTGCTTCGCGATGGGGATCGCCGCCATCGTCCCCGTCCTGAGCGCCTATCTGTTCATCGGCGCGCAGCTCACGACCGGGATCAAGGGCGTTCCTGCCCTGGCCACAACGGAGATCTTCGTCGCGATGCTCTACCCGCTCGTCCTCACCGTCGTCATGGTCGTGGCGGCCGCAACCGGCTGGGGCCGCCGTTTCGAGGGCGCGGACGGTGCCGAACTGAAGCGGCCCGAGAGCACGCCGGCCCTGGTCTGAGCAGCACACCCAGCAAACACCGCAGGACGAACGGTCATTGGAGCACCCATGGATCGCAACACAGTCAACTGGCGCGGCTACATCCCCGCCATCACCACACCGTTCACCCGCGACGGCGCGCTCGACACCGACGCGTTGCATGTGCAGGTGGCTTGGCTCGCCGACGAGGGCATCCAGGGCGCGATCCTGGCCGGCACCAGCGGCGAGTGGTTCTCCCTGTCCGAGAAGGAACGCGCGGAACTGTTCGCGGCGGGCGCCGAGCACCGCAGCGGCGCCTTCCCCGTCCTCGGCGCCTGCAACGCGTTCACCCCGCGCGAGGCGATCGCCCACGCCCGCGCCGCTCAGGCGGCGGGCCTGGACGGCATCCTCCTCACCCCTCCGCCCTACATCGTGCCCAACCGGAAGGAGATCGTCGCGTTCTACCGGGCGGTGAGCGATGCCACCGACATCCCGATGACCGTGTACAACTGGCCGCGCGGCTGCGTCGTGGACATGGACGTGGACCTGCTGGCCGAGCTCACGCAGATCGAGAACGTCGTCGCGATCAAGAACTCGACGGGAGACTTCGCGAGCTTCCTCGCCGGGATGTATGCGCTGGAGGGCGAGGTGCGCTACTTCGGTCTGCCCACCAACGCGCTCGGCGCCGACCTCGCGATGCTCGGCCACGGTGACGGCCTGATGGGAACGGGCGGCATCCTCGGCCGCGACCAGGCCGACTTCTGGAACGCCGTCGACGCCGGGGACCGGGAGCGCGCGGTCCGCCTGGGCCACAAGGACCGCGTCTACATGGACGCGTGGTTCCGTCCCGACTACGGCGTGCAGTTCGGCAACCAGCAGGCGATCATCAAGACCGCGCTGCGGCTGCGCGGCATCCCCGCGGGGTTTGTGCGGGCGCCGCTGCTCGAGCTCACGCCGGGCGAAGTCGCCCGCGTCGAGGCGACCTTGCACGAGCTCGGCATCGAGACAGTGTCCCTCGCCGATGACTGAGCGCTACGACGTCGTCGTCGTCGGCGGCGGCCTGCTCGGCTGCCTCACCGCGTGGATGGCCGCCCGCGATGGTGCGCAGGTGCTCCTGGCCGACAAGGACCAGGTGAACCAGCACGCCTCGGGACAGAACGCCGGGAGCCTGCACTTCCAGCTCGAATACCGGATGGTCGAGGCGGGCGAGGAGGCCGCGCGCGTCGCGGCGGAGGCGATGCCGCTGCATCTGGACGCCGCCGCGATGTGGTCGCGCCTGGAGGACGAGATCAAAGAGCCGCTCGGCGTGCGCCAGACGGGCGGGCTCATGGTCGCCGAGAACGCCGACCAGGTCGGGATGCTTGAGTTCAAGGCGGAGCTGGAACGCTCCTGGGGCCTGGACGTGCGCACGCTCGACCGCGCCGAACTCGACGCCGCCGCACCGTACCTGTCACGGGACATCGTCGCGGCCAATTACAGCCCGCTGGAAGGAAAAGCGGACGCCCGCATCGCCGCTCCCGCGGTCGGCCGCGCCGCCATCGCGGCCGGGGCGACGGTGCGCGCCCGCTCCCGTCTGGTCGGCGCGCACCGCGTCCCGGCCGGCTGGGACGTCACCCTCCAGGAGACCGGCCGCGAGGGAGACGAACGGGCCCGCACCGTGCGGGCCGCCGCGGTCGTGCTCGCCGCCGGCGTGTGGACGACCGAGCTCGGCAGGGTCTTCGACGCCGACCTGCCCACCGTCCCCCTCGCCCTCACGATGACCGTCACCTCGAAGATCCCCCCGTTCATCCCCCACCTCGTCCAGCACGCCGGCGCGCGCCTGTCGCTCAAGCAGTCACTCGACCACACGGTCCTCATCGGCGGTGGATGGCCGGCCCGGCTGATGAGGGACGCGCACGGCGCCCCGGCGTTCGACCGCAAGCACCAGCTCATCCCGCAGTCGATCGCCGGCAACGCGCGCGCGGCCGTGAACACCGTTCCCGCACTGGAGCGGGTCCCCGCCGTGCGCAGCTGGGTCGGCGCGACCACGGTCGCACCCGACCAGCTCCCGCTCGTCGGCGCGGTCAAGGGCGCGCCGGGCGTGTTCGTCGCCACCGGCGGATCGGCGTTCACTCTCGGGCCGAGCTTCGCCCGGGTGCTGACCGGCCTCATCGCCGGGCGCTCACCCGACATCGACCTCGCACCCTACGACCCGGCCCGCTTCGCGGAAGGGAGCACCTCATGATTACGGGCGATGCCTGGCGCCGCACCGCACACGAGCGCGGCGACACCGTGACGATCACCGTCGACGGCGAACCGGTCCGCGCCTGTACGGGCGAGACGGTAGCCGCGGCCATGCTCACCGCAGGGGCCGCGTTCGAACAAGACCGCAACCGGGCACCTCGGGCGCCGCTGTGCAACATGGGCACGTGCTTCGAGTGCGCCGCCACCGTCGATGGCCGGCCACTGACCCGCACCTGCCTCGTCCCGGCGCGCGCGGGCATGGTCATCGACACACCAGGGAGGCTGTGATGTTCGATCTCGCGATCATCGGCGCGGGACCGGCGGGCATGTCGGCGGCGCTCACCGCAGCCGATCACGGTCTGACGGTCGTCGTCATCGACGAGCAGCAGCAAGCGGGCGGGCAGATCTTCCGCCAGCCGCCCAAGACCTTCCCGGGAAGTGTCCTGCACCCCACCGCCGGCTACGGCTGGGCCACCGACCTCATCCGGCGCTTCGAGACGGACCCGCGCCTGACGACGGAGTTCGGCTGGTCGGCAATCGGTGTCCTGCACGACGACGCAGCCCCGGATGCTCTGCGCGTGGCGGTCAACCACCCGGAACACGGCACTCGCGTAATCGGCGCGCGCCGACTGCTGATTGCCACCGGCGCCTACGACCTTCCCATTGCCTTCCCCGGCTGGACGCTGCCCGGCGTCATGACCGCCGGCGCCGCCCAGACCCTCGTCAAGGCACAGAAGATCGCGCCCGTCGGCGATGTCGTGCTGGCCGGCGCGCATCCGCTGCTGCTGCTTGTGGCCGACCTGCTCGTCCGCGACGGCGTCCCGGTGCGCGAGGTCGCCTTCGCGCAGAGCATCCCGACACCGGCGGACCTGCGCCACGCCCTGGGCGCCGTACCCGGTCATCTGCGGATGCTCGCAGAGACGGGCGCGATCGTGGCGCGACTGGTGCGCAAGGGCGTCCGCGTCTCGCCCCGGACCATCGTGACGGCCGCCCACGGCACGGAACACGTTTCCCGGGTCGAACTCGCCCGGGTCGACCGGCGATGGAAGGTGACGGGCGTACGCCGTGAGGTCGCCGCATCGCATCTCGTGCTCGGGTACGGCTTCTCCGCGTCGACGGAACTCGCCCGCCAGATCGGATGCGACCTCGTCTTCGACTCGCCACGGGGCGGCTGGGTGGTCGCACACGACGAACGACTGGAGACATCCGTTCCCGGAGTGTTCGTCGCCGGTGAGCCCACCGGCGTCGCCGGCGCCGACCAGTCCCGCGCCGAGGGCGTGCTCGCGGGCCTCGGGATCGCCGCCGGCCTCGGGCGCACCGTGCCCCCAGCGGCGTTCGTTGAAGCGGAACGCGGTATCCGCACCGCGTCACGATTCTCCACCGTGGTGCAACGCATGTTCGAACCGGTCCGCGAGGCACTCGGCGACCTCGCGACACCGGAAACCACTGTCTGCCGATGCGAGTTGGTCACGCGTGGCGCCCTCGACGACTTCCTCGCGTCGTCACCGTTCGTCAGCAGCGTCAACGCCGTCAAGCTCTCCTGCCGCACGGGCATGGGCCCCTGTCAGGGGCGCTACTGCGAAAGCAGCGTCGGCACGATCCTTGCCTCGGCACGCGAGCAGCCGATCGGCCTCGGCGGACGCTTCTCCGCCCACCTGCCGGTCAAACCCGTGCCCGTCGGAGACCTCCGAGCCCTTGATGCGGTCCCCGAGCGGCCCGCTCCGGACGGACCGGACGTCCTAGGGGATGTTGTCGAACGGGGCGGTCAACTGGCGTAGCAGTCCGGCCAGTTCGCCTCGCTGCTGAGTGGAGAGCTCGCTCAGGATGGCGCGCTCCTGGGCGAGCAGCCCGGCCAGTGACTGGTCGGCCTTGTCGCGCCCTTCGGCGGTGAGCCGGACCAGCACGCCGCGGCGGTCGCTGGGGTCGGGGAGCCGCTCGACGAGGTTCTTCTTGGCCAGCCGGTCGATGCGGTTGGTCATCGTGCCCGAGGTGACCAGGGTCTGGGTGAGCAGTTGGCCGGGGGAGAGCTGGTAAGGGGCACCGGCGCGGCGCAGTGACGTCAGTACGTCGAACTCCCACGGCTCCAGGTGGTGTTCAAAGAAGGCGATCCGGCGGGCCCGGTCCAGGTGGCGGGCCAGGCGGGAGACCCGGCTGAGCACCTCGAGTGGTTCCACGTCGAGGTCGGGGCGCTCGCGGCGCCATGCAGCGACCAGTCGGTCGACCTCGTCCTCCATGTGGATCAGTGTAGAGGGTCTGTCGACATGAAGTCTCTTGAATTCAAGTGTCTTGACATCAAGATAACTTCTGGCGATCCTGTCCGCATGACCGCACCCACCTGGGATCCGCAGCAGTATCTGCGCCACGCGGACCATCGCACCCGCCCCTTCCACGACCTCCTGGCCCGCGTCACCGAGCCTCCGGCCGCCCCCGCACCCCGTATCGCCGACCTCGGCTGCGGCGCGGGAAACGTCACCGTCCTGCTCGCCGACCGCTGGCCGGAGGCCCGGATCACCGGCTACGACAACTCCCCGCAGATGCTGGAGCGGGCGCGGGCCCACGCCGGCCCCCTCCTGGACTTCGCCGAGGCCGACGCCGCGACCTGGACCCCTCGGGAGCCGTACGACCTGATCGTCTCCAACGCCCTGCTCCAGTGGGTCCCGGACCACACCGCCCGCTTCCCGGTCTGGCTGGACGCGATCACCCCCGGCGGGACGTTCGCCTTCCAGGTCCCCGGCAACTTCCACCAGCCCAGCCACGTCCTGATGCGGGAACTCGCCGAGTCCCCGCGCTGGCGCGACCGCCTGCGCGGCGAACTGCGCCACGCCGACGCCGTGCTCGGCCCGGCCGCCTACCTCGACGCGCTGACGGCCCCCGGCATCACGGCGGACGTCTGGGAGACGACGTATCTGCATCTGCTGCACGGCGCGGACCCGGTGCTCGACTGGGTGAAGGGCACCGGCCTGCGCCCCGTCCTGACCGCCCTGGCCGACGACCCAGAGGCCCGCGAGGCGTTCCTCGCCGACTACCGCGACCTGCTGCGCACCGCCTACCCCGCGGGCCCGCACGGCACGGTCTTCCCGTTCCGCCGCATCTTTGCCGTCGCTCGCAAGGAGACGCGGTGATCACCGCCGTCGTCAGAGCCGGTCGAGCGCGTCCGGCGTGATGTCGATGTCGATTGCGAACGGAACACCGGTCTTCAGCCGGTCGTGGTGGATCCCGGTCAGCGCGTACGCCTTGGACAGCGGGTCCAGCTCGTAGACCCGCACCACCGGGTGCTGGTCGCTGCCGGCCGTCTCGACCAGCCAGAAGTTCGGGATACCGGCCGCCGCGTACTTCTGCGGCTTGGCGTGGCGGTCGCGGGCCTCGGAGTCGGGGGAGACGAACCCGACGGCGAGGAGGACGTCGGCGGCCTGGAAGCGGGTCTGCTCAAGGTCGGTGACGGCGTCGGCGCGGACGACGGAGATGTCCGGCTCGGGGCCGTTGCGCCGGTCCAGTACAACGGTCATCTCGCGCTCGGCCTTCAGATCCTGCGGGACGGTGGCGCGCAGGCCATTCATCAGAAGGTCGATCATCTTGGCGTGGAAACGCCGCTGTGGACTCACAAAAACCAGGCTCCCGTCGAGCAGTTCGGTGTGCGGCGGGAGATCGGTCAAGGTGAACAGATCGTCCACCGTGTATCCGTCCTGCGGCGGCACCGGCCAGCGGGAGCTGTGCGCGGCGATCGGCTCGGCGGTCATGGTTCCTCCCATGGACGGGATTCTTGGCCCTACCGACCACAGTAGAGGCCGTTTTCCCGCGACGTCATCACAATGAGTGACGGGCCCCCGTTCAGCTCCTCCGGTGCCCGATCAGCCGCGGCTTCGCCTCCAGGTTCTCCAGGCCGTGCCAGGCCAGGTTCACCAGATGGGCCGCGACCTCCGACTTCTTCGGCCTGCGGGCGTTGACCCACCACTGGCCGGTCAGGGCGACCATGCCGACCAGGGCCTGGGCGTACAGCGGGGCCAGCTTCGGGTCGAAACCGCGGGCCTTGAACTCCAGGCCCAGGATGTCCTCCACCTGGGTGGCGATGTCGCTGATCAGGGAGGCGAAGGTGCCGGTCGACTGGGCGACGGGGGAGTCGCGGACCAGGATGCGGAAGCCGTCCGTGTACGTCTCGATGTAGTCGAGCAGGGCGAACGCGGCCTGCTCCAGGAGCTCGCGGGGATGGCCCGCGGTCAGGGCGCCGGTGACCATGTCGAGGAGCTGGCGCATCTCGCGGTCGACCACGACGGCGTACAGGCCCTCCTTGCCGCCGAAGTGCTCGTAGACGACCGGCTTGGAAACACCCGCGCGGGACGCGATCTCCTCGACCGAGGTGCCCTCGAAACCCTTGTCGGCGAAGAGGGTGCGGCCGATGTCCAGCAGTTGCTCGCGGCGTTCCTTGCCGGTCATCCGCACCCGGCGGGTGCGCCGGGTGGAGGAGGGACGGGTTTTCTCGCTGCTGGTGCTGGAGTCGGTCGCCACGTCGTCAATCATGCCGCGTCGGCGCGGGGACGGTCGCGCCGGGCGTCGATACGGCGGGACGCGACGCGGGCGGAGTCCGGCCAGCGCACGTCGGACGCCCAGCCCAGCTTCTCGAACCAGCGGATCAGCCGGGCGCTCGAATCGACCTGCCCCCTCACCACCCCGTGCCGCGCGCTCGTCGGGTCCGCGTGGTGCAGGTTGTGCCAGGACTCGCCGCAGGACAGCACCGCGAGCCACCACACGTTCCCGGACCGGTCACGGGACTTGAAGGGACGTTTGCCGGCCGCGTGGCAGATGGAGTTGATCGACCAGGTGACGTGGTGCAGCAGCGCCACCCGGACGAGAGAGCCCCAGAAGAAGGCGGTCGCCGCGCCCCACCACGACATCGTCACCAGACCGCCCACCAGCGGCGGAAGCAGCAGCGAGGCGGTGGTGAAGGCGAGGAAGTGGCGGGAGATCCCGCGGATCGCCGGGTCCTTGATCAGGTCGGGGGCGTACTTCTGCTGCGGGGTCTGCTCCTCGTCGAACATCCAGCCGATGTGCGCCCACCACAGGCCCTTCAGCAGGGCGGGGAGGCTCTCGCCGAACCGCCACGGCGAGTGCGGGTCGCCCTCCGCGTCGGAGAACCGGTGGTGCCTGCGGTGGTCGGCCACCCAGCGCACCACCGGGCCCTCCACGGCCAGCGAACCCGCGACGGCCAGGGCGATGCGGAGCGGGCGCTTCGCCTTGAAGGAGCCGTGGGTGAAGTAGCGGTGGAAGCCGACCGTGATGCCGTGGCAGCCGATGAAGTACATCGCCACGAGCAGGCCCACATCGAGCCCGCTCACGCCCCGGCCCCAGGCCAGCGGAACCGCGGCGACCAGTGCCACGAACGGCACCACGATGAACAGCAGGAGGGCGATCTGCTCGACCGGCCGTTTCCTGTCCCCGCCGAGCGTGGCGGAGGGAAGGGGCTGACCGTCGGCCGCCGACGGCCGGGCGTCGCCGATCACGGAGGGGCTGGTGTTCATGGGGAGTCCCCCGGGGATGAGGAGTACGAAGGATGGCTGCGGCTACGCATCCGTAACCTACGGTTACGTAAGTATGACAGCGGGGAGGTCCGTGGCACGAGAGCGCGACGGGCCGCCCCCCGAAGGGAGACCCGAACGGGGCGCGAGCGTCGCCGACGGCGCGGACACCTATCCTGGTGGGGTCGGACAGCGCGGTCCGCACTCTGCTTTCCCGGGGTGGCGTCAGCACCGCTGCCGACCGCGGCCTCGGAGACACCCTGCCCGCCCGTCTCCCACCACCCTTGTCGGGAGTCGCTTCGCGACACACCTCCTCATCCACTGCAAGGAGCCGCACACTGTGAGCAGTGCCGACCAGACCCCTGCCGCCAGCCCCGAGCTGCGCGCCGACATCCGCCGCCTCGGCGACCTGCTGGGCGAGACCCTCGTACGCCAGGAGGGCCAGGAACTCCTTGACCTCGTCGAGCGGGTCCGCGCCCTGACCCGCACCGACGGCGAGGCCGCGGCCGAACTCCTCGGCGACACGGACCTGGAGACCGCCGCGCAGCTCGTGCGCGCCTTCTCCACCTACTTCCACCTCGCCAACGTCACCGAACAGGTCCACCGCGCCCACGAGATGCGGGACCGCCGCGCCGCCGAGGGCGGGCTCCTCGCCCGTACCGCCGACCGGCTGAAGGACGCGGACCCGGAGCACCTGCGCGAGACCGTCAGGAACCTCAACGTACGGCCCGTCTTCACCGCGCACCCGACCGAGGCCGCGCGGCGCTCCGTGCTGAACAAGCTCCGCCGCATCGCCGAGCTGCTGGAGACACCCGTCATCGACGCCGACCGGCGCCGCCAGGACCTGCGGCTCGCCGAGAACATCGACCTCATCTGGCAGACCGACGAACTGCGCGTGGTCCGGCCCGAACCGGCCGACGAGGCCCGCAACGCCATCTACTACCTCGACGAGCTGCACGCCAATGCCGTCGGGGACGTACTGGAGGACCTGGCGGCCGAGCTGGAGCGGGTCGGCGTCGACCTGCCCGCGGGCACCCGCCCCCTCACCTTCGGCACGTGGATCGGCGGTGACCGCGACGGCAACCCCAACGTGACGCCCGCCGTCACCCGGGAAGTGCTGATCCTCCAGCACGAGCACGGCATCACCGACGCGCTGGAGCTCGTCGACCACCTGCGCGGGCAGCTCTCCAACTCCATCCGCTACACCGGCGCCACCGACGAGCTGCTGACCTCGCTCCAGGCCGACCTGGAGCGGCTCCCCGAGATCAGCCCGCGCTACAAGCGGCTGAATGCCGAGGAGCCGTACCGCCTCAAGGCCACCTGCATCCGGCAGAAGCTCGTCAACACCCGCGAGCGCCTCGCCGGCGGCACCCCGCACCGCCCCGGCTGCGACTACCTCGGCACCGCCGAACTCCTCGCCGACCTGGCGCTCATCCAGACCTCCCTGCGCGAGCACCGCGGCGGCCTGTTCGCCGACGGCCGGATGGACCGCACCATCCGTACGCTCGCCGCGTTCGGCCTCCAGCTCGCCACCATGGACGTACGCGAGCACGCGGACGCCCACCACCACGCCCTCGGCCAGCTCTTCGACCGGCTCGGCGAGGAGTCCTGGCGCTACGCCGACATGCCGCGCGACTACCGGCAGAAGCTGCTCGCCAAGGAGCTGCGCTCGCGCCGCCCGCTCGCCCCGACCCCGGCCCCGCTGGACGCCGCGGGCGAGAAGACCCTCGGCGTCTTCCACACCATCAAGGAAGCCTTCGAGCGGTTCGGCCCCGAGGTCATCGAGTCCTACATCATCTCCATGTGCCAGGGCGCCGACGACGTCTTCGCAGCCGCCGTCCTGGCCCGCGAGGCGGGCCTGATCGATCTGCACGCCGGCTGGGCCAAGATCGGGATCGTCCCGCTCCTGGAGACCACCGACGAACTGCGCGCCGCCGACGTCATCCTCGACGAGATGCTCGCCGACCCCTCGTACCGCCGGCTCGTCTCGCTCCGCGGCGACGTGCAGGAGGTCATGCTCGGATACTCCGACTCCTCCAAGTTCGGCGGCATCACCACCTCGCAGTGGGAGATCCACCGGGCCCAGCGCCGGCTGCGCGACGTCGCGCACCGCTACGGCGTACGGCTGCGGCTCTTCCACGGCCGCGGCGGCACCGTCGGCCGCGGCGGCGGCCCCTCGCACGACGCGATCCTCGCGCAGCCGTGGGGCACCCTCGAAGGCGAGATCAAGGTGACCGAGCAGGGCGAGGTCATCTCCGACAAGTACCTCATCCCCGCGCTCGCCCGGGAGAACCTGGAGCTGACCGTCGCGGCCACCCTCCAGGCCTCCGCGCTGCACACCGCGCCCCGCCAGTCCGACGAGGCCCTCGCCCGCTGGGACGCGGCGATGGACACCGTCTCGGACGCCGCGCACGCCGCGTACCGCAGGCTGGTCGAGGACCCGGACCTGCCCGCGTACTTCTTCGCCGCCACCCCGGTCGACCAGCTCGCCGAGCTGCACCTCGGCTCGCGCCCGTCGCGGCGCCCGGACTCCGGGGCGGGCCTGGACGGGCTGCGGGCCATCCCGTGGGTCTTCGGCTGGACCCAGTCCCGGCAGATCGTGCCCGGCTGGTACGGCGTCGGCTCCGGCCTCAAGGCACTGCGCGAGGCCGGTCTCGACACCGTTCTGGACGAGATGCACGAGCACTGGCACTTCTTCCGGAACTTCATCTCGAACGTGGAGATGACGCTCGCCAAGACCGATCTGCGGATCGCCCGCCACTACGTCGACACGCTCGTCCCCGACGAGCTGAAGCACGTCTTCGCCGACATCGAGGCCGAGCACGCGCTCACGGTCCAGGAGGTCCTCAGGGTCACCGGCGAGTCCGAACTGCTCGGCACCAGCCCGGTGCTCCAGCAGACCTTCGCCATCCGGGACGCCTACCTGGACCCGATCTCCTACCTCCAGGTCTCGCTGCTGGCCCGCCAGCGCGAGGCGGCGGAACGCGGTGAGGCGGCGGACCCGCTGCTCGCCCGGGCCCTGCTGCTCACCGTGAACGGTGTCGCCGCGGGGCTGCGCAACACCGGCTGAGCTTCCGGAGCGCGGGCGCGGTCCCGCTCACAGGGCGATGAACGTCGCCCCCAGCAGGACCCCGCCCGCGATCCCGGTGCCCCAGGCGATCCGGGGCAGCCGCAGACCGCCGCCGATGACCAGGGCGGCCAGCACCAGCGCCCCGCCCAGCGGCACCCACGCATGCAGGAAGCCGGGGGCCCCGGTGCGTACGACATCGTCCGTACCGGGCTTCACGACGACGGGGAAGCGGTCGCCCCGCCGCACCGCCACGGACTTCTTGATCGTCACCCGGGAGCGCGCGGCGGCCTGCCCGGACGGCGCGAACGGACCGGTGCAGACATCGGCGCCGCAGCCCGTGACGGTCATCGTGCCGTGCTCGCGGCCCTTGGCCAGAATGATGTGGTGCGCCGTACTCCAGGAGGAGAACACACCCGCGACGAGCAGCAGCAGGACGACACCGCCCATGGCGGCGTTGCGGATGTGTATCAGGGCGCGGTGGGAGGAGCTCCGCTTCATGGGGAGCGATCCTTGGGCAGAGCGGCGCGCGCGGTCAACTTATGGCCGAAAATCGCCGGGGTACCGGCGGGAATGTCAGCAGCCCGGCGAGCCGCGCCCCGCCGGGCCCACGCGCTCGGGACGTCAGGAGTTGTACGCGCTCTGCGCGCGCTCCAGGCCCTCCGCGAGCAGGCACTCCACCGAGTCGGCGGCCCGGTCCACCAGGTATCCGAGCTCCTTGCGCTCGGTGGCGGAGAAGTCCTTCAGCACGAAGTCCGCGACCTGCATCCGGCCCGGCGGGCGGCCGATCCCGAACCGGATCCGGTGGTAGTCGGCACCCATCGACCTGGTCATCGACTTGAGCCCGTTGTGCCCGTTGTCGCCGCCGCCGAGCTTCAGCCGGAGCGTCCCGTAGTCGATGTCCAGCTCGTCGTGGATCGCCACGATGTGGTCGGTCGGCACCTTGTAGAAGTCGCGCAGCGCGGTGACGGGGCCGCCGGAGAGGTTCATGTACGACATCGGCTTGGCCAGGATCACCCGGCGGTTCTCCGGTCCGGGCGGGCCCATACGGCCCTCGACGACCTGCGCCTGGGCCTTCTGCGCCCGCTTGAACTTCCCGCCGATCCGCTCGGCGAGGAGATCGACGACCATGAAGCCGGCATTGTGCCGGTTCGCCGCGTATTCGGGACCGGGGTTGCCGAGGCCCACGATGAGCCAGGGTTCGGTGGCATCGGACATCTGCGCTCGGTCTCCTTCGCGTACGGGTTTCCGGATGGCCGGGTTACCGGGAAACAGGGGAACGGGGCGGCGGGCCCCCGAACAAGGAACCGCCGCCCCGTCAGTGAAGCAGGGAAGGCGAGGCTCAGGCCTCGGCGCCCTCTCCCTCCTCGGCGGCCGGCTCCTCGGCCTGCGCAGCGACGACCTGCAGGACGATGGCCTCCTCGTCACCGGCCAGCACGGCGCCCTTGGGCAGCGGGATGTCCTTGGCGAGGACGGACGCACCGGCGTCCAGGCCCGCGACGGAGACCGTGACGGACTCGGGGAGGTGGGTGGCCTCGGCCTCGATGAGCAGGGTGTTCTGCACGTACTCCAGGAGGTTGCCGCCCGGGGCCAGGTCGCCCTCGACGTGCACGGCGATCTCGACGCTGACCTTCTCGCCGCGCTTGACGGTCAGCAGGTCGACGTGCTCGATGTCGCCCTTGAGCGGGTTGCGCTGCACGGCCTTGGGGATGACCAGAGCGTCCTTGCCCTCGATCTCCAGACCGATCAGGACGTTGGCGGTCTTGAGCGCCATCATCAGCTCGTGGCCCGGCAGGGTGATGTGAACCGGCTCGGCACCGTGGCCGTAGACGACCGCGGGAACCAGGTTGGCGCGGCGGGTGCGACGGGCGGCGCCCTTGCCGAACTCGGTACGGACCTGGGCGTCGAGCTTGACCTCAGCCATGACTGCACTCCTCGTAGGGTGACGAAACTTGGACGGTCACCCGGCCCACGACAGGCCTGCTACGAAGAGCGCGTCGATAACGGACCGCCGTACACATGAGTACGGCCTCCCTCGCCGAGCAACTCGCTGAGTCTACCCGGCGGGGAGGCCGCACCCAAAGTGGATCTTCCGAGCCCCGCTGCCTACTGCTCTTCGAAGAGGCTGGTGACCGAGCCGTCCTCGAAGACCTCGCGCACCGCGCGGGCGATCGTCGGGGCGATCGAGAGCACCGTGATCTTGTCGAGCTCCTGCTCGCCCGGGGTCGGCAGGGTGTCGGTGAAGACGAACTCGCTGACCTTGGAGTTCTTCAGACGGTCCGCGGCCGGACCGGAGAGCACACCGTGGGTGGCCGTCACTATGACGTCCTCGGCGCCGTGCGCGAACAGGGCGTCGGCGGCGGCACAGATGGTGCCACCGGTGTCGATCATGTCGTCGACCAGGACGCAGACCCGGCCCTTGACGTTGCCGACGACCTCGTGGACGGTCACCTGGTTGGCGACGTCCTTGTCGCGGCGCTTGTGGACGATCGCCAGCGGGGCGTCCAGGCGGTCGCACCAGCGGTCGGCGACGCGCACCCGGCCGGCGTCCGGGGAGACGATCGTCAGCTTCGTGCGGTCGACCTTGGCACCGACGTAGTCGGCGAGGATCGGCAGCGCGAAGAGGTGGTCGACCGGGCCGTCGAAGAAGCCCTGGATCTGGTCGGTGTGCAGGTCGACGGTGAGGATGCGGTCGGCACCCGCCGTCTTCATCAGGTCGGCGACCAGACGGGCCGAGATCGGCTCACGGCCGCGGTGCTTCTTGTCCTGGCGGGCGTAGCCGTAGAACGGCACGATCACCGTGATGGAGCGGGCCGAGGCGCGCTTCAGCGCGTCCAGCATGATGAGCTGCTCCATGATCCACTTGTTGATCGGAGCGGTGTGGCTCTGGATCAGGAAGCAGTCGGCGCCGCGGGCGGACTCCTGGAAGCGGACGTAGATCTCACCGTTGGCGAAATCGAAGGCCTTCGTCGGCACGAGGCCGACACCCAGTTGGTGTGCGACCTCCTCGGCCAGCTCGGGGTGGGCGCGGCCGGAGAAGAGCATCAGTTTCTTCTCGCCGGTCGTCTTGATCCCGGTCACAGCACAGTCTCCTCAGACGTGTTCCTGGCGCTGCACGCATGTGTCCCGATGTGCAACGAGCCAGCCGAAATGGGATGAGCATCTATCACGGTACGCCGTGGGTGACGTACCTGTTTCCGGTCAGCTTTCGTCTTCGGGCTCCGCCGCGGCGGTCTGAGCCGCCTGCGCGGCGGCGCTTCCCGGGCGCTTGCGGGCCACCCAACCCTCGATATTCCTTTGCTGACCGCGGGCGACGGCCAGTGAACCGGGCGGTACGTCCTTGGTGATGACCGAGCCGGCCGCGGTGTAGACGCCGTCCCCGACCGTGACAGGCGCCACAAACATATTGTCCGCCCCGGTGCGGCAGTGGGAGCCGATCGTGGTGTGGTGCTTGGCCTCGCCGTCGTAGTTCACGAAGACGCTGGCGGCACCGATGTTGGTGTGATCGCCGATCGTCGCGTCGCCGACATAGCTCAGGTGCGGGACCTTGGTGCCCTCGCCGATCGTGGCGTTCTTCAGCTCCACGTACGTACCGGCCTTGGCCTTCGTGCCGAGCCTCGCGCCCGGCCGCAGGTAGGCGTACGGGCCGGCCGTCGCGCCCTCGCCGATCTCGGCCCGGTCCGCGACCGTGTTGTCCACGCGCGCGCCCGCGCCCACGACGGTGTCCGTGAGGCGGGAGTTGGGGCCGACCTCGGCGTCCTCGGCGAGATGCGTGGTGCCGAGCAGCTGGGTGCCGGGGTGCACGATCGCGTCCCGCTCGTAGGTGACGGTGGCGTCGATCAGCGTGGACGCCGGGTCGACGACGGTCACGCCGGCCAGCATGGCGCGTTCCAGCAGCCGCTGGTTCAGCAGCCGCCGGGCCTCGGCCAGCTGGACCCGGTTGTTGATGCCGAGGATTTCGCGGTGGTCGCCGGCGACCGAGGCGCCGACCCGGTGTCCGGCCTCGCGCAGGATGGAGAGCACATCGGTGAGGTACTCCTCGCCCTGGCTGTTGTCGGTGCGGACCTTGCCGAGGGCGTCCGAGAGCAGTCGGCCGTCGAAGGCGAAGACCCCGGAGTTGATCTCCCGGATCGCGCGCTGGGCCTCGGTGGCGTCCTTGTGCTCGACGATCTCGGTGACCGTGCCGGTGGCCGGGTCGCGGACGATCCGGCCGTAGCCGGTGGAGTCCGGGACCTCGGCGGTCAGCACGGTGACGGCGTTGGAGTCGGCCGTGTGGGTGGCGGCGAGCGCGGCGAGGGTCTCGCCGGAGAGCAGCGGGGTGTCGCCGCAGACGACGATCACGGTGCCCTCGACGGTTCCGCCGAGCTCGTCGAGGCCGACGCGCACGGCGTTGCCGGTGCCCAGCTGCTGGGCCTGGTAGGCGGTCCGCAGCCGGTCGTCGGCGGCGGTGAGATGCGCGGTGACCCGCTCGCTCTCGTGGCCGACGATCACGATGAGGTGCTCGGGATCCAGTTCGCGGGAGGCGGCGACGACATGTCCGACGAGCGAGCGCCCGGAGATTTCGTGCAGGACCTTGGGGGTCTTCGACTTCATGCGGGTGCCCTCACCCGCTGCGAGGACGACGACGGCTGCCGGGCGTTCGGAGCTCACGGAAATGCCCTTCGGCTTCGGGTGGTGGACACCCGAAGGATACCGGGGGGCCTGTGGGGGCTCGGTGGGTGGACGGGCGGGGGGTACGCGTGCGGACATGCGTACGGGCCCCGACCTTGGCGGTCGGGGCCCGAGAGTGAGGCTCCCCCATCAGGATTTGAACCTGAACAGACGGTACCAAAAACCGTAGTGCTGCCTGATTACACCATGGGGGATTATTCCCGACTGAACCGGACATCTCGCTGGTCTGCCGGGCTGGCACCCAACACTATGCCGTACCAAGTGCCTTCTACGCGACGATAGAGTTCGGCGCTCTTGGTCACGTAGACGATCAAGCAGCCGCAGTATGCGTCGCCGGTGTTCTTGCGGACCGTCCTGGGGTCGTGCTTCTTCAGAGTTGCCTTCTGGAAGGAGGAGGCGGGAACGCCTGTGAGATCGGCCCAGAAACGCTCGGCTGCGGCGACGTCCGCCGACTCGTGGATGCTGACTCGGAAGTGCATGCGCTCGCGTGAGACCCCGAGCAGTTCGAGCCACCGCAGGTACAGCGTGATCACGTCCGGGTCGCTGTTGATGAACTGAAGGCTTTCTCGGCGGCTGTACGGCTTGTCCTTGGCTCCTTCGGCCCAGTAGAGCGTGACGCCTGCGAGAAAGAGTTCCCGGTCCGACAGCTCGCCGACATCGGCGCGTGCCTGAGCTTTGACTCTCCGGCGCTCCTCGTCCTGACTGGCGTGCAGGCGTGACAAGCCGGCGTTCATGAGTGCCCGGCGTTCCTCGTCGGTATATCGCGGCTCCGGCTTCGGCAGATCCCGTACCCACAGCGAGATCGAGCTCTTCGAGCAGCCCAGCTCCACCTGGATCTGGTCGTACGTCAGTCCTTGCTGCCGCAGTTCGCGGGCCTTCTGGCGCAGGTCGTCCTTGGCGGCGGAGGGCCACGGCCTGGGCGCGCAGACCTTCGAAGTCGGCGTACTTGCTCGTGATTTCCGTCATGCGCCGAGCGTCGTCCGGAATGCGGACGTCCGGTGCGAAAGCCTGCTCGATTCACCATTTCAAGCGATAAGTGGTTGTTCCGTCTCTGTTCGACGGACGTACGTGCTGTCCGGGTCACCCGAAAATGGGATGTGCCCGCCCGTAGGCTGGACGGCATGACCACAACGGGGGCATACCGGGAAGCCGCGGGTGCGACCACCCGCGGCCATGGGTGGTGGGAACGGCGGCGCGGTGTCGTTCTGGACGTGGGGCTCGCGCTCCTGTCGGCGCTGGAATGCGCACTGGAAGGGGTGCAATTCGCCGGGGACACCGGGCTGCCGGTGCCGGTCGGCGTGGTGTTCGGGCTGCTCGCGGGGGCCGTGCTGGTAGTGCGGCGGCGCTGGCCGATCGCCGTGGTGCTGGTGGCGATCGCGACGACGCCCGCCCAGATGGGCTTCCTGATGGGCCTGATCGGCCTGTACACGCTGGCCGCCTCCGAGGTGCCGCGGAGAATCACCGCGGTGCTAATGGGGATGTCCTTCACGGGGACGTTCATCGTCACGTACGTGCGGCTGCGGCAGAGCGTGGCCGAGCAGGCCGATTTCGGGCGCGACGACTGGTTCGTACCGCTGATGTCGCTGTTCATGTCGCTCGGGCTCACCGCGCCGCCCGTGCTGTTCGGCCTCTACATAGGGGCCCGGCGACGGCTGATGGAGAGCCTGCGCGAGCGGGCGGACTCGCTGGAACGGGAGCTGTCGCTGCTCGCCGACCGGGCCGAGGAGCGGGCCGAGTGGGCGCGTACGGAGGAGCGCACCAGGATCGCCCGTGAGATGCACGACGTGGTCGCCCACCGGGTCAGCCTGATGGTCGTGCACGCCGCCGCTCTCCAGGCCGTCGCGCCGAAGGACCCGGCGAAGGCGGTGCGGAACGCCGCGCTGGTCGGCGACATGGGCCGGCAGGCGCTGACCGAGCTCCGCGAGATGCTCGGGGTGCTGCGCAGCGGGGAGCCCGTGGCGGCCGGGGCCGCGCAGGTGCCGCTCGCCTCGGTCGGCCGGTCGGCCGCGGCCGTGGCCGCCGCCGCGGCGGCGGACGGGCCCCGGCTGCACGAGGTGGAGACCCTGGTCGGGGAGTCCAGGGCGGCCGGGATGACCGTCGAGCTCTCGGTGGACGGCGAGGCCCGCCCGTACGCCCCCGAGGTGGAGCAGACCGCGTACCGGGTGGTGCAGGAGGCCCTGACGAACGTGCACAAGCACGCGGCCGGCGCGAAGACGTGGGTGCGGCTCGCGCACCGGGACGCGGAGGTCGCGATGCAGGTGGAGAACGGCCCGTCGGACGCCGCCACCGCGGACGCGGGGCTGCCGAGCGGGGGCAACGGGCTCGTCGGTATGCGGGAGCGGGTGCTGGGGCTCGGCGGCGTCTTCGTCTCCGGCCCGACGGACGCGGGCGGTTTCCGGGTATCTGCAGTCCTGCCGGACCGCGGGGCGGCCTGACGGCGCGTGGGCGGCCCGGGGGCCGTCCGGGCCCGGCTTCCCCGTACCCGCCCGCCCGTCCGGCGAGGACGAGCGGACGCCGGACGGCCGGTGCTCAGCCGCTCAGCCGGGGATCAGGCGTTCCGGCTGGATGCCGCCGATGAGGGTCGCCAGCGCCTGGTCGATGTCCGGGCCGAGGTACCAGTCCCCGGTGTGGTCGATGCTGTACACGCGCCCCTCCGTGTCGATCGCGAGGACCGCCTGCCCGTCCCCCTCCTCGCCCAGCGGGCTGACCTCGGTCTCCAGCGCCCGGCCGAGGTCGCCGAGCGTACGGGCGAGATGCAGGCCGCTCATCGGGTCGATCCGCACCGGGGCCGGTGCGATCTGCCGGCCCGGCGCGGAGGCCGTGATGTGCAGCCCGCCGAACTCCGCCCACGCCTCCACGGCCGCCGGGAAGACCGCGTGCTGATGACCGGCGGGCGACGCGTGCGAGCGCAGCGCGTCGGCCCACTCCTCGGCCTGCCGGATGTCCCAGCGGCCGGGCTGCCAGCCCGCGGCCCGCAGGGCGGCGTCGACGGCGACGGGGAAGCGGGTCGAGGCATGGCGGTCCCGGCCCCCGGGGCCCGCCTGTTCGGGTAGGTCGGTTCGGTCGTGCATCGGCGCCCGGTCAGCCCTTCTCGGCGGTGGTCGCCGTCCCGGTGGTCGTGAGGTCGACGGGACGTACGCCGAAATGGGCGAGCATCGCCGTACAGGAGCGGCACGGCGGTGCGTAGGTGTCGTGCATCGGGTCGCCGTCCTCGCGGATGCGCCGTGCGGTGAGCCGTGAGTGCTTGAGGGCGCGGCGGGCCTCGCCGTTGGTCAGCGGCTTGCGCCGGGCCCGCTTGGAGCGGCCGGCTTCCGCCGCCGTGAGCTGCCGGGAGAGCAGTATCGCCTCGGGGCAGCGGCCGGTGAAGCGTTCGCGCTGGCCGCTGGTGAGGGTGTCGAGGAAGTCCTGGACCAGGGCATGCAGGACGGGCGGCTGGTCGCCCTTGCCCGCCGTGCAGGTGAGCGTCTCGCCGCGTACGGACAGCGCGGCCGCCACCGCGGGCAGGATGCCGTCGCGGCGGTGCCGCAGCTGGGGCGCCCGGCTGGTCCCGGTGCTGCTCCAGCTGACGCGCGGGTCCCCGGATGTGACTGATTGTGCAGTGTGCATGGTGCTTTCCCTCCCGTGCCCGCAGCGGTAGCTGCGCGATCTGCACGCCCCCGAGTTGCGGTGACAGCCTGCCAAATGTCCCGGCTGGTCGGGAAGCTGGGGCGGGGAAAGGCGTGTCCGTGTCGCCCGGTCGTGGCACAGGCGTCGCTCGTCCGTCACGCCGTTGTGACGGTTCGTGACGGTAGGGGGAGAGGGGCGGCACAGGGCGGGACCCGCTCTTGCGCCACCGCATAGGCTGTGCCCGGACCGCCCCCTTGGAAGGTCGGTCCTCACCAGTCAGACGCAGCAGGGGGCAACCGCCATGACGACAGGTCGGCTCGGGCAGCAAGCCGCGCCACCGAACGCGGCCTACGCCGGGCAGCTCGTGCATTTCCCGGACCCGGTCCGGGCGTCCCGCCACCCCAGAGGTGTGCGTATGGACGAGAACGGCAGCCCGGACTTCGCGCCGTACGCGCGCGCCGCCGCCGAGATCGCCGAGCCCCCGCAGGGCTTCGGCGTCGACGAGCTGCGGCTCACCGACTACGTCTCGGCCAACGCGGCGCTGGCGGCGAGCGGCCACGAACTGTGGGACACGATCCCCGCGGTCGCCACGCCGCACGGCTGGACCTGGCACCACGTCCCCGGCGGCCGGCGCATGGAGCTGATCCCGGTCGAGGTCAAGGCGCTGCTCAGACACCACGGCGGCCTGGCCGCCACCGCGGTCGACCAGAACAAGCGCGGCACCCGCCCGTTGCAGGAGACCCGGCCCGCACATTTCCGGCTGCCCAAGGGGGCGGTCGCGGTGAGCGAGCAGCAGATCCTGGGCGTCGAGGAGGACCTCGGCTACCGCCTGCCCGGTGCGTACCGCTCCTTCCTGAAGGCGGCGGGCGGTTCGGCCCCGGTCGGCGCGGCGCTCGACGCGGAGCTCGGTCTCCTGGTCGACCAGCCGTTCTTCACGGTGCGCGAGGAGGCCGCCGTGAACGACCTCGTGTACGTCAACAAATGCCTGCGGGACCACCTCACCAAGGACTACCTGGGCGTCGCCTTCGTCCAGGGCGGCATCCTCGCGGTGAAGGTGAAGGGCGATGCCCCCGGCTCGGTCTGGTTCTGTGTGTACGACGACGCCCGGGACCAGGACGGCTGGAACGTACAGGAGCGGGTGGACCGGCTGCTGCTGCCGTGCGGCAGCGACTTCGACGCCTTCCTGCAGCGGCTGGCGGGCAATCCGCCCGAGCTGGAGACCGTGGCGAACCTGATGGTGGACGGCGGCTTCGCGCGGGCCGTCCCGGTGGAGGGGTGAGCGCGATGGTGACCTTTGCGCAGGCGCAGGAACGCGCGGACGAGTGGATCAACGGCGATATGCCCGCGTACCAGCACCGCGAGGTGCGGGTACGGGAGTTCGAGCTGGGCTTCGTGGTGTGGGGCGAGGACCGTGCCGGGGGCCCGGTCTCGGACGGCGGCCGGCAGCGGCTGGTGATCGCGCGGGACAGCGGTGAGGCCACCCTGTGGCCGGGACTGCCGGTGGGCGAGGTGATCCGGCGGTACGAGGAGGAGTACGGCGCGCACGGTGCGGCACCGGCCGCTCCGGAGCCGCCGCAGCGCATCGATCTGAATCAGACGTCGTTCCTGCTGAGCCCCCCGGAGTGGCTCCAGGAAGCGGCCAACAAACTGGGCATCCCGGACCACCGGGCGAGCCGGGACGGGGCCGCGCCCCCTCCGGCCCCCTCGGCTCCTTCAGCCCCCTCGACTCCTTCAGCTCCCTCAGCCCCTTCGGATACTCCGCCTCCCGTCGCCCCTGCCGCGCCCGCGCCCGTGCCCGCGGCCGTGCAGGGTTCGCGGGGCGGGCAGGTCGGGTACGAGCCGACCGCCAACGACGGCGTTCCGGCGTCCTCCGTCCCGGTATCCCCGCCGAATGTCCCCGTCGGGTCCACCCCCTGGGCCGGGACCGACACCAACGCAGGTACCGACGACGGTGCGGTCCCCCTGCCGGCCACGGTGTTCGCACCGCCGCTCTCGGGCGCCGACGACGAAGGCACTCCGCCGCCGGTCGTACCGGCCGATGCGCCGACCGCTCTGATGTCCGGCGGCAGCCAACTGCCCCCGACGGCGGTCGTCCCCGGCCTGGAGCCGCGGGGAAGCGGTGCGCCCGCGTCCGGTGCGCCTGCTCCGGGAGCGCAGGGAGCCCCGGGTGCTCCGGATGCTTCCGGCCCCGGTGCCGGTGGCATCGCGGACGCGGCCACCAGCAAGGCCGTCGTGCCCCCGCGCGGTGCCCGCGCGGGTGGTTCGACGACTCCGCCGCCGCCCGGTGTCCCCGGCGCCCCGGGCGCCCGCCCGGGTGCGCCCCTGCCGCCGTCCTCGGGCCCGGGTGCGCCCGGCGCTCCGGCGGGCGGGTACCTGCCGGCGCAGCACGCCTCCCCGCAGGGCCCGCCGCCCGGTCCTCCCGGTCCTCCGGGCCCTCCTGGAGTTCCGGGTGCGCCGCAGCCGCCTGGTTCGCCTGGTCCGCCCGGAGCCGCAGGTGCGCCGCAGCCGCCTGGTCCTCCCGGTCCGCCGGGTCCGCCTGGTGTTCCCGGTGCTCCTGTTCCTCCGGGTGCGACGCCTCCGCCGCCGGGTGGTGGGGTGCATCATGCGGCGACGATGCTTGCCGACCCGAGCATGGGTGGCCCGGGTGCGCCGCAGCCTCCTGGTCCGCCTGGTCCTCTCGGGCCTCCTGGCCCGCCCGGAGCCGCTGGTGCGCCGCAGCCTCCCGTTCCGCCCGGTCCGCCCGGTCCGCCGGGTCCGCCCGGTGTTCCCGGTGTTCCCGGTGCTCCTGTTCCTCCGGGTGCGACGCCTCCGCCGTCGGGTGGTGGGGTGCATCATGCGGCGACGATGCTTGCCGACCCGAGCATGGGCGGCTCGGGTGCGCCGCAGCCGCCTGGCCCGCCTGGCCCTCCTGGCCCGCCCGGTCCGCCCGGCCCTCCCGGAATACCGCAGGGCAGCGCCCCCACGCCGCCCCCGGCGTACGGGTATCCGCAGGCGCCGGGTGGTCAGCCGACCGTCGGCCCCGGCTACCAAGCGGTGCTGCGCTACCGCGCGCCCGACGGCAGCGAGCAGCAGCTGATCCGCCGTTCGGCGCCCGGCACCCCGCACCCCGAGTGGCAGATGCTGCATGAGCTGCGGGCCATGAACGTGCCGCCGCAGCAGGTCATCGAACTGCACACCGAGCTGGAGTCGTGCGAGCTGCCCGGTGGGTACTGCGCGCGGATGATCCGTGAGACCTGGCCGCAGGTACGGATCACCAGCGTCGCCCCGTACGGCACCGATCACGCCAGCCGTCAGCAGGGCATGCAGCATCTGCTCACCCATCAGGGCGAGCTGCACCAGGTGGCGGACGGGCCGGCGCGTCCGGCGCCGGTGCGGGCACCGCTGCCGCAGATGCCGCCCGCGGCCCCGGTGCCGCCGGAGGCCATCGCCCAGGAACTGCTGCAGGCCTTCGGGCCGCAGGGCATCCTCCGCTTCGACCAGCGCGCGGTGTCCCGTCAGGGTGTGCCCGAGACCGTGGCGCAGACGCTGGTGTGGGCCGGGCTGCCCGCCGACTTCGGGCCGTTCTTCTGGGCGCAGCCCGGCCTGCCGGTGGTGCCGACGCTGGGTGAGCTGGCCGCGCAGCGGCAGGTGCAGGCCGCCCCCGACGCCGGGTCGTACCTCGTCATGGGGTCCGACTTCGGGCGGGCGATCTGTGTCCAGTACGGCACCGCGAACATCGTGGCCGTGCCGGTCGAGGCGGGTTCCCCCGCGGGCGGGCACAGCCAGTCGGTGGCGCCGCAGTTCGTGAACACCGGGCTGCCGGAGTTCCAGCGCTCGATGGCGCTGCTCGGCCGGATGTGGCGGCTGCGTTTCGGGCTCAACCCGGAGCAGGCGGGCCGTTGGACGGTCGACTTCCAGGCCCAGCTGGTGGCGCTGGACGCGGCGGCGCTGGCGTCGCCGGAGAGCTGGTGGTCCGTACTCCTTGAGCAGATGTGGGACGGGCTGATCTGACCCGGAAGGCCCCGCGGACGGTGCCCGGCTCCCCGAGAAGGGGGCCGGGCACCGTGCCGTGTGGGGCCTGTGATGCCTGTCGCTTCCGTCCGGAAAGCCGCTGATCGATTCCGACTTCTGTGTCAATTGCCGCATCCTTGACGTACCGCAGGTGGTCGAAGAGTCGAAAGAGGCTTCAGGGATGAGTTCTGCACCGGTGTCCGCTCATGGCTTTGTCGGCGTACGGGGACGTGGCTACCGTCCGGAGCAGGTGGACCGCACGGTGGCGGTGTTGTCGGCGGAGCGGGACGAGGCGCGGGAGCAGGTGGCCCGGCTGACCGCGCTGGTCGAGGAGATGTCGGCCGAGTCGGTCCGGCTGAACGAGGCCGTCGCCCGGCTCGCCCCGCAGGACTACGCGTCGCTCGGTGAGCGCGCCCAGCGGATTCTGGCACTCGCCGAGAGCGAGGCCGAGGTTCTCCGGGGTGCCGCCCAGGAGGAGGGGCAGGCGCTGCGGGACGCGGCGGACGAGGCGGGCCGGGGGCTCCGCGAGTCGGCGCGGGCGGATGCCGGGGTGATGCGGGCGGCGGCCGAGAAGCACGCCGACGAGACGCTGTCCACGGCCCGGGGCACCGCCGAGACGACCGTCGCCGAGGCCCGCGAGGAGGCCGCGGAGGTGCGGGAGCGGGCGGAGTCCGCGATGGCCGAGACGCGTCGGCGCACCGCGAGCGTCCTCGCGCACCAGGAGCAGGAGCACACCGAGCGGTGGAAGACGGCCGAGCGTGAGGTGGCGGAGGCGGAGGCCGCGCAGGCGGCGCGCCACGACGAGCTGACCGAGCAGGCGGAGGCCCGTCTGGCCGAGGCGCGGCGGGCGCTGGCGGAGACCGAGGAGGCCGCACGGCACGGCCAGGAGGACGCCGAGGCACAGGGGGCGGAGCTGATCGCGGCGGCCAGGGCCCGTGAGGAGCGGGTGGACAGGGAGACGGAGCGGATTCTGCGGGAGCACGAGGAGAGCCGCGAGGAGATGCATGCGCACATGACGCATGTGCGCAACACGCTGGCGGCGCTCACCGGCCGGGTGGTCCCGGACTCGGCGGAGGACTGATCAGCGCACTGTCATGGGTGTTCGGGCAGGTGGAACGGGGGCTCACACGGCAGTTGATCCGGGCAGCCTGCTTGAGTCCCACCCGCCTCTCCTGGTAGCGGCGAGCTTTCGGTGTGCCCCAGGCGGCTGGGTAGGGTCGGGGCACACCGGGCTGGAGAGGTAGCTGCATGACCGACATCGTGATTGCGCAGACGACCATCGACAACGAGGACCAGGCGAAGGGGCTGGCGCGAGGCGCGGTCGAGAGGAAGCTCGCAGCGTGCGCGCACATCGACGCGCCGTTCACCGCCTACTACTGGTGGAAGAACGAGATCGAGACCGCGCAGGAGTGGCGGATCTCGTACAAGACGACCAAGGACCGTCTCCCGGACCTGGAGGCTTGGGTGGCTGAGAAGCACCCATATGACGTTCCTGAGTTCATCACTCTCCCCGTGACCGGCGGGTCCGACGCGTACCTGTCCTGGGTCGTCGAGGAGACAACCGATTCCTGACGACGAGGCGGAATCGCGGGTCGGCGTTCGGGCCCTGAGCCTCGTCTCCCGCTTTGAGCGGGGCGCGATCTCAAGACGCGAACTGTCGTAGGTGGTGGGCGAGTTCCTGCTCATTGTCCGGAAGGCAGGCGGCGATCGTTCGGGCCCGTTCTCTGCCCATCGTGTTGGGCTTGGCCTGTGTCGCAGCCGCGAACTGACGCGACACGTAGACACCCTGGTCGATGTCACCACCGCGCAGCAGCGCCGATGCCAGGTCGCCCAGCACGACAACGCCGCCATCGGGTAGGGCGGTTCCGAGGCGTTCGACCATGTTGTCTGCCGTAGCCGTCAGCTCCTGACGTCCCAACTGCCCGTACACCGACAGTGCAAGGGAGTCCATGCGATGCGGAGTCATGAACCGGACCCACGCCTGCTCGCCAGTGTGATCCGCGAAGTCGTAGGCGAAGCGTGCGCGATCGAGTGCACGTAACGCGTCCGCGTCGTACCCGGCCTGTGCGGCCTCTTCCGCGTGCCTGCCGTGGACCCAGGCGGCAGCGGTGGCGTTTCCGCGGCCACGCACATCCTGGGCAGCCTGCGACAGGAACTTCATTCTCTCCTGCGGTGTCCCGGCACAGTAGCTGGCATAGGTCAGAGCCAAAGCCCGTAGCGGTGGATGCCCGGCGGTGTCTGCGCAATCTGAGGTGACCTTGTAGTAGGCGTGAGCCTTGTCGTGGTCGCCCAGGTCCCAGGCCATCCATCCGGCTAGGGCGGCGGTCTCCCCGGCGGCGATGGTAAGGGCGCGCTCGTGCCCGCCGGCACGAGGGAGAGCAGTGGTGATCGCGTCGAGGTGCGACGCGACTGCGTTCTGCAGGCGGTGGGCGCTGAGGTTGAGTTCCTTTACATGCAGTTCAGCAGCTCGATCAATGAGCGCGACCGCAGAGGCGCCATCGATTTTGGATCCCTTGTTGAGGGCAAAGGCGAGCCGTCCCCAGGGTTCGGCAACGGCGGTGACACCCATGACGGCGCCCCCGAGCACCGTGCGGCGCTTCACGTTGTCCAGGTCCTCCTCTTCACGGATGTATCCCTTTCTGCGCCTGGTGCGGGCGGCTTTGGCCTCCTGTTGTAGCTCTTCGAAGTGGACGCCGCAGGCCGCCGCGATGTGCGCGAGCGTGTGGTTCGTAGGGACGTTCTCAAATTTTTCGTAGCGGCTGACCTCACGGCGGGTCATGGTGTCCCGGCCGGAGACTGCGTTGATCGCGGCTGCTTGCTCCTCCTGGGTCCGGTTCGCTTCCTTCCGAAGCCTGAGAAGCAGTTCGGCGAACGGATCTGGCATGAGTGTGGCCTCTGTCGGTGGGGTCGGATCCAATCATGGCTTCAAATCCATCCCGCTGATTTCCCCCTTGACAGATTTTTCCCCCTCTTGGTTCCCCTGGCAGGCGGCGTCACCGTGCGGTGCGATTGGTGCATGACCAGGCTCCAGAAGGCGACCGCACCAAGCGGGGGTACTGGCGACTTCGCGGCCAGGTTCCTCGTCGATGCATTCGCGCACCGCTGGGGAAGCACCGGTGAGGAGAAATGAGTTCGGCTGCCCAACGGATGGCAGCGGGGAGGACGTGGAATGAGCGTCGCTCCGGCCATGCTGCCGATGGAGAAGTTCACTCCGGGCGCACGCCCTCGACCACCAGCGTCTGCTGTCTCGCAGCGAATCGGTCCCGGAGTAAGAGCGACCGCGGTGTCCGCGCATTCAGCTGCACCACTACGGCAGCCGAATGCGGGGGTCCCGCGCCCCTCCGCCCGCGCAACGCACGGACGGTTCCCAACACCTGGAGGTACTGGCATGGCCACCCCGACGACCGAGACGAAGCCGCGCAGCGGCGCCAGCACTCAGCCGCTCATCGGTGAGGAGTGGGAACTCGACATCGCCATCACCGACGCGCCGCGGCCGATCGTCAGCGACTGCGGCACCGGCGACGGATGCGCGTCGACCTGCGCTTCCTCCTGCGCGAGCTGACATCAAGTCGAACGCCGTGCGGGCGGAGGATTCACCCCCGGCCCGCACGGTCCCGGCAGAACGGGGAACAACGATGACGCGGAACCGACTTCTTCAGCGCGGTGACGTGCTCCTCCTGCGGGCCGCTGCGCTCCCTCTCCACGCTCAGCGAACCCGTTGGCCATCAATAGACGAGCCGGAGGAATGCCGACGGTGGCTGACAGACGTCTGGGCCGAGCCCACGTTCGCTGCTGCGGTGCGCGCTGCTTCTCCCCTGCTTGCAGAGGCCGTCGACCAGATCCTCGATGAAGACGGCATGCCACCCAAGAAGGTACGCAAGGCAGTGGTCTCGGTAGCCCGCTACCTGTTGCGGGCGACTGGGCGGCCGACGCCTTTCGGTCTCTTCGCAGGTGTGGCCACTGCTCGGTGTGGCCCTGCGCTCGCCCAGATCGGAGCCGATCACCGCCCAGTCGCACGACCGGACACCCTCTGGCTCGACCACGTTCGCCGCGACCTCCAGAGCCGTCCGGATGTTCTGCCCCACCTGACCGTTCAGTTCAACGACCTCGCGGTGCGGCACGGCGACGTTCTGGACGTTCCCCTGTCCGGTGGCCGCACGGCGAGCGTTCGCTTCACCAGACCCCTCGCCGTCGCCCTTGAGGCAGCGACCGCGCCTGTGCTCTGCCGGGAGATCACCGACCGGCTCGTGACGATGGGCGGCACAGCGGAGCAGGCTTCGCGTCTCGTCGCAGAGGCGTTGAAGGCGAACATCCTCATCAGCGGCCTGTCGGCGCCCATGACCGAACACGATCCGCTCGGGCACATCCTTCGCGCACTGACGCCATTGACCGCCCAGCTCGATGCAGATACCGCAGACCGTCTGCGTGAACTCGGCGGCGTGCACCAGTTGCTGGCCGAGCACGACACGACAGGGGACGTCACCGTCGCGCAAGGCCTGCGGCACTCGGCCGAGAAGCGGATGAGCGCCGTGAGCAACGAAGGTCGAGCACGTCTGAGCCTGGACCTGCGTCTCGACGCCTCCGTGCGGATTCCCGACCTCGTCCTGGACGAGGCGGAGTACGCCGCCGACGCGTTGCTTCGCCTGACCCGAAACCAGGGCGAACAACCTCTGTGGGCGGAGTACCACGGCGTGTTCTGGGAGCGGTATGGAGCGGGAAGCCTGGTGCCTGTCCGGGAGGCCGCGGATCTGGCCGCCGGCGCGGGCCTTCCCGCCGACTTCCCGGCGTCGCTGTGGACGGAGCCGCCCGTCACGGCTCTGCCGCGCGACAAGCTGCTGATGGCCAAGGCGTGGCAGGCCGCCGTCACGGGCGCCGAGGAGGTCCGCCTCACCGAAGCGGACCTCGACCGGCTGAGCGCCGATGCGGCCGCCCGGGACCCTGCGGTCAATCCCCACGTCGAGATGGGGGTGAGGGTGTATGCCGCAGACTGGCAGGCCGTCGATCGAGGCGATTTCACCGTCGCTGTCCGCCCAGCCTGGAGTACCGGCAACCTCACGGGCCGGTTCGCCGCCACCCTGGAGAACAGCGGACTGCGCGAGATGTACAAGAAGCTGCCGACCCTGGTCGGCGGGGCTCTGCTCGCACAGCTCTCCTTCGCCCCCGTCCATCCGCATGCCGAGAACGTCGCTCGGACCCCGGCACTCCTTCCGTACGTCATCCCTGTCGGCGAGCACCGGGCCCCGGCCGGCAACGTGATCCCGCTCGATGACCTCGCAGTGCTGTCCACCAGCAGGCGGCTGCATCTGGTCAGCCTCTCCCGGCGACGCGTGGTGGAACCGGTGGTGCTGCACCCGCTTGCGCTGGAGAAGCAGGCCCCGCCGATCGCGAGGTTCCTGGCCCTCCTGGGGCGCGGCTTCGCCACCGCGTGGACGCGCTTTGACTGGGGGCCGCTCGCCGCCGGGGTCCCGTACCTGCCGCGGATCCGCTACCGCAAGGCCATCCTGTTCCCGGCCCGCTGGCGCCTCGTGGCCTCCGATCTGCCGTCCGGGTCGTTCCAGACTTCGTGGCAGGAGGCTCTTACCGAGTGGACGCGGACCTGGAAGTGCCCACAGGTGATGGAACTGCGCGACGACGACCGCACCCTGCGCCTGGACCTGAGCGAACCGCTGCACGCACGGATTCTTCACAGCCACCTCCAACGCCACGGGGAGGCCGACCTGACCGAGGCGCCGAGCGAACACGACCTCGGCTGGATCGGGCACGCGCACGAGATCGTGCTGCCTCTGATCTCTACCCGACCGTCGCTGCCCCACCCCGACGTGGAGACCGCGCCGGTGTTCACCAACCGGATGCTGCCCAACCCCGGCGACAACCAACAGCGCTGGGTTCAGGCCAAGTTGTTCACGCATCCCAGCGTCATGGACCAGATCATCTCCCGCCGGATGCCACACCTTCTTGATGAACTGGGCTTCCCGGGCTACTGGTTCGTCCGCTACCGCACGCCCCAGGAGGAAGACCACCTTCGCGTGCGGATCGCTGCCTTCGGCCCGCACCGGCACTCGCAGGTACTGCACGCCATCGCACGATGGGCGGCGCAGATGCAGGCTGATGCCCTCGTCTCACGGCTCGTCTTCGACGGCTACCGGCCCGAGGTCGGCCGCTACGGCAGCGGTGCGGTCCTGGCAGCCGCCGAGGACGTCTTCGTGGCCGACAGTGACACCGCCCGGTACGTGCTGGCTGACCTCACCGGCCTGGACCGGAAGGCAGTGTGCGCTTTCGGCATGATCGACGTCGCCTGTGGCCTTCTCGGTGACGACGAAGGTACGCGCTGGATGTCCACCACACCCGCTCACGGTACGGGCGCACCCGACGTGACGCGACAGGTCCTCCACCACATCCGTGCGGGTGGGCTTCAGGAGCAGGCGGGCTGGACTTCCCGGTTGGACGCCGCGCATCAGCGGCGGCGTGAGGCTCTGGTCCGCTATGCGGCTCACCTCCGTGACGGCCAGCTCGAAGTGGTGCTGGAGTCGCTGCTGCACATGCACCACAACCGGCTGATGGGTCCCGACCGGGAGGCGGAGGCTGCCTGCCGTCACGCTGCCCGCCAGGCGTGCCGTTCGGTCAGGGAACGGCGGGTGGGCGAGTGAATGATCTCGTGCACGACCTGGGGCGCGGTGTCGCCGGAACCGTCGTCTACCAAAGTGTCCTGGCACAGGACAGCGGCGCGTGGACGGCGGCGCACACCGCCGCGCGGACGTTGGCAGGGCAAGCGGCAACCGTTGATCCGCCGAGTGCGAGCCTGTACCGCGGGGCGCCCGCCGTTGCGTATGCCCTGCACACGGCTGGCCACCGTGCCTACCGTTCCGCCCTGGCCGAACTGGACCGCAAGATCGGTCCGCTCGTCGCCTCGCGACTGTCGGCGGCACGCCGCCGCATGGACTCAGGCCATCCACCGCGCATGCGGGAGTACGACCTGATCAGGGGCCTGACCGGACTCGGCGCGTATCTGCTGTCTCGTGGAACAGGCCCTGACCTGCTCGACGGCGTTCTGCGCTACCTGGTACAGCTCCTCCAGCAACCCGTCACCGTCGAAGGGAACAGCCTGCCCGGCTGGTGGACGCTCGACAGCCCAAGCGGTGAACCGGACGCCAGATGGCCTCTGGGGCACGGGAACTTCGGCGTGGCCCACGGCGTGGCCGGCCCCGTCGCGCTCCTCGCCCTGTGCTCCAGAGCCGGACGCACCGTACCTGGACAGCACGAGGCCCTGATAGCGGCGTGCCGCCTGCTGGAAGAGTGGCTACGGCCCCTTCCAGACGGTGGTGATGCCTGGCCGGAGACCATCACGGCCGACGGCTGGCGGGGCGGCCCGCCCTCCCGCGCACACCTGGGCAGACCCTCGTGGTGCTACGGCACACCCGGTATCGCCAGGAGCCTGCAACTTGCCGCGCTCGCCTGCGGCCGTACGGACACGCAGCACTGCGCCGAGGAGGCACTGCTGGCCTGCATTTC
Organism: Streptomyces sp. NPDC015032; assembly: GCF_043080425.1. Classification (NCBI taxonomy): domain Bacteria; kingdom Bacillati; phylum Actinomycetota; class Actinomycetes; order Kitasatosporales; family Streptomycetaceae; genus Streptomyces; species Streptomyces sp. NPDC015032. The sequence goes on along the minus strand of NZ_JBIBVN010000005.1, from coordinate 135,244 downwards.
CCATGCCTGCCAACTCGACCGCCTACAGGACGCGACGGTCTGCCACGGCTGGGCTGGGGTGTGCCTCACGGCGGACAGAGCCGCTGCGGACGCAGCCTCCGGCAGTGCGCTTCCCGACCGCCTCTCAGCCCTGTGCTCCGCCTTCACCACCCATGTTGCAGAGCATCCTCTGCCCCGAGACGCCGGACTCCTCACCGGATCAGACGGCATCCTGCTCACCATCCACACCCTCAACCCCAACCATCGCGTTGCATCAGGGTGGGAGACCTGCCTCCTCCTCAATTGAAAGAGATCTCTTCCGTGAACAACGCCCCCGCACTTGACGACCTCCGCAACCAGCTCGTCGCTGAGATCAAGTCCAAGGTGTCGCTGACCGAACCCGTCGAGCAGGCTCTGCGCACCGTCCACCGTGAAGTTCACCTCCCGGGAGCCAGTCTTGCCGATGCGTACAGCGACCAAGCCGTCAGCATCAAGGACAACCCCAACGGTCCCCTTCCCCTCTCTCTGGCCTCCGTGCCGTCGACCGTCGCGATGATGCTGGTCCAGCTCGACGTGCAGCCCGGCGACCGCATCCTGGAGATCGGCGCGGGAACCGGATACAACGCCGCGCTCCTGTCCGAACTCGTCGGCCCCGACGGCGAAGTCACCACCATCGATATCGACCCGGGCGTCACGCTGCACGCCCGCAACGCCCTGAACGAGGCGGGCTACGAACAGGTGAGGGTGATGGAACGGGACGGGCTGAAGGGAGCTCCCGAGCACGGCCCGTACACGAAGATGATCGGCACGGTCGGGTTCTGGGACGTACCCGGCACTCTGCACGACCAGCTGGTCGAAGGCGGCCGTTTCGTGGTGCCCCTGCGGTGGCGAGGTCAGACCCGCTCCGTCATCCTCACCCGCCGCGGGGACAGCCTCGTTTCCGAGGGCATGGAGCTGTGCGGGTTCGTGCCCATCATCGGCCAGGACGGCGAGCGGACCACCACGTTGCCCGGCGACAAGATCCGCCTCCACCACGACCAGGACCTGCGGTTCGACGCCGAGCGCCTGAACGATGCATTCGCCACGCCCGTCACGGAGATTTGGTCCGACACCCGGATCGGACGGGAGGAGTCATTCGACGGGGTCTGGCTCCGCGCCACGGTCTTCGAAGATGCCGTCTGCCGGATCGAGGTCACCGAGCAGGCGCTTAAGGGCGGTGTGCGGCGTCCGGCGAAGCCCTTCCGCAGTGTCGCGCTCGTCGGCGGGGATTCTCTCGCCTACCTGATTCTCTCGATCGATGAAGAGGCCGACCCTGCGCGTCAGGTCCATCTCGGGGCCGCCGGTTATGGGCCGGATGGTGCCGCCCTGGCAAAGAAGCTGGCCGCCCACATCACGGCCTGGGGAGCCGACCGGGGTGCGGTGCCGCGCCTGACCGTCCACCCGGTGGAGGCCGCCGACCAGGACCTTCCCGAGGGGCATGTCATTGTCAAGGAGGATAGTCGCATCGTCCTCTCCTACGCGTAGCAGCACACCCCGTGCCGGCCGCAGAGGGAGCCGAACGCCGCCCAGGCATCGCCCCCGGGTGCGGCGCTGTCTCGAACGGTCTGGGGCGCGTCGGTCACCGGCCGGGGTGGAAGCGGCGGTCCTTCTTCAACTCGTCTATGAACGAGGTCCAGGAATTCGCGGGGAGGGTGAGTGCCGGGCCGTCGGCCGTCTTGCTGTCACGGACGGGGACGGTTCCGGGGAATCCGTCCGCCACCTCGACGCAGTCGCCTCCCTCCTGATTGCTGTAGCTGCCTCTCCGTCGACTGGCTCTCCCGCGAGCCCGTCCGCGCCAAGCTCCGCGCCCGCATCCGCCGGGTCCTGGCGAAGTTCGACTACCCGCCGGAGGAGGAGCGCGAGGCCGTAGATCTGGTGCTCAAGCAGATGGAGACCGTGGCCGCGTTGTGGGCCCCTGGGGCGAAGCAGCAGTGAGGCGCGAGGGCGGGCTGCCACCCGGCAGCCCGCCCTCACACTCGGTGCCACGGGAGCCGAGCCGTCACGGCCAGGTGTTCTCGATGCAGTCGTGCCTGATCGCATAGGCGGCCGGACCGCCCTTCTCGACCGCCCGGTAGACAGCGGAGCGATGGGTATCGAGGCGCTGCACCATCTCGATACTCCTCAGCTGCTGGTCGTCGAGATAGAAGAGCACAGCCGACCGGTCGTCCAGGACGGGCCGGATTTCCCGGTCGCGTGTCTTGATGCGGCCGTCCTTGGTCAAAGGGACCCACGAACGGTCGAGGCCGTGGGTGATCCACCTCAACCCGGAGCAGGCGGGCCGTTGGACGGTCGACTTCCAGGCCCAGCCGGTGGCGCTGGACGCGGCGGCGCTGGCGTCGCCGGAGAGCTGGTGGTCCGTACTCCTTGAGCAGATGTGGGACGGGCTGATCTGACCCGGCAGGCCCCGCGGACGGTGCCCGGCTCCCTGAGAAGGGGGCCGGGCACCGTGCCGTGTGGGGTCTGTGATGCCCGTCGCTTCCGTCCGGAAAGCCGCTGATCGGCCCGGGGCACCGCCGAGACGACCGTTGCCGAGGCCCGCGAGGAGGCCGCGGAGGTGCGGGAGCGGGCGGAGTCCGCGATGGCCGAGACGCGTCGGCGCACCGCGAGCGTCCTCGCGCACCAGGAGCAGGAGCACACCGAGCGGTGGAAGACGGCCGAGCGTGAGGTGGCGGAGGCGGAGGCCGCGCAGGCGGCGCGCCACGACGAGCTGACCGAGCAGGCGGAGGCCGTCTGGCCGAGGCGCGGCGGGCGCTGGCGGAGACCGAGGAGGCCGCACGGCACGGCCAGGAGGACGCCGAGGCGCGGGCCGCGGAGCTGATCGCGGAGGCCAGAGTCCGTGAGGAGCGGGTGGTCCGGGAGACGGAGCGGATCGTGCGGGAGCACGAGGAGGTCCGCGAGGAGATGCAGGCGCACATGGCGCACGTACGAAATTCGCTCGCGGCGCTCACCGGGCGGGTGACACCGGCGGACGACTGATCCGGCCGTCTTCCGTCCCGGCACCGGCGGAGGACTGATCCGGCCGTCTTCCGTCCCGGCCGCATACATGGCCGACGAACTGTCGTGCGCCCGTTCGGCCCTGGGCTAACCTGGCGCCATGCGCGGGGGAGCTGAAGAAGAGTAACCTTTACTGGGCAGTGGGGCCAGGCCGACGGAGCCGGACGACCCCCGGCGGATCGGCGCCTTCAGACTGCTCGGCATTCTCGGCACCGGCGGGATGGGGCGGGTCTATCTCGGCGGGGCGGTACGCGGCGGTCAAGCAGGTGCTGCCGGTGCTGGCCGCGGACAAGGACTTCCTGTCCCACTTCGGGCACGAGCTCGACAACCTCGCCAAGCTGCCGGCTGGGGTCAGCGCCCGGCTGCTGGCCAGTGACCGTACGGCGCAGCCGCCGTGGTTCGCCACGGAGTACATCCCCGGCATCACCCTGAGCGACGCGCTGCGGCTGAACGAGGGCCCGCTGCCCGTGGACAGTCTGTGGCGGCTGCTGCGCGACGGGGCGAGCGGTCTGCGTGCGGTGCACGCGGCCGGGATGGTGCACCGGGACCTGAAGCCCTCCAACGTCATGCTGACGCTCGACGGTGTGACCCTGATCGACTTCGGGGTGGCCCGTGCGGCCGACCAGGGCCGGGTGACCCGGACCGGGATGGTCATCGGGACACCTGCCTACATGGCCCCCGAGCAGGCCATGGCCGAGCGCGATCTGACCGGTGCGGCGGATGTGTTCGCGCTGGCCGGTCTGCTGCTGTTCGCGGCGAACTGCCGTCCGCCGTTCGGTGACGGGTCGGGGCCGGGCCTGTTCTACCGCATCGTGCACACCGAACCCGACCTCGGCCGGCTGCCGGACCTCGATCCGGCGCTGGCCGCCGTGGTCGAGTCCTGTCTCGCCAAGGACGCCGCGGACCGCCCGACGGCCGCCGAGCTCTTCGAGATCGCCGACGAACGGGTGCCCGCCGCGGTCTTTGAGCCGTGGCCGCCGGTCGTCACGAACCGGATCACCGAGCGGGCGGCGTTCGCGGCGAACCCGCCGCCTCCGGAGGAGCCCGAACCGGAACCGGAGCAGGAGCCCGTCCCCGCCGTGGTGCCCGCCCTGCCGGACGTCGTGACGACCGGCGCCGTCCCCGAGAAGCCGCGCAGGCTCCGTCCTCGGGTGCTGGTCATCGCGATTCCCGTCGTGGTGGCTGTGGGTACGACGCTGACCCTGGCGCTCGGGCCGTTCCAGATCGGCCGTTCCGGTGCGGACTCCGATGCCGCGGCGCCCTCGTTCACGGTCGGGCCGTCCGGGTCGGCGGCGGGCGGTGGTTCCTCGGATCCCGCGAAGTCGCCTTCCCGCTCGCCGAGTTCCAAGCCCGGATCGGGCTCCGCCTCGCCGGGCAAGTCCAAGGGTGGGAAGGACGGGAAGGGCGGATCCGACGGGGGCGGGGGTTCCGGTTCCGGTGGTTCGGACGGCGCGGGTGGCGGGGGCGGTGCCGGGGGTGACGGTGGGTCGGCCCCTCGGGCGGCGGCTCCGGTTCCGGCTCCGGCTCCGGCTCAGGTTCTGGCTCCGGCTCAGGTTCTGGCTCAGGTTCCGGATCCGGCGGTTCCCAGTCCTCGGGCGGCTCCGGTTCGAGCTCGGGCTCGGGCGGAGGGCAGGTCCCGGCGCCCTCGGGGCAGTACTACCTCAAGAACGCGTCCAACAGGCGGTGCCTGGGCGAGTCCGCCTCCACGTACGGCGGCTCCATGATCACGAACTCGGTGTGCGGCGAGCCGGCGCACAACGGGGCCACGCTCTACTACAAGTGGACGTACAAACCCACCTCCGGCGGCAGGTTCAAGCTCGTCGGCCAGGGCACCGGCAACTGCCTCAGGCTGAACGCCGCCGCAGGGGTGTCGGCCGAGACCTGCAGCTCCTCCGAGTCCCAGGTCTGGCGGATCGGGACCAAGACATCGAGCGGTCACACCCTGGTGAACGTCGCCGGGGGCGTCTGCCTCCAGATGTTCAGCAGCGTCGGCTTCCAGGCGGTGGCGTGCAACCCCTCGGAGCCGGCGCAGCTGTGGCGCAACTCCTGACCGGTGTGGAGGGGCTCACCCCCTGCGCACCGCGGTGACCGCGCCGAACCGATACGACTACGCGGGCCTCTCCGCAGCCGCACGGAACCGCCCGAGGAGTTCCTGGGCGGGCGCGCGGTCCGCGTCGAAACTGTGGAGCCCCTCCTGCCCGTCCGGGACCTCCAGATCTGAGCTTCGAGCTTCGAGCTTCGGGTGGGGCTTGTGCACTCTTTCGGGTTAGGGGGCGGAGGTCCGGGTCCGGGTCTTGAGCTTCGGGCTTCGGGGGCCGGGAGCCGGACGTCGGGATTCGAGCGGTGTCTTACAACCGGTAGGGAAAAGAAGGGGGTTGGGAAAACCTCCCCGCCCTCCCGGACCCGTCACGGCCAGCAAGTATGACTAGTTGTGACCGACTTGCGGCGCGGAGTGGCGACTGCTTACGGTGCCAATACAACGACCCCGACGCGGTGTATCCAGCACCGGCCGGGGTCTGACCCCAAGATCGAAACCCAAAGAAAGCGATCCCGTGGCTGTTTCAGACCTTAGCTCTGCCCCGCGCGCGTCTGCATCCTCGCGCGCCCATCCGAAGGCCAGGCCCGGCTACGGAAAGCGTTCCGTCCCGGCTCAACACCCGCCCCGCTAGGGCGATTTCGCGCTGCTGCCCGAGCGTGAGCGGCACATCGCCGGTTATGTCGACGCGCTGCCCGACGGTGCGGCGATGGACATCAAGTCGCTGGCCCGGAGCCAGCCGCTGTACGGGCAGATGGCCGTCGGCAGCGCCTTACGGGCCCTGGGCGTGGCCGGTCATCTGCGGCATGTCCGGTGCCTGAGCGGCGAGAACGGCGGCCAGGTCCGCTGGGTCACCCGCACCTTCTGGTCCCGCACCGCCCGCGACAACGAGTGGTGGAACAACTTCCTGACCGCCGAGGAGCGCCATCCCGAACCGCAGGAGGCCGCAGAGGTCGCTGCGGCCATCGCGCCCCCGCCGTGGGTTCCCACCCGACCCGCCGCCCTCGCCACGCCCGAAGCACCCGCATCCGTGCCCGTACCGGCACAGCCGCCCGTCAGGACAGTGCCGCAGCAACGCACCGCAGAGCCGGTGCTGGTGCCGGTGCCGGTGCCGCAGGCGACCGGGGGCCGTCCTTCTCCCGCCTTCCTCGCCCTGGCCCGGCTCGGCCGTACCGATGCCCGCCTGTCCCTCTCGGCGGCGGACTGCGCGGCACTGGAACAGATGGCCGCCGAGTGGTTCGCGCGTGGCGTGGACGCCGACTGCCTGACGCACGCGCTCACCGCCGGGCTCCCCGCGTCCGTCGACGCTCCCTTCGGTTTCGTCCGCCGCCGCCTCCGCGACAAGCTCCCGCCCCGCCTGCCCGCCGTATCCCCGGCCGCACCTGGAGCGCCCGTACGCCGCCTGATGGTCGAGTGCACGGAGTGCGGCGCGCCGGGCAGGACCGAAGCGTTCCGTGACGGCCTCTGCCGCCCCTGCCGCGAGCCCGACCCGGCCTGAGCAGTTGCTGCGGCACCTCCCATCGCACCGCCGAGGTGGGCGCATTCGTCCGGGCATCACCCGCGTGCACGTCGATCACGAGCTGTGCCCGGCAGGTTGGGCGCCGCGTTCACAGCCCGCCCCGACTGCTCCTGAGGTTCCGCAACGCGTTCTCGACGCCCAGCCGCTCGGTGGGCGTGAGCGCGCGAACCCACTCCGGCTCGGCCTCCCTCGTGAGTGTTCCGGGGGATGGGACGTGAGAGGGCTCATGGCGATCCACAGCAACGTTCTCTTCGGACACATCAACTCCGCTCCGTAGCGATCCCACTACCATGGGGATTAAGGGTGGCCTGGAGTCGGAACCCGATCAACGTGGCGGGCCTGGACGAAAGATTGGTGACAACCCTTTGAACCGCAAGGAGTTGAACCCGGACAGTTCCCCGGAAGCGGCCTTCGGCGCACGCCTGCGCAGCTTGCGCGAGGAACGCGGCTGGAAGCAGGAGGACCTGTCCGATCGCATGGGGTACTCCAGCACCCATATCTCGGCGGTCGAAACCAGCCGGAAAGTTCCAACCTTGCGTTTCTCGCGCAGTGCGGACCGCGCCTTCGGCACTGGCGACACAGCCGACACGTTCGAGCGCCAATGGCGCGAGATCCGGCATGGCTCGCTGCTGGAGGGCTTCCCGGAGTACGTGGGGCAGGAGAGCCGTGCCGTGGAGATCCGGCTGTACGAAGTGGGTGTCATGCCCGGCCTGCTCCAGACGCCCGAGTGCGCGACCGTGCTCGCGGAGAGCGCAGTCAAGCGCGGAGCGATCACCAACGACCAGGCGAAGGAGCGGATCTCGCTCGTCGCCGAGCGGCAGGCCGCACTCGCCCGCACGCATCCGCCGTTGTTCCTGGTCGTGCTGGACGAAAGCTGCCTCCGCCGACCCGTGGGCGGCCACGCCGTCATGGACGCACAGCTGGCGCGGCTGATCGAGTTCGCCGAGCTGCCGAACACCGTGCTCCAGGTCGCTCCGTTCGACATGGCGGAGCTCCGTCCCTTCGACCTGCCGCTGTACATACTGACGCTGCCGGACCGCCAGCTCATGTCCTATGCCGAGTCCTCCCACCTGGGTACTCTCAACCGGGAAAGCGCTTCGGTTGTCCCCCTGTTGACGGCTTACCATCAGCTGCAGGCCGGGGCTCTGTCCCAAGCGGCCTCCGTGGCCATGATCGACCAGTTACGAAAGGGTTCTCCGTGACGACCGAATCCCCCCGCTGGTTCAAGTCCTCCTACAGCAACAATGGCGGCGCCTGCGTAGAGGTCGCCGCCAATCTCGTCGGCTCGCTCGGCGTCGTCCCCGTCCGTGACTCGAAGAGCCCGAGCGGCCCCGTGCTGAATACCTCCCCCACCGCATTCGCCACGTTCGTGGCAGGCGTCAAGGGCGGAGAGTTCGGCGCGGCTTGACCACACCCCGCTGCGGCGACGACAGCCCCGCACAACTGAAGGCAGCCCCGTACAACGACGACAGCCCCGCGCACCCTCGATTCCCGAGTGTGCGGGGCTGTCGTCGTGCTGCCTGCCGACACGGTGCCGTGGAGCGTGCGAGGGCCGGGCTCAACGGCGTGCCGGCTGCACGCCCGCCAGGATCCGGGGCTCCTCGCTCTGGTAGAGCCGTCGTGCCTCGGGTGCCGTGTGACGGGGGAGGACCGTGCCCAGCCAGCCCGCCAGGAATCCGGCCGGGATGGAGACGAGCCCGGTCGTGGTGAACGGGAACCAGTTGAAGTCGTGGCCCGGGAAGACCGAGGTGGGCGAGCCCGAGACCAGATTGGTGCCGGTGATCAGCACCAGGACGGAGAGGGTGCCGACTGTCAGGGTGCAGAGCAGTCCGGTACGGGTGAAGCGTCGCCAGAACATGCTGTAGACGAGCGCCGGGGCCAGGGCGGACGCGCCGACGCAGAACGCGAGCGTCGCCAGTGCCTGTACGTTCCAGTGCCGGGCGACGACGGCGAGCGTGGTGGCGAGCAGCCCGACGACGACCGCCGAGGCCTGTGCCGTACGCATTTCGGACAGACCCGGCAGCGGCTTCCTGTCGTGGTCGCGCACCCCGCGCAGGCCGTGGGCGAAGAGATCGTGCGCGAGGGAGTTCGCGCAGGCCAGGATCATTCCGGCGACCGAGGCGAGCAGGGTCAGGAAGATCGCCGTCGTCATCGTCGTGACCACCAGCGCGCCCAGTTGGCCGCCGCCCGCGACCTCGCCGCTGACCTGCAGGATCGCACTGTTCCCGGATGCCCCGGCGGCGGTGATGCGGTCATGGCCGACGAGCGCCCCCGCACCGAAGCCGATCACGACGACGAGGAGGCAGATCGTGGCGACCACCGCGACCGCCCAGGACATCGAGCGGCGGACGGCCTGGGTGGAGCGACTGCTCGTCATGCGCATGGCCACGTGCGGCAGGCAGGCGGCACCGAGTACCACGGTCAGTTCGGAGCTGACCATGTCGAGTCCGCTGCCCTCGAACTGGAGCCCCGAGCGCAGATACTCGGCCCCCGCGCCGCTGCTGTACCGGGCGGCCGAGAGCAGGGTGTTGGTGTTCCAGTCGAAGCGGTTCATGATCAGTACGGAGATGGTGAACGAGGCGACCAGGAGGACCAGGATCTTCACGATCTGGATCAGCGACGTGCCCTTCATGCCGCCGATCGCCGCGTAACCGATCATCAGGATGCCGAGTCCGATGATGGCGCCGGTACGGAATCCCGAACTGTCGAAGCCCAGGATGAAGGAGAGCAGGTCGCCGCTGCTGGCGAGCTGGACGACCATCATCGGAACGAGTGCGGCGAGGGTCGTCGCGCAGGCGGTGATGCGGACCGCGCGGCCGGGGGCGCGGCGCACGAGCAGGTCGCCCACGGTGAACCCGCCCGCGTTGCGCAGGGGTTCGGCCAGCAGGAACATCAGCAGCACGAGCGAGAGGGTGATGCTCAGGGCGAGGATCATCCCGTCGTAGCCGGTGAGGGCGATGATGCCGGTGGTGCCGAGTACCGTGGCGGCGGAGAGATAGTCGCCCGCGAGGGCGAGGCCGTTGTGCAGGGGTGAGAGCGTGCGGGAGCCGGTGTAGAACTCGGCGAGGTCGTCACGGCTCGGACCGGTCATCACGCAGAGGAGCAGGGCGACGGTGGCCACGGCGAGAAAGGCCACCAGGGACATCGACTGCGCGGAGTTGTCGAATCCGTTCACCGGGCCGCTCCCGCTCTTCGGATCCGGGCGGCGAGCGGGTCGACCGTGCGGCGGGCGGTCCGTTCGTACAGGACGACGGCGAACAGCGTCACCGGGAGCTGGCAGAGCCCCAGCGCCAGGCCGAGGGTGAGACCGCCGAACAGGGTGCGGTCCATCAGGTCCTTGGCGAATCCGGAGAGCAGCAGGAAGACGACGAAATAGCCGAGTGCGGTGAGCGTCGTGATGCGCCGCAGGAGCCGGTACGCGGTGCGCAGCCGGCGCAGATCGCCGTGGCGGGCGGGGGCGGCGACGGGTGTGGCGGGCGAGTCCGTCCGTTCCGGGAGCGGGGAGAGGGACGAACTCTGCCAGGGCAGCAGGTATTCGGGGTGCTGCGGAGGAGGGGGCTGATGCTGCCGGGACGGCTTCGGCGGCCGTTCGGGCCAGGAGGAGTACGGGGACGAGGGCGGGCTTCCGTACGACATCGGGGTGCTGCTCCTTGCATGGCTCGGGTCCTGGGCTGGACGGCAAGGCAGGAGTGCGGTGGTGCGGTTGGAAGCGCGAACATTACTCGTCGGTATGGGGAGTTGGGGAGACATTGGCTGGAACTCCTCATGGCAATGGCTCAGTTGCATGAGGTATCGGCCGGCAGAAGCCCGGCAGAAGCCCGGTGGAAGTCCGGCGGAAGTCCGGCGGAAAGGTAGTCGACGGCACCCGTTCACCCGTGGGGCCGGTGGGGCACCCGCTGTCCGCCGTCCGCTCCGGGCCGGCCCCGGGGCGCGGTGCGGGCGTCCGTGGTCCACGGCCCCGGGGCGCGGTGCGGGAAGGGCGGGCGTCCGTGGTCTACCGTGCCGGGGCGTCGTCGCCGGGCTCCTCGGGGAGGACCGGGAAGCGGCGCGGGGCCACGAAGACCAGCACCAGGAGGGCGAGCGCGGCAGCCCCGGCGGCGCCCAGGTAGACGTGGTCGACGGCGGCGTCGACGGCCCGCCGCAGATAGTCCGTCGCCGCGTCCGAAAGCCCGCCCGGGTCGTCCAGGGCGTGCGATATCGCGTCCAGGTCGTGCGGCAGCCCGGGTACCGGGGCGGCGGCCAGCCGGGACGCCAGGATTCCGTTGGCGACGGCGCCGAAGAGCGCGGCTCCGACGCTCTGGCCGACCTGGCGGCAGAAGAGCACGGAGGCGGTCGTCGTACCGCGCTCGGCCCAGCCGACCGTCGACTGGACCCCGACGATCAGCGGCAGCTGGAACAGCCCGAGCGCCGCGCCCAGCAGCAGCATGATCAGGGCGGGCTGCCAGGGCTCGCCCGGATACGGCAGCAACGGGAAGGCGAGCAGTATCAGCAGGGCACAGCTCATACCGGTGATCGCGGTGCGGCGGAAGCCGATGCGGTTGTAGACGCGGTTGGCGAACGCCGCCGACACCGGCCAGCTCAGGGTCATCACGGACAGGACGAATCCGGCGGCGATCGGGCCGAGACCCAGCACCGACTGGGCGTACGTCGGCAGGAAGACCGTGGGGGCGACCATCAGCAGCCCCATCGCCCCCAGCGCCAGATTGACCGATGCGATGGTCCGCCGCCGCCAGACCCAGCCGGGAATGATCGGCTCGGCGGCGCGCCGTTCGACGACGACGGTCAGCGCGCCGAGCACGACGCTGCCGGCCAGCAGCCCGAGGGACGGGGCGGAGAACCAGGGCCAGGCGACCCCGCCCTGGACGAGCGCGGTCAGCAGCAGGGTGCCGGTGGCGAATACGGCGAGGGCGCCCGCCCAGTCGACGCGGGGGCGGGGCGCGCCGGCCGGCCGGCGGCTGCGGGACGGCTCGTGGAGGTGGCGTACGACGAGCCAGAGCGCGAGCGCCCCGATCGGCAGATTGATCAGGAAGATCCAGCGCCAGTCCGCGTACACCGCGAAGAGCCCGCCGATCACCGGACCGGCGACCGCCGACGTGGCCCATACGGTCGACAGCCTGGCCTGGATCTTCGGGCGCTCCTTGAGCGGATAGAGGTCGGCGGCGATCGTCTGCACGGTTCCCTGGAGCGCGCCGCCGCCCAGGCCCTGGACGACCCGGAAGGCGATCAGCGCGGCCATGTTCCAGGCGGCGGCGCAGAGCACCGAACCGAACAGGAAGAGGGCTATGCCGACGATCAGGACCGGCTTGCGGCCGAAGGTGTCGGAGAGCTTTCCGTACACCGGCAGCGAGACCGTCACGGCCAGCAGATAGCCGGAGAACAGCCACGAGAAGACGGAGAAGCCGCCGAGATCGCCGACGATCTGCGGAACGGCGGTGGAGACGATGGTGCCGTCGATGGCCGCCAGGGCCATCCCGAGCATCAGGGCAGCGACCACCGGGCCGCGCCCGCGTGGTGTCGAGGGGGAGGGGGAGGCCGGGCCCGCCCCGGAGCCGGACACCGCTTCGGTACTGCCGCCCGTATTGCCGCCCGCGCCGCCCACCAAAATTCCTTCCCCCTGCATGTATTTCTCGGGACACTGTCTCACCCGTGGGCCGCGGCGGGGAGGGGGCCGCTGCTGGGCGACGGCTCCGGCGAGCGCCGCGGACCCCGGCACCCGCACCCCGGAAGCAGCCCCTGACACGGTTCTCCACGAGGGGCCATGGCCCCCTAGGGGGCGCTCCCCACAAGGTCGTCGGTGCCTCGCTCACCGCCCCCGACGGCACCTCCGAGGACAAGGTCCTGGCCGCCGTCGACCCCACGTACAAGGACGACGTCCGCCGTGAGACGGTCTCCGGGAAGCTGGCCGACGCGTACGGCAAGGACGCCATGTCGGTCGGCGAGACGTACGCCACCAAGCACCACATCGAGGTCGGTGACCGGATCACCGTCGCGTTCAAGGGCGGCGGGTCCGCCCGCCGGAATCGGGCCGCACGCCCTCCGCGGGCGGGGCGATTGCGCACGCGGCTGTCACAGGGGAGCCGTAGGCTTGAACCCCCGGCCCGTGAGACGTGTCGGGTCCTTCGCGTTGCCCCCTGGCAGCAGCCGGCTGTCAGACCTCGCCCTCGTTACCCGGACGGAAGCCCTTCATGAGCCTGCACGGTCTGCTGGATGTCGTCGTACGTGACCCGGCACTTTCCGAAGCGGTGAAGGCCGCCACCGACGGCCACCGGATGCATGTCGACCTCGTCGGTCCGCCCGCCGCCCGCCCCTTCGCCGTGGCCGCGCTGGCCCGTGAGGCCGGGCGGACGGTGCTCGCGGTCACCGCGACCGGCCGGGAGGCCGAGGATCTGGCGGCCGCGCTGCGGACCCTCCTGCCACCGGACACGATCGCGGAGTTCCCGTCCTGGGAGACCCTGCCGCACGAGCGGCTCTCGCCCCGCTCCGACACCGTGGGGCGCCGCCTCGCCGTGCTGCGGCGTCTGGCGCACCCGCGGACGGACGATCCGGAGACCGGCCCGGTCAAGGTTGTCGTCGCACCGATCCGCTCCGTGCTCCAGCCGCAGGTCAAGGGGCTCGGCGACCTGGAGCCCGTGGCGCTGCGCATCGGACAGAGCGCCGACCTCGGCACGACGGTCGACGCGCTCGCGGCAGCCGCGTACTCCCGGGTCGAACTAGTCGAAAAGCGTGGCGAATTCGCCGTGCGCGGCGGCATCCTGGACGTCTTCCCGCCGACCGAGGAGCACCCCCTTCGAGTGGAATTCTGGGGCGACGACGTCGAGGAGATCCGCTACTTCAAGATCGCCGACCAGCGGTCGCTGGAGATCGCCGAGCACGGGCTGTGGGCGCCGCCCTGCCGTGAGCTGCTGCTCACCGACGAGGTGCGCGAGCGGGCCGCCGCCCTCGCCGAACAGCACCCCGAGCTGGGCGAGCTGCTCGGCAAGATCGCCGAGGGGATCGCGGTGGAGGGCATGGAGTCCCTCGCCCCGGTCCTCGTCGACGACATGGAACTGCTGCTCGACGTGTTGCCGAAGGGCTCGATGACGCTGGTCTGCGACCCGGAGCGGGTCCGTACCAGGGCGGCCGACCTGGTCGCCACCAGCCAGGAGTTCCTCCAGGCGTCCTGGGCGGCGACGGCCGGTGGCGGCGAGGCGCCGATCGATGTCGACGCGGCCTCCCTGTGGGGCATCGCGGACGTCCGCGACCGGGCCCGCGAGCTGGAGATGATGTGGTGGTCGGTCTCCCCGTTCGCCGCGGACGACGAACTCGACGAGGACACCCTCAAGCTCACGATGCACGCCCCGGAGTCGTACCGGGGCGACACCGCCCGCGCGCTCGCCGACACCAAGGGCTGGGTCGCCGGCGGCTGGCGCACGGTCTACGTCACCGAGGGGCAGGGGCTCGCCTCCCGTACCGTCGAGGTGCTGAGCGGCGAGGGCATCGCGGCCCGACTGGACCCCGACCTGGCGGATATCTCCCCGTCGCTGGTCCACGTCTCCTGCGGCGCGATCGACCAGGGCTTCGTCGACCCGGAGCTCAGGCTCGCCGTCCTCACCGAGACGGACCTGACCGGCCAGCGCACCGCCACCAAGGACCTGGGCCGGATGCCGGCCCGCCGGCGCAAGACGATCGACCCGCTGACGCTGGAGACCGGCGACTACATCGTCCACGAGCAGCACGGGGTGGGCCGCTACATCGAGATGGTGCAGCGCACCGTGCAGGGTGCCACCCGCGAGTACCTCCTCGTCGAGTACGCCCCCGCCAAGCGCGGCCAGCCCGGCGACCGCCTGTACATCCCGACCGACCAGCTGGAACAGGTCACCAAGTACGTCGGCGGCGAGGCGCCCACCCTGCACCGGCTCGGCGGCGCCGACTGGACGAAGACCAAGGCGCGCGCCAAGAAGGCCGTCAAGGAGATCGCCGCCGACCTGATCAAGCTCTACTCGGCCCGGATGGCGGCGCCCGGCCATGTCTTCGGCCCCGACACCCCCTGGCAGCGCGAGCTGGAGGACGCCTTCCCGTACGCGGAGACGCCCGACCAGCTCTCCACCATCGCCGAGGTCAAGGAGGACATGGAGAAGTCCGTCCCGATGGACCGGCTGATCTGCGGCGACGTCGGCTACGGCAAGACGGAGATCGCGGTGCGGGCGGCGTTCAAGGCAGTCCAGGACGGCAAGCAGGTCGCCGTGCTCGTCCCGACCACCCTCCTGGTCCAGCAGCATCACGGCACCTTCACCGAGCGCTACTCCCAGTTCCCGGTCAACGTACGGGCGCTGAGCCGATTCCAGTCGGAGTCCGAGTCCAAGTCGACCCTGGAAGGGCTCCGAGAGGGCTCCGTCGACCTGGTCATCGGCACCCACCGCCTCTTCTCCTCCGAGACGAGGTTCAAGGACCTCGGCCTGGTCATCGTCGACGAGGAACAGCGCTTCGGCGTCGAGCACAAGGAGCAGCTGAAGAAGCTCCGCGCCAATGTGGACGTCCTCACCATGTCCGCGACGCCCATTCCCCGTACGCTCGAAATGGCCGTGACGGGCATCCGCGAGATGTCCACGATCACCACGCCGCCCGAGGAGCGTCACCCGGTCCTCACCTTCGTCGGTCCCTACGAGGAGAAGCAGATCGGCGCGGCCATCCGCCGTGAACTGCTCCGCGAGGGCCAGGCGTTCTACATCCACAACCGCGTCGAGTCGATCGACCGGGCCGCCGCCCGGCTGCGCGAGATCGTCCCCGAGGCCAGGATCGCCACCGCCCACGGCCAGATGTCCGAACAAGCCCTGGAACAAGTGGTGGTGGACTTCTGGGAGAAGAAGTTCGACGTCCTGGTCTCCACGACGATCGTCGAGTCCGGCATCGACATCTCCAACGCCAACACCCTGATCGTGGAGCGCGGCGACAACTTCGGCCTCTCCCAGCTCCACCAGCTGCGCGGCCGGGTGGGCCGTGGCCGCGAGCGCGGTTACGCGTACTTCCTCTACCCCCCGGAGAAGCCCCTCACCGAGACGGCCCACGAGCGCCTCGCCACGATCGCCCAGCACACCGAGATGGGCGCGGGCATGTACGTGGCGATGAAGGACCTGGAGATCCGCGGCGCCGGAAACCTCCTGGGCGGCGAACAGTCCGGCCACATCGCGGGGGTCGGCTTCGACCTCTACGTACGCATGGTCGGCGAGGCGGTCGCCGACTACCGGGCCTCCCTCGAAGGCGGTGTGGAGGAGGAACCGCCCCTGGAGGTCAAGATCGAACTCCCGGTCGACGCCCACGTCCCCCACGACTACGCGCCCGGTGAGCGGCTGCGCCTCCAGGCGTACCGCGCCATCGCCTCGGCCGGCACCGAGGACGACATCAGGGCGGTCCGCGAGGAACTCACCGACCGCTACGGCAAGCTGCCCGAACCGGTCGAGAATCTGCTCCTGGTCGCGGGCCTGCGCATGCTGGCCCGCGCCTGCGGCGTCGGCGAGATCGTGCTCCAGGGCTCGAACATCCGGTTCGCCCCGGTCGAGCTGCGCGAATCGCAGGAACTCCGGCTGAAGCGTCTCCACCCGAAGACGGTCATCAAGCCCGCCGTCCACCAGATCCTGGTCCCCCGCCCCACCACCGGCAGGATCGGCGGCAAGCCGGTGGTCGGCCGCGAACTGCTGGCGTGGACGGGGGAGTTCCTCACGACGATCCTGGGGTCGTAGCTCCTGGAACGTTGCGCGGAGCGGCCCCGTCGGATGTCTGATGGGGCCGGGCCCTTTACGGGGTGAGCGGAGAGACGGGCGTCTTGAACACGAGCCATACGGTCTTGCCGACGACGTGATCATCGACTCCGCAGTCGTCGGCGAGCTCGTTCACGATGTGTAACCCGCGCCCCGAGCACGCGTCGTGGTCGGGGCGCCGGAACACCGGCTGTCCGGGCCCGCTGTCGCGGACCTCCAGCTGCACCAGTTCCCCGCCCCGGTGGAGATCGACGCAGAACTCGCGTCCCGGCGGTGCGCCGTGCAGCAATGCGTTGGTGGCGAGCTCCGAGACGCACAGCGCTATGTCTTCGATCAGAGGGTGGAGCTCCCACTCGATGAGTACGCCGGTGACGAAGTCGCGTGAGGCACCAACGGAGGTGCGCCTGCGGGGGAATCGTCGTCGCTGCGACAGGGACACGGTGGTTCACCGCCTTGCTCGCGGGCCGTAACGTCGCGATGGCTGTACTGCTATTCACGAAAAGCAGCAAGGTTTACTCTGGGGGGTACGGCTCGGTCGCCTGCCGTGTGATGCGGCAGGCTGGTACAGGTATCGGCTGCGGAGGAGAACGACATGGGCGGCAGTGACTGGGTCAGCACCTCGGTGCCGTATCTCGCCGCGCCTTCCGGGGCCCGGGGTGACGCGTGGGCGGCGGAGGCTGCCGCAGAGGGGCGCCGGGGCACTCAACGCATCGTCCGGGCGGGTGAGGTGGCCGCGCCGGAAGCGGTCGCGGAACTGCTGGGGGCGCCCGTCGGGCAACACGTCGTCGCTCGTCGCAGGATCATGTATCTCGACGGCGAGCCGTGCGAGTTGACGGACACGTACTACCCCGTGGACATCGCGGGCGGCACCGCCCTGGCGGGGACCGCCAAGATCCGGGGCGGGGCGATCAGGCTCCTGGCAGACCTGGGCCACGTCGGTGTGCGCGTGCGCGAGGACGTGACCGCGAGGCCGGCGACCGACCACGAGCGGGAGCAGTTGCGGCTGACAGCCGGGGAACCCGTACTGCAACTGATCCGGCTCACGCTGGACAGCTCGGACCGGCCCATTCAGGTCGACATCATGGCCATGCCGCCGCGGCGCCAGAAGTTGCGGTACGAGATCAGGATCGGATGACTGTGCCCAGACCCGAAGCGGATGCCGTCGACCGCCGTTCGCTGCACGAGCGGATCGCGGCCGACCTCAGGGACCAGATCATGGGAGGCGACCTCGCTCCCGGTGCCAGTCTGCCCTCCACCACGCACCTCAAGGAACGATTCAACGCCTCGAACGCGACGGTGCAGAAGGCGCTGCAACTGCTCAAGGACGAACAGTTGGTGATCGGCAGGGCAGGCGCCGCCGTGACCGTCCGCGAACATCGGCAGCGAACCGTCCGCCCTGCCTCGTACATGGCCCCGGCGGGTTCCGGTGATCCGTACCGCTGGCTGACCGAAGTGGCCAGGAGCGGCTCCCGCGCCCACAGCACACTGCTTGAGGTCGCCGAGACCGAACCACCCGCAGACGTGGCCGAAGCGCTCCGGCTCCCGAAGTCCGGCACCGCACTCCTGCGGCGCCAGCTTCTTGTGATGGACGACGAACCGGCCGAACTGGTCGCGTCCTACTACCCGGTGGACATCGCCCGGGGCACAGCGATGACGGAGCGCCGGAAGATCCCCGGAGGCACGCCCACCCTGCTCGCGGAACTGGGCTATCCGCCGCGACTCAGCGTGGACCGGGTCTCCGCCCGGGTGCCCACCCAGGACCAGTACCAGGCGCTCCGGCTGCCCGGCGGGCTGCCGGTGCTCCGCACCCTGCGCGTCGTCTACAGCGACGACGAGCGGCCCATCGAAGCGACCGTCATGGTCAAGGCGGGGCATCTGTACGAGGTGCAGTACGAGTTTGTTTCCGAGTGAGCGCCGCAGCGAAGAGAGAAGGAGCACCGGCCGCAGCGCGGGACGATCAGCTGTCGGCCTCACGTGCCACCCGCTCCAGTCGGGTGCGGTGGTTCTCCCACCAGTCCGGGTCGCCGGGGGGCATGCTGCCCTTGCCCTGCGTGTAGCCGACGGCTCCGTCGATGAGTTCCCGCAGGATGTCGGCGTGGCCGGCATGGCGCTGGGTGTCGGAGATCACCCGGGCCAGGATGTGGTGCAACGTCACCTCCCGGCGCTCCTCGGGCCACCACGGGACGTGGCCGATCGCGTCGAGGCCGAGTGTCTCGATCGTGCTGTCGGAGTGTGCCCACGCCTGCCGGTACAGCCCGATGATGTCCTCGCGGGACTCGTCCGCGGTGGCCCACATTTCCGCGTTGGGTTCCGCCTCCTCCGTGTACCACCAGGACGGCGGCTTCCCGGTGAAGAACGGCCGCCCGAACGCGTCGCCGAAGTAGCCCAGTTCCACACCGGCGAGGTGCTTGAGCAGTCCGAGCAGGTTGGTGCCCGTGGGGGTCAGCGGGCGGCGGATGTCGTACTCGGAGAGTCCGTCGAGTTTCCACAGGAGGGCGTCACGCCCTTGTTGCAGGTACTGGAGAAGGTCCGCTTTCGGGTTCGGCTCGATCATGCCGGGCAGTCTCCCACCCGGCACTGACAGCGGGGCAGGGCAGCGGCGGCCGTTGCCGGGCGTCACGCGCGCCGGTGGGTGACCTCAGTGCTGGATCAGGCCACCGACCGGGACGGGAGCGACGTGGCCGGTCGCCGGAGCGGTCTGCGCCAGGGCGAGGCCGATGTCGACCAGCGATGACCGGCGCAGGCCGGCGACGTCGGGGACCGGGGTCCAGACCGATTCGACGGTTTCGCCGTTCGGCTCGGGACGGAGCCGGCCGCCGGTGATACGGACCCGGTAGAAGATGCCGATGTTCTGGTGCGCGGGGCCGCCGGGGACGGTCCTTTCGGCGGCGGGGATCACCCTTGAGTCCACGCCCAGCAGCCGCTCGACCACCGCGTCGCAACCGGTCTCCTCGGCGACCTCCCGGACCACCGCGTCGAACGGGTCCTCGCCGTGCTCGACCCTGCCGCCCGGAAGGGTCCAGTTCTCCGAGACGTGATGGGCGAGCAGCACCCGCCCGTCCTCGATGCACACGGCGTACGCCGCCAGCCGGAAACTCATCCCCTGTACCTCCCCTCCCCGGACCTTATCCCGGCACGGGCCGGGGCCGACGGGCATCACGCGTCCCGATCGCCGCCCCGCACGGCCTTCGCGACCGGTTCGCGTGCCGGGCCGGGTTTGCCGCTCGCGCGCACCTGCTGCGGCACTCGGCGGCCAGGAGCTCAGCCGGTCGCATCAGCTAGGAGGGGGCGGGACCCCGCCGGGAGTCCCGCCCCATCTTCAACGGGTCATGCGGTCATGGGCCGTGCGACCGGGCTCAGAAACGGTCCGGGGCACGCTCCGGGAGCGGAGACCCGGGGAGTACGTCCCGCTTCTGGTTCTTCCGCGCCTCGGCGTTCGAGTCGGCCGTCGCCTTGCAGGTCACGTCCTTCGCCGGGAGCTTGCCGGTGAGCAGGTAGTCGTTGACCGTGCCGTCCGTGCACGGGTTGCCGTTCGGGTAGACGCCATGGCCCTCGCCGCCGAGGACGGTGACCATTTTGGAGCCCTTCAGGTCGGCGTGCAGGGCCTGACCGCTGGGCAGCGGGGTCTGCGAGTCCCACTCGTTCTGGACGACCAGGGAGCCGACCTTGTTGTTCACCTCGGTCGCGGGTTCCACCGACTTGTCCCAGAAAGCACAGGGCTTGATGCTGGACGCGAAGTCACCGTAGAGCGGGTAACGGCCCTTGTCCTTGATGGCGTCCTGCCGGTAGCTCTCGGGATCGCGCGACCACGCGGCCGAGTTGTCGCCGCACACCACGGCCCAGAAGCTCGCCGTGGAGTTGTCTGACGGTATCTCGGCGGCACCGGAGGCGGCACCGGAGGCGGCGCCTGCCGTCCCGGTCCCCTCGGATCCGGCGAACGCCGCGAGCTTCTTCGCGGAGGCGGGTAGGCCGGCCGCGGCCTTCTTCAGCTCCACGAACGCCTCGGTGGCTTCCTTCGGGGTGAAGACCGCCCCGCGCATACCGCTGCGGATGTCATCACCGGTGACCGGCTGCCCCTCTACCTCGATGGGCTTCTCGTCGGCCTGCGCGACCAGGTCCCAGAAGGTCCGGTCGACCTGCTTCGGGGTGTCACCGAGGCCGTACTTCTTTGAACGCTCGGCGGCCCACTCGGTCCACCGGTCGAACGCGGGCTCGGCGCCCTCCGCCCACCACTGGATCATCCCTCGCCAGGCGCGCGCCGGATCGACCGCGCTGTCCAGCACGAACCGGTCGGCCCGGCCGGGGAAGAGCTGGGTGTAGACGGCGCCCAGGTAGGTGCCGTACGAGTAACCCACGTACGAGATCTTCTTCTCACCGAGGACCGCCCGGAGCAGATCCATGTCGCGCACGGTGTTGCGCGTGGTGATGTGCGGGAGCGTGTCGCCCGCCTTCTCCTTGCACTTGTTCGCGACGCCGCGTGCCCAGGCGACGTCCTTGTCGAACGTCTCCTCCTTGTACGGCCGCAGCATGTTCTCCTCCTCCGGCTCCAGACCGCAGGAGACCGGGCTGCTCCGCCCCACACCGCGCGGGTCGAAGCCGATGAGGTCGTACTTCTGCTGTGCGGACTTGGGCAGGCTCTCCTGCATCGACAGGGGCATGTAGAGCCCCTCTCCCCCCGGGCCGCCGGGGTTGGAGAACAGGACACCGCGCCGCTTGTCGGGCGCGGTGCTCCTGATCCGGGATATGGCCAAGTCGATCTGCTTGCCCCCGGGAACCCGGTAGTCCAGTGGAACCTTGATCGTGGCGCACTCGAACTCCGCCGGAGCGGCGGCTTCGCACCGCTTCCACTGCGGCTTCTGCTTCACATACCGGTTCAGCGCGCCCGTGGCGGCGGCCGAGGAGGTGGTCGACGGGGTGGCGGCCGGAGCGGCGGTGGCCGTCGAGGTGGCGAGCGCGGGAGCCAGCGTTGCCGTGATACTCACGGCCAACAGGGGCGCGAGACGTCGTCTGCGCACGATATTTTCCTTCCGGTCGCATGTTCGGACAGGAAAGATCTTTCCGGAATCGGCCATGCATGCGAATCACTCGCCGGGCTGCACCTGTCCTCCGCCCTGGGAATGACACAACAGCCGTGGTTGGTACCTGAGTTGTATAGGGGACGGGCCGTCTTCAATGGCGGGCGGTACCCGCCTTGGCGACGGGAAGAAGCCGCTCGGCGGGGCGGGGCGGTGTGATTCCGGCCGCATCCGGTTGGGCGCGCGCTCATGAATGCCCGTCAGCGGCGAGGACATCCGTACGATTCTCTGGTTCGGCTTTCTCCCCGTCAGGACGGCTTCGAGTGATATCCCCCCGTGCGTACCGAGTGATGCTGCCCGCCCTCAGCGTGGCGGCTGTGCTGGCCCTGGCCGGCTGCGACCCCGAGCAGACGTCCTCCGGGGCCGGGCGGCAGGGAGGCGGGTCCGAAGGCGGCGGACAGGCCGTCACCGGATTCGGGGCGAGCCCGCTCGACAACGCCGACGGTACGAAGCCGGGGCTCGCGCCGCTCACCTCCGAGGCGGACCGGGCGGCCGGCCGGAAGATCATCGAGAAGGTGGCGACGAAGGGGCGGGGTCCGAAGACCGGGTACGCGCGCGACAAGTTCGGCTACGCCTGGAAGGACTCGATCGACGGGATACCGCTCGCGCGGAACGGCTGCGACACCCGCAACGACCTCCTCGCCAGGGACGGCAAGGACGTGAAGTTCCGCTCCGGTTCGGACTGCGTGGTCGTGTCGATGACCCTCAAGGACCCGTACACCGGCTCGACCATCGACTGGCGCAAGCAACAGGCCACCAAGGTCCAGATCGACCACGTCATGCCGCTGTCGTACGACTGGCAGATGGGCGCCGCGCACTGGAACGACACCAAGCGGCAGCAGATTGCCAACGACCCGCTCAACCTCATTCCGGTGGACGGCCCGGCCAACAACGCCAAGCGTGACTCGGGGCCGGCGTCCTGGCTGCCGCCGTACAAGCCGGTGCGCTGCTCGTACGCGGTGCGGTTTGCGCAGGTGTCCCTGAAGTACGAACTGCCCGTCACCACCGCCGACAAGAAGGCGATGCTGGAGCAGTGCGGGGGATGACGGGCGGGCGCCCCGCTTACGCGGTGTACGTGGAGCCCAACGTATGGGTGCGGCACCGCGTGTAGACACCCGTCGTGGTCCCGGGTACGGGCGCCGGGAGGCAGCCGCCCGCGAGGGCGCAGCCCCCCGGGCGTCCGGGCGTGCGTGTGAGTGTCAGCCGGCCATCTCGTCCAGGTCGACGATGTCCTTGGCGGCCGGCTCCTTCACCACGACGGGCTCGTCGAACTCGGAGAGCCTCATCGTCATCGGCTCCTTGCCGCCCTTCGCGTCGACCTTGAGCACGTACGGGGCGCCTTCGGTGGCCACCAGCATCGTGTAAGTGCCCTCGCTGTCCTTCTCGGTGAGGCGCAGCGCCCGCTGGCCGTCGATGGTGGTCTCACCGCTCTTGCGGGCCGCGTTGTCGTTCGTCTCGAAGTCCTTCAGCAGCGTGTCCAGGTCGCAGAATTCCAGCATGTCCTTGTTGTCGGCGTCCGAGGCCTTCGACTTCATCCAGTGGCCGGCGAGCAGGTCGACCGCGGCGTCGACGTCCGCGGCGGGCTCGCCCTTGGACTGTTCGCGCAGCATCGCCGCGTCGAGCTTCGTGTAGAGCGTGTCGCCGGTCCGGCGGATCTCCATGCTGCCCGCCGAGCCCATGGACATCCTTCCGGTGCAGGCGCCGGAGGTGCTCATGGCGAAGTGGGCGGAGACCGGTCCGTCGGTCGTCTTCATGTCGACGGCGATCTTCATGGACTTCGCCTTCTTCGTGGTCTTGAGCGCCTTGTTGGCGACTTCGGGGCCCGACATGTCCGCGAAGGGGCCGGTCGCCTCGGCAGGCGAGGCATCGGTGCCGCAGGCGGCCAGGCCGAGGAGGGTAAGGGCGCAGAGGGTGTTGACGGTGGTGCGGGCGAGAAGGCGCATGGCGGAGGTCTCCGTGAGGTGAGGAGGGTGGGGAGGGGGGAGGGGACGGGGCGGGGAACGCGGTGGGCGGGCTTCGCGGGCGTGTCAGCGGAGGGCCGGGCGCGGATCGGCGGAGAGGCGAGGGGCGGTGGCGGGCGCCGGCATGGTGTCGGCGGCGGCTTTGGTCACGAGCACCGCACCGATGCCCGAGAGGGCCCCGTTGCACGCCGGATGCTCGCCCGGTGCGCGAGTGGGCATGGACGCCCGCTGCCGCGGTGGCGGTTCGGGGTACCCGGACATGGCTGGGCCCTTCGGTGAATTTCGACGAATTTCGACAAGGGGGCGTGAACTGTCCCCTGAATCCCTGGGGATGTGGTGACGCGTCAATAACAGCAGAGCCTGTGAACCGAGTCAACATCGCTCACGCGTGACGTTCTTTTATGTGCTGTGAACCGATGCGATCGGCCGGAGGTCGCTATGCTCACCCACACAGCGCCGACGGATCAGGGAGACAGTCAGTGCCGGAGAACTCGACCGAGGTGACCGCGGCCGGCATCGCCCGGCTCGCGGGCGTGGGACGCGCCGCCGTCAGCAACTGGCGCCGCCGGCACGCCGACTTCCCCAAGCCCGTCGGCGGCACCGAGACGAGCCCGTCCTTCGCGCTGCACGAGGTCGAGCAGTGGCTGCGCGACCAGGGCAAACTCGCGGAGATCCCGCTCCGCGAACGGGTCTGGCAGCAGCTCGCGGGGCATCCGGCCGGCCCGGTCCCCGCCCTGGTCCACACGGGCTGCGCCCTGCTGCTCCTGCGGGACGGCCCCACCGCCTGGCGGGAGATCGTCGCCGTGTCGGACGAGGCGATGGCCGGTGTGCTGTCCCTCGCCCTCGATGATCTGCTCGCCGCCCGCTTCGGACCGGCCGCGGAACCCGGACGGGCTGTTCGCGCCCCCGGCCGCGCGGAACTGCTCCCGTCCGTGCCGCTGCTCCGGGGCGCCGCGGAGCTCGCCGCGCAGAACGGTGTCCAGGACACCTTCGAGTTCCTGCTCGGCCGCCAACTGGACGCCAACCCGCGCCAGTACACACTCACCCCGCCCGGACTCGCCGCACTCATGGCCGCCCTGGCGGAGACCGGGAAGCAGCCGGCCCGCACGGTCCTCGATCCCGCGGCGGGCACCGGCGCCCTGCTGCGCGCCGTCGGCCGCCCGACCGCCCTGTACGCACAGGAGACCGACCCCGACCTCGCCGCACTCACCGCGCTGCGGCTCGCCCTGCACACCGGCTCCGCCAACGGCTGCACCCTCGCCTTGCGCACCGGTGACACCCTGCGCGCCGACGCCTTCCCGCAGCTCGCCGCCGACGCCGTGCTCTGCCACCCGCCGTTCAACGAACGCAACTGGGGCCACGACGAACTCGCCTACGACCCCCGCTGGGAGTACGGCTTCCCGGCCCGCACGGAGTCCGAACTGGCCTGGGTCCAGCACGCGCTGGCCCGTCTGCGCGAGGGCGGCACCGCTGTACTGCTGATGCCCCCGGCCGCCGCCTCGCGCCGTTCCGGCCGCCGGATCCGCGCCGATCTGCTGCGCCGCGGGGCCCTGCGCGCCGTCATCGCGCTCCCGGCCGGCGCCGCGCCCCCGTACGGCATTCCGCTCCACCTCTGGGTGCTGCGCAAGCCGGTCGGCGGCCTGCGTCCCGCGCCGGAACTGCTATTCGTGGACACGGCCACGGCCACGGCCACGGCCGAACCCGCCGAATCCCCGGCCGCTGGCCCCGGCGTCACCGCCCCGTCCGGCGGGCGCGACCGGCTCGACTGGCAGGCGGTACACAGCGCCGTGCTCGCCGCCTGGCGGTCGTTCGAGGGCGAGGCCGAAAGTGAGGGCGTGGGCGCAGGCGCGGGAACAGGCGAGGACAGGACCGGCCGGGCGGCCGGGACCCGCCCGAGGGCCGGCCGCACCGTCCCGGTCATCGAACTCCTCGACGACGACGTGGACCTGGCCCCCGCCCGCCATCTGCCACCCCCGGCCGCCGTGGGCGGACCGGCCGAACTGATCCGGGTACGGGAGCGGCTGACCGAGACCCTCGGCCTCACCGGCACCCTCACTCCGCCGGCCGTGACCCCTTCCGGCCCGGCCCACTGGCCGCTCACCACCGTCGGCGAACTCGCCCGCGCCGGTGCCCTCCAGCTCCGCACCGGCGGCTCCGGCACCGGCCCGGCCCCCGTCCTCACCGAACACGACGTCCTGGGTTCCACCGCCCCTTCGGGCAGCCTCCCCGTCGACGGGCCCCCCGAGGAGCCGGTCCTCGTCGAGACGGGCGATGTCGTCCTCCCCGTGCTCGGTGGCGGCGCCGTCGCCCGCGTCATCGACGCCGCCACCGCGGGTGCCGCGCTGGGCCGCAACCTCCAGCTGCTGCGTCCCGACCCGGCCGCCCTCGACCCCTGGTTCCTCGCCGGTTTCCTGCGCGGCACCGCCAACCACCGCCAGGCCAGCAGCTACGCCTCCACCGCCACCCGGCTGGACGCCCGCCGTCTCCAACTGCCCCGGCTGCCACTCGCGGAACAGCGGAGATACGGGGAACGGTTCCGCGCCCTGGCCGCGTTCGAGGACGCGCTCCGGCTGGCCGGCCGGCTCGGCGGACAACTGGTCCAGGGGATGTACGACGGGCTGGCCGACGGCACGGTCCCGCCGAAATGACCTGAGGCGCAACGGTTCGGTACACCCCGGGGCCCGTCGCCGGTGTCGCCCTCTACGCTCGGAGCTGCGTACACCGAGCGTGTGCGCGGACGTTCCCCGACGAGGTTTCCAGGAGCAGCCATGTACGCCCCCGGCCATCCGCCGACGCCGCCGCGCCGGGTTCCCGGCCGGGCCCGGACCGTCGCGACGCGCGTGCTGTTCGTCGTGCTCCCGGTGTGCTCGTTCGGCATGCTGCTGTGGAGTCCGCTGCTCCGTCTCGCGATCGTGCGCCGCCGGGCGTCCGACTGGTGGCTGACCGGGGCCGGTTTCGTGTTCGTCCTCGTGTCCCTGATGATCCTCGGCAGGGACGGCAGCGACGAGCCCGCCGGCATCGACGACGTGCTCATACCGCTGCTGTTGCTGGTGACGGTGGCCGCTGTCGTGTACTACCTGGTCGGGGACATCCGGCACCACGAACAGCTGACGGAGCGCGACCTCATGGGCGGGTACGCGCCCCCGGCACCGGGATACGCGTACGCGCCCACGACGCCGATGCCCGCGCCCGCCCCCGCCCCTTTCCCTACGCCCGCCCCCGCCCCTTTCCCTACCCCCGCGCCCGCCCCCGCGCCTTTCCCCACGCCCGCGCCCGCCCCCGCCCCCGCTCCCACGGACGCGCCCGCACAGTGGCCCCCGGCCTCGGACCGCGCGCCCCGTCGGCACGAGCGGATCGACCAGGTCCGGGCCGAGCTGGACGAGTTGAGCGACTACCTCCGCAAGGAGGAGGGCCGGTGAGCGGACGCCTCATCGGCGGGCGGTACCAGCTGGCGACCATCCTCGGTCAGGGCGGCATGGGCCAGGTCTGGACGGCATACGACCAGCGCCTCGACCGCCGGGTCGCGGTGAAGCTGCTCCGCCCCGACCGGGTCACCGGTCCCATCGGCAGCGAGGCGGCGGGCGAGCTGCGCCGCCGCTTCGTCCGCGAGTGCCGGGTCACCGCCCAGGTCGACCACCCGGGCCTGGTCACCGTCCACGACGCGGGCAGCGACGGCGACGATCTGTACCTCGTCATGCAGTACGTCGAGGGCGCCGACCTCGCCGACCACCTCGCCGAGCACGACCCGTACCCCTGGCAGTGGTCCGTCGCGGTCGCCGCCCAGCTCTGCGCCGTCCTCGCCGCCGTGCACGCGGTGCCGATCGTCCACCGCGACCTCAAGCCCCGCAACGTGATGGTGCGTCCGGACGGCACCGTCACCGTCCTCGACCTCGGCGTGGCCTCCGTCCTGGACACCGACACCACCCGCCTCACCCACACCGGTTCACCGATCGGCTCCCCGGCCTACATGGCGCCCGAGCAGGCGATGGGCGGAGCCGTCGGCCCGTACACCGATCTGTACGCACTCGGTGTGCTCCTCCATGAACTCCTCAGCGGCGACGTGCCGTTCGCGGGATCGACCGCCCTCGGCGTGCTCCACCGCCACCTCTACGAGCCACCGCTCCCGGTCCGCCGGATCCGGCCCGACATCCCCGAGCCGCTCGAAGCGCTGGTGCTGCGACTGCTGGCCAAGGACCCGCAGCACCGCCCGGCCGGCGCCCAGGAGGTGTACGAACACCTCGCCCCGCTGCTCCCCTCCCGGGGCACCGGGCTGCCCACCGGGCCGCTCGACCCCACCCGCCCCTTCCTGCGCCCGCACGCCCCATGGCCCGACCGCGCCACCACACCGCCCCCTCCGCAGGCCCCGCCCGCCGCCCGGCCCGATGTCGCCGCCGCCGTCGACGACGTCAAGAAGCTGCTCGGGGAGGGCCGCATCACCCAGGCCGTGGACATCCTCGGCTCGATCCTCCCGGTCGCGGCCGAACAGCACGGCGAGGACTCCGCCGTGGTCCGCATCCTGCGCAAGCAGTACGCGGCGACGCTGATGGACGACGGCCAGTACCGCCGCGCCCTGCCCGAACTGCGCCGCCTCGCCGACGACCGCGCGGCGGAGGCCGGCCCGGCCGACGCCCGGACACTCCAGTTCCGTTACGACGCGGCCCAGTGCCTGGAACAGCTCGGTGAACCGGCCGCCGCGCTCGCCGAGTACCGCGCGGTCCTCCCGTACTACGAGAACCACCCGTACTACGAGAACCACCCGTACTACGAGAACCACCACGCCACGGGCAACGACCCGGCCCGCTCCTTCGAGATCCGCAACCGCATCGGGCACCTGCTGCTCGCGGTCGGCGACCACGTGGCGGCGCGTGTACAGCTCCAGGGGCTGCTGTACGACACGGAGCGGGCGTACGGACCGCACCACCCGCTGCCGGTGGAGCTGCGCCGCCGGCTCGACCGCCAGGTGGAGGTGCGCGGCGGCTGACCGTGCGGCGTGCCCGGCGACGGTCACGACGGGGCGAACCGTCACGCACGAATGGGCTGCCAAGTAATGGACACGCCAAGCTTCTGCAATGGATTGCCTCGGGGACGGCTGCCGGGGCCGAAGGCCGCTCCCGGCATGAGATCGTGATCTGCCGCCGGGGCGGCTGACGACCCGCCTGCCCCGTCGGCCTCACACTTCTTTCGAGCACTGCCGAGGTCTCTGTGCCTTACCGGCGGAGACGGGCTCAGGCCGGGTTCGCCCGTTCCCGGTCCCCCCGCCGCCGGTACGCGAGCGCCGCCCCGCCGAGCACGAGCACGGTGAGCGCGGCCCCGCCGATCACCTCGCCCGCCCGCAGACCGGGGGGCCGGAACGAACACTCGACGGACGCGCCGCGGGCGGGGACCGGTACGGAGAGCAGGCCCAGGTAGCTGTCGGCGGGGCGGCCCCGGCAGGTCCAGCCCGCGATGCGGGGCGCGGCGATCACGACCGTCCCGGTGCTGCCGGGCGGCAGTTCGGCCCGTATGCCGTGGGTGGTGACATGGACGGCGGTCGCACCGGTGCGCTGCAGACCGGCGACCGCCGAGGCCAGCCGGGTCCGGTCCAGGCAGCCGATCGCCTCGTGCGGCACGGTCCCGGTGCGTGCGGCAGTCAAGGTGACCGTCACCGGTGTGCTCCCGCCCGCCGCGCCCAGGCGCTGCATCGGGGCACGCCGTTGCGGCAGCTGCCCCCGGAACGGGATCTCCGGGCCGTCGTCGAGCCGCGCCGAGCCGAACAGGTCGGGCGCCCACAGATACGCCTCGGTGGCCGCCGGGCACCGGGCGGTCAGTGTGTACGTGCCACGCCCCACCCGGTAGTCGTACGCCCCCCGGTCCGCGGCCGGGCCGCCCCCCGCCGGGCCGCCCCCCGCCGCGCGCAGCACGGTCGGCGGCACCGCGTAGACCGCCGTACCGAGCAGTTGCTCCTGGTTCCGGAAGGGCGAACGGCCGTACGGCACCGGCGCGTCCGGTCCGCGCACCGTCACCAGCGGCGGCGCCTCCTCGCGGCTCACCGTCACCGGCCGGCCGTCGGGGGCGTTCCACCCCTGATGGGGATCGCGCGGCATGCGCACCCGCGCGCCGACCGAGAAGACCGCGTCCGTGACGGGGTTGTCGAGACTCTGCAAGGCCCGGCCGTTCGATGTCCATCCGCCGCCCAGCGCACGCAGGGTGCGGGTCAGCACGTCGGGGGTGAGGCTGCTGTAGTACGCGGCGCCCTGCCCGCCCACCAGCAGCGGATCGTTCGCCGTGGTCTGTTCGCGGCCGGGGTCCGTGCGATAGCGCGGCCAGCCGTCGGCGCCCGCGACCGCCGCGGCCTGGGTCCGCTGCCGCTCGCCCCAGGGCGCGTAGTCGTCCAGCCGGTTCAGCCGCTGCCGGTCGGCGAAGGCGGTGGTCGCGGCGGCCTGCCCGGCCTGCGCGCCGACCAGCAGCACGGCGGCGACGACCGCGGATCTCCGGCCGCGGCCGACCAGCAGCAGCGCCCCGACCGCCGCCACCAGACCTGCCGCGAACAGCGGATACGTCCACGGTGTGACCAGGTCGCTGAAGCCGGCCCCGGCCCCGATCAGCACCAGCACCGCGACCCCGCCGACCAGCGCCCGCCACCCCGGCCAGTCGTACGAGACGGAGATCCAGGCGGCGATCACCACCAGCCCGGCCAGTACGAACGTCTGCCGGTACGGACTGCCGTTGGGCGTGGCGAACGCGTGCCAGAGCAGATGTGCCGGCCCCCATTGCAGCGACAGCGCGACCCCGGCCACCAGCCCCGCCCACGCGCACCGCTCGCGCCGCGGTACGGACCGCTGGAAGGCCAGCGCACAGGCCAGGAGCAGGGTGCCCGTGCCGAGGAAGAGCGCCGGGGTGAAGAAGCTGTACGTGGCGGGCAGCAGCCGGGCGAACACATCGGGCCAGTGGGCGGGCGCGAACGTCCGGTTCCAGCCCGGGTAGGCGTGCTTCGTCCCCAGGTAGACGGGGAGCAGGACGGGCGCCGAGAGACCGATGCCCACCCCGGCCGTGGTGACCGCCCGGACCAGCCCCCGGACCACCGCCCGCCGGTCCTCCCGTTCCGTACAGAGCCGTACCGCGAGCACCAGAGCGGCGCCGAGCGTCGCCATGTAGGCCGTGTAGAAGTTGGCCGCCCACATCAACGCGACGAGCAACGGCGCGGCGATCCGGTGCCGACCCGTCCGGGCCCACTCCCCGGCCAGGCAGAGCAGAGGCAGCGCGATCAGACCGTCCAGCCACATCGGGTTGTACGACGCCTCGACGACCGACCAGCCGCACAGCGCGTACGAAGCACCGAGCACCCCCGCCGCCCACCAGCGCCCGCCGCGCAGCGTCAGCAGCAGCAGGGCCATCAGCGCCGCGGCCGACGCCATCTTCAGGACCGTCACCACATAGACCGCGAGGTCCATCCGGTCGCGCGGGAAGACCCCGACGAGCAGGGCGAACGGACTGGTCAGGTAGGTGCCCAGATCCGGCAGGAAGCTGGTCCCGTACCCGGACGACCAGTTGAGCAGCACCCCGCCGTCGGCGTTCCCGTGCAACAGGTCCCACAGCCGGGCGTGGAACGGTACGAACTGATTGCCCAGGTCGTTGACGCTGCGCGTGTGCGGCCCGAACGGAAAGCTGCGCGCCACGGCGTCACCCGCGCAGACGGCGGTCACGGTGAGCAGCGCGGCGAGCGAGCCCGCCCACAGGCGGGGACGGAAGATCGGCATACGCAGGAATATGCCAGCCCAGATCGTGTAACTCCGCGCTGAAATGGGCCAGTTCATGTGATGGACGCTCATCGGCCATATGGAGCGCCGGGTTCCGACATGTGGGCGGGTTGATGTACATGCGTGCTGATCTCGTTAGTGGTGCCTTGTTTCAACGAGGAAGAGATCCTCGAACGTTTCCATGAACGCGTCACGGACGAAATGACGCGCCTCGGCCATGAATTCCAGCTGGTGTACGTCGACGACGGCAGCGCGGACCGGACGCTGGTCGTCCTCCAGGAACTGGCCGCGGCCGACCCGCGGGCCCGCTATGTCTCCTTCAGCCGCAACTTCGGCAAGGAGGCCGCCATGCTGGCCGGCCTCCGCCACGCCGAGGGCGACGCGGTCGTCATCATGGACGCCGACCTCCAGCACCCGCCGGAGCTCGTGGGACGCATGCTCGAAGAGCACGCGGACGGCTACGACCAGGTGATCGCGCGCCGCACGCGCAAGGGCGACCGGGTCACCCGTACCGTCAGCGCCCGCGCCTACTACTGGCTGATCAACCGCCTGGTGGACGTGGAACTGGTCGACGGCGTCGGCGATTTCAGGCTGTTGTCCCGCCGCACCGTCGACGCCGTACTGGCACTCACCGAATACAACAGGTTCTCCAAGGGCCTTTTCGCCTGGGTGGGATTCCGCACCGCGACGTTCAGCTACGAGAATGCCGTCCGTGAACAGGGCCGTTCCGCCTGGACCTTCGGAAAGCTCCTGAACTACGGCCTCGACGGGCTTCTCTCCTTCAACAACAAACCGCTGCGCGCGGCGCTGTATCTGGGCATGCTGCTGCTGTCCGTCGCCCTCGCCTATGCCGCGTGGATCGTCGGCGTCGCGCTGGTGCGGGGGGTCGACACCCCCGGCTATGTCACTCTCCTCGTCGTGGTCACGGCACTTGCCGGGGTCCAGATGGTGATGATCGGGGTGGTCGGCGAGTACGTGGGCCGTATCTACTACGAGGTGAAGCGCCGCCCGCACTTCCTGGTGAAGGCCACGAACACCGCGCCGGCACCGGGGCGGACACGGGAGCCCCGGGAGTTCGTGAGCCGATGACGGTCACCGCGCAGATGGCCCGGTTCGCCCTGGTCGGAGTCGTGAACACCGGCACGTACTACGGCTGCTACCTCGTCCTGCTGACCTGGCTGCCGTACCTCGCCGCCCATGTCCTCGCCTTCGGGCTGAGCATGGTCGGCTCCTTCTTCCTGAACTCCCGCTTCACCTACCGGACCCGGCCCACCTGGCGGAAGTTCCTGCTCTTTCCGCTCACCAACGCCGCCAACTTCGTCATCACGACCGGCGGTGTCTATCTGCTGGTCGACCTCGCCGGGTTCAGCAGCCGGTACGCGCCGCTGGTCGCGGCCGCGGCGGCCATTCCGATCACCTTCGTCGTCTCGCGCGCGATCATGCTGCGTCCGGACAACGGGGTCCCGGCGGCCGAACACGTCTCCTGACCCGCGAGGCGTCTCGACGGGCCGTCCCGGGCGCCGCTGTGAGATGCCGCCGCGGGGAGGGCCGGGCGCCCCGAGGGGGCCCACATCCCCAACTCCTTCCGAATCGTTGGTCGAACCAGTGGCCCGAACCACATCCACTGCCTAACATCGATCACCGCAAGGTCTTGTGCACTGATGCACAAACTCTCCCCGGGAGGTTCCTTTGCACCGCCGCCGTCGCACCGCGCTCACCGTCTCCGCCGCCCTGCTGGCCGGGGCCCCACTTCTGACCGCCTGCGGCGGGCAGGCCCACCCGGGCGCCGCGGCCCTCGTCGGCGAGGACCGGATCGAGGTGTCCACGCTGCAGGGCCAGGTGGCGGCGGTGCGGGACGCCCAGCGCGATTCGAAGGACGCCTCGCAGCTCATCGACAAGTCCGGGCAGCTCAGCCGGGCGAAGCTGCACGGCATGATCTTCGACCGGGTCCTGGACCGGGCCGCGCGGGACGCGGGTGTGACCGTCAGCCGCAACGAGATCCAGCAGATGCGGAGGGCGGCGGCCGCCCAGTCCGGGGGAGAGGCACAGCTGCGGATGGCGATGCTCCAGCAGAGCTGGGTCGCCCCCGGCCAGATCGATGCCGTGCTGCGCGAGCAGGTCCAGCTGACGAAGCTGGCCCAGGCCCTCGGCGCCGACCTGCAGCAGCCCGAGGGGCAGAAGGCCGTCGGCGACGCCCTCGCCAAGGCGTCGAAGGAACTGAAGGTCGACGTCAATCCGCGCTACGGCACCTGGGACGACAAGCAGACCCAGCTGGCCAACTACAAGGCCCCCTGGATCAACCAGGTCACCAGGCCCGCGACGGCGGGCGCCGAGCCCGACGCCTAGCAGTACCAGGGCCTCTCGGGCCATGCACCCGGGCCGCGGAGACGGCGGCCGGACCGACCGGAGTAGATTCGAACGGTGAACGCTGAAGATCCCGGCCGTATCGTCCTGCTCACCGCCAGCCACCGCGTCGCGCCCGGACTCCTGTCCTGGCCCGCCTGGCAGGCGCTGCACGCCGCCGACCGGGTGCTCTGCGCGGAGCAGGACAATCCGCAGCTGCCGTACCTGCGCGAGGCGGGCGTCGCCGTCGAGCCCTCCGCACCCACCGCGCGGGAGCTCGTCGACGCCTGTGCGGGCGGCCGGAGCGTCGTCGTCCTCACCGGCGGCGAGGGCGATCAGCCGCTGACCGACGGGCTCGCACGGCTCGCCGGTTCCGGGCGGGTGCGGATGCCCGACCTGGAGCTGCTGCCGGGTTCGTACGATCTGCCGGGCGCCCGTCTCCTCGATCTGGTCCAGGTCATGGACCGGATCCGGATCGAATGCCCCTGGACCTCGCAGAAGACCCACGAGGGCCTCGCCAAGTACGCCATCGAGGAGGCGTACGAACTCGTCGAGGCGATCGAGGACGGCGACCGCGACGAGCTGCGCGAGGAACTCGGGGACGTACTCCTCCAGGTCGTCTTCCACGCCCGGATCGCCGAGGAAGGCCGCCCCGAGGACGGGGCGGAGCCCTTCTCCGTCGACGACGTGGCCGGGACCCTCGTCGAGAAGCTGATCCACCGCCACCCGCACGTCTTCGGGGACGAGACCGCCGAGACCCCGGAGGACGTGCACGCGCACTGGCTGCGGACCAAGGCCGTCGAGAAGCAGCGCGACTCGGTCACCGACGGAGTGCCGCTCGGCCAGCCCGGTCTCGCCCTGGCGGCGAAACTGGCCGGCCGGGTCCGTACCGCGGGGCTCGATGTGGCGCTCCCCACGGGCGACGGCATCGGCTACGAGCTCCTCGGCCTCGCCGTACGCGCCGAGCAGGACGGCATCGACCCCGAGGCCGCACTACGGGCCGCCGGCCGTGCCTACCGGGACGCCATCCGGGCGGCGGAGGGCAACGGATAACGTCGGGGGGTGAACCGCAGCCCCGCCGACCAGCCCACCGGTCGACCCACGCCCGGCCCGGCCGACCACCCCGCCGGCCAGCCCGCGCACGGCCCCGCCGACCAGCCTGCCGACGGCCCCGCCGACCGCCCCGCCTGCCCCGTCGGCGGGCCCGAACTCTTCACCTGGGAGTTCGCCACCGACCCCTACCCGGCCTACGCCTGGCTGCGCGAGCACAGCCCCGTGCACCGTACCGCACTGCCCAGCGGTGTCGAGGCCTGGCTGGTGACCCGGTACGCGGACGCCCGGCAGGCGCTCGCCGACACCCGGCTCTCCAAGAACCCGGCGCACCACGCCGAGCCGGCGCACGCCAGGGGGAAGACGGGTATCCCGGGCGAGCGCAAGGCGGAGCTGATGACGCATCTGCTCAACATCGACCCGCCCGACCACACCCGGCTGCGCCGCCTCGTCTCCAAGGCGTTCACCCCGCGCAGGGTCGCCGAGTTCGCGCCGCGCGTACAGGAACTGACGGATCACCTCATCGACCGCTTCATCGCGGAGGGAAGGGCGGACCTCATCCACGACTTCGCGTTCCCGCTCCCCATCTACGCGATCTGCGATCTGCTCGGCGTGCCGCGCGAGGACCAGGACGACTTCCGGGACTGGGCGGGCATGATGATCCGGCACGGCGGCGGTCCGCGCGGCGGGGTGGCCAGGTCGGTGAAGAAGATGCGCGGCTATCTCGCCGAACTGATCCACCGCAAGAGGGAGAACCCGGGGGACGACCTGATCTCGGGGCTGATCCGGGCCAGCGACCACGGCGAGCACCTCACCGAGAACGAGGCCGCGGCCATGGCCTTCATCCTCCTCTTCGCCGGATTCGAGACGACGGTCAATCTCATCGGCAACGGGGTGTACGCCCTGCTGCGCAACCCCGCGGAGCGCGAGCGGCTGCAAGGCTCCCTCGACGCGGGGGAGAGCGGGCTGCTGGAGACCGGGATCGAGGAACTGCTGCGGTACGACGGTCCGGTGGAGCTGGCGACCTGGCGGTTCGCCACCGAGCCGCTGACGCTCGGCGGACAGGACATCGCGGCCGGCGACCCCGTACTCGTCGTGCTCGCCGCCGCGGACCGCGACCTGGAGCGCTTCGGGGACCCCGACACGCTCGACCTCGCACGGCGTGACAATCAGCACCTCGGGTACGGGCACGGCATCCACTACTGCCTGGGAGCACCGCTCGCCCGGCTGGAGGGACAGACGGCGCTCGCCACGCTTCTGCGGCGACTTCCCGACCTGCGACTTGCGGTAGAACCTACCGATTTGCGGTGGCGTGGCGGGCTCATCATGCGCGGACTGCGCACGCTGCCGGTGGAGTTCGCGCCGAGGCCCGCCCCGACGCGATATGACGCTCAGTCAACTCTGTGACTTCCGCGTGATCTGTGCTGCATCGACTTGTGACACGCGTTCGGGTCCCGCTAGGTTCACCGTTCGACTCATTTGTCACTCGTCAGTCACACGGAAGGCAACCCCATGGGCTCCGCGAACGGCAGACACCGTCGCCCTCGTCAGGCACCCGCCATCGTCGTCGCCGCAGGCGTGACCGGTTCGGCCATCGCCATCCCGCTGCTCGGCGCGGCAGGCGCGCACGCGGCCGACGCCACGACCTGGGACCGGGTGGCCGAGTGCGAGAGCGGCGGCATGTGGAGCGCCGACCTCGGCAACGGCTTCTACGGCGGCCTGCAGTTCTCGCAGGAGACCTGGAAGGCGTACGGCGGCGAGTCGTATGCCGAGCGCGCCGACCTGGCCAGCCGCTCGCAGCAGATAGATGTGGCCGAGAAGGTCCTGGAGGACCGGGGCCCGAAGGCGTGGCCCAGTTGTGCGGTCATCTCCGGCCTCACGGAGGACGGGACGCTGCCGGGCGTCGATCCCGGGGTCACGCCGCCCGCCGAGCCGAAGCGGAGCACGGAGCCGGCTGACGGCGCGTCGACGGCCCCGTCCGAGGGCGCCACACCGTCGCACGCCGCCCCGGACGCCGACTCGGGCGGCAAGGGCGGCAAGGACGGCTCGGAGCGCTCGGGCGCCGACGACGGACCGGCGGACCGGACCAAGCCGTCCAAGAAGCCTTCCGCCACCCCGTCGAAGCCTTCTGCCACCCCGTCCTCCGGAGCGTCCGACGCGTCGGACGCGACCGGCCCGTCCGACGCGGCCGACGGTACGGGGGGCAAGCACCGCGGCGCACCGGCCCCCGAGGGGGGCCGGGACACGAACGGCGGCGTCGACCGCGAGTCGGGCCGGCACGCCTCCCGCGGTGACGGCGATGCGCGCGACGCGGGCACGCCGGCCGCCGACGGCACGTACACCGTCCGCCCCGGCGACAACCTCTGGGCGATTGCTGACGCACAGAAGGTTCCCGGCGGCTGGTCCGCGCTGTACGAGGCCAACGAGGAGGCCGTCGGATCCGACCCGGACCTCATTCTCCCTGGCCAGAGCCTCGATCTCGATGTGAAGACCAAATGAGAGCGGTCTGATAATCGACTGAAAGAGCCTCAAAAACTGGGGTAGTTCAGAGACCTATGTCCACTTATGCGTAAGTGAGACATGGGTCTCTTTGCGTCAACTGGCGTGTCGCGCCTGAGGGGTCCTCCTGTACCGCCTCCCACCTGCGAAAACGACGGTTCCTCAGATGCAAGTAAGGGGTGATTGTCCGATGTGTCCATCTTTGAATGTAGGGGTTGCGTGTGTTTACGGTCGGAACCGCTCGCACCGCGGGCCCCGTCGACCGTCACGCCGAAATCCTGCCGTCGGTCGAAGGGAACAGACGCGTAAAGCGCCGTAGGCAGGAGCGGGGGACCCAGGTAGGCGCCGGCCCCGATCGTCGAAAGACGCATCAGGACCGGCTTGGGGTGAAGTCGCGTGCTAGGACGTGCGACCGGGCAACTCACTTGGCCCGAACCCGACAGCTCACCTCGTAGGCGTCGGTGAGGAGACGTTCCATGCTGTTTTCTGGCAAGGGCAAGCACCGCCGCCCGTCCAAGGCCGTCCGTGTCGCCACGCTCGCCGGTGTCGCCGGTACCGCCGTCGCCGTTCCGCTGATGGGTGCGACCGGTG
This sequence comes from Streptomyces sp. NPDC015032, assembly GCF_043080425.1. Lineage (NCBI taxonomy): Bacteria > Bacillati > Actinomycetota > Actinomycetes > Kitasatosporales > Streptomycetaceae > Streptomyces > Streptomyces sp. NPDC015032. The sequence continues at coordinate 97,689 of NZ_JBIBVN010000005.1, read as the reverse complement.
CCTCCGCCGCCTCCGTCGCCACGTGGGACGCCGTCGCTCAGTGCGAGTCCGGTGGCAACTGGTCCATCAACACCGGCAACGGCTACTACGGCGGTCTGCAGTTCTCGCAGTCCAGCTGGGCCGCCGCCGGCGGTACGCAGTACGCCCCCCGTGCCGACCTGGCCACCAAGGCCCAGCAGATCGCCACCGCCGAGCGGCTCCTCGACATGCAGGGCCCGGGTGCCTGGGGCTGTGCCGGCGCCGGCAACCTGCGCAACGACGGCGTCAACCCGGGTGTCGACACCGGCTCCTCCTCGAAGTCCGGCTCCGGCGCCACGCAGAAGCAGAGCGCCCCGGCCGCGCCGAAGCAGCAGGCCCAGCCGAAGAAGGCCGAGCGCACCGAGGCCCCCGCCACCAACCGCTCGGACCGCTCCGCCGCCCCGCAGGCCGAGTCGAAGAAGACCGTCACCACCCCGACCGGCGAGAAGGTCAAGAAGGGCGACGGCGAGTACAAGGTCGTCTCCGGCGACTCCCTGAGCAAGATCGCCGCCGACCGCAAGGTCGAGGGCGGCTGGCAGCAGCTGTTCGAGCTGAACAAGGACATCGTCACGGACGCCGACCTGATCTACCCGGGTCAGCAGCTGCACCTGACCAAGTAGTCCAGGTTCTCTCCTCCCGGAGCACCCCGGCCCGGCGCGCGTTCCCCCGTACGCGCCGGGCCGGGGTTTCCTGTGTCATGTGCCGCCGCCGCGAGGTGTCACCTCCGTCACATGCCGCCTCCGGGAAGTGCGCCGCCTCTGCGGGTTCGTTCAACTGTTGTCGTTACTGACCAGTAAAATTCTGACTGTTTGTCCGGTGATGCTCACCCTTGGGCCCTTTTTCGTCCCAGGGGACGGGCGATCGTCCGGCTGAGCGGGCCGGGCCGGTTAGGCTCATGTCGCAAGGCCGAAGTGACCCTGCACAACCAGCGTCATATCCCAGAAGGAGATGCCTCGTGCCGTCCATCGACGTCGTCGTAGCCCGGGAAATCCTCGACTCCCGGGGGAACCCCACGGTCGAGGTCGAGGTTGGCCTCGACGACGGCAGCACGGGCCGTGCTGCCGTGCCGTCCGGCGCCTCCACCGGTGCGTTCGAGGCCATTGAGCTTCGCGACGGCGACCCCAACCGCTACCAGGGCAAGGGCGTCGAGAAGGCCGTCCTCGCCGTGATCGAGCAGATCGGCCCGGAGCTCGTCGGCTACGACGCGACCGAGCAGCGGCTGATCGACCAGGCGATGTTCGACCTGGACGCCACCGAGAACAAGGGCTCGCTCGGCGCCAACGCCATCCTCGGTGTCTCGCTGGCCGTCGCCCACGCCGCCTCCGAGGCCTCGGACCTGCCGCTCTTCCGCTACCTCGGCGGCCCGAACGCGCACCTGCTGCCCGTTCCGATGATGAACATCCTCAACGGTGGGTCGCACGCCGACTCCAACGTGGACATCCAGGAGTTCATGATCGCCCCGATCGGCGCGGAGTCCTTCTCCGAGGCCCTGCGCTGGGGTGCCGAGGTCTACCACACGCTGAAGAAGGTCCTGAAGACCAAGGGACTTTCGACCGGTCTCGGCGACGAGGGCGGCTTCGCGCCGAACCTGGAGTCGAACCGCGCCGCCCTCGACCTCATCGTCGAGGCCATCAAGGAAGCCGGCTACGTCCCGGGCAAGGACATCGCGCTCGCGCTCGACGTCGCCGCGTCCGAGTTCTACAAGGACGGCGCGTACGAGTTCGAGGGCAAGTCCCGCTCGGCCGCCGAGATGACCGAGTACTACGAGGAGCTCGTCTCCGCGTACCCGCTGGTCTCCATCGAGGACCCGCTGTACGAGGACGACTGGGCCGGCTGGAAGGTCATCACCGACAAGCTCGGCACCAAGGTGCAGATCGTGGGCGACGACCTGTTCGTCACCAACCCGGAGCGCCTGGCCCGCGGCATCGAGGAGGGCTCCGCCAACGCCCTGCTCGTCAAGGTCAACCAGATCGGTTCGCTGACCGAGACCCTGGACGCCGTCGAGCTCGCCCAGCGCAACGGCTTCAAGTGCATGATGTCCCACCGCTCCGGCGAGACCGAGGACGTCACCATCGCCGACCTCGCCGTCGCGGTGAACTGCGGCCAGATCAAGACCGGCGCCCCGGCCCGCTCGGACCGTGTCGCCAAGTACAACCAGCTGCTGCGCATCGAGGAGATCCTCGACGACGCCGCGGTGTACGCGGGCCGCTCCGCGTTCCCCCGGTTCCGTCCCGCCGGCTGACCGGCGCAGCGAGGGCCGGGCACCGGCCCGGCAGGGGCCAAAGGCACCGGCCTCCGTCCGTCCCCGCACTCGGTCCCGTACCGTGTGCGGGGACGGACGTGCGTAATGGGGAGGCGGAGACATGGCCGCGAAGGACCGGGACCGGTTCTCCACCGCGACCCGGCTGCGGCTGCTCGGTGAGCAGACCGCCGCCCGCGTCTACCGCTCGCAGACCCGCCGTCAGGCCCGCCGCCCCCGGCTCACCGGACGGGCGGCCTTTCTCGCCCTCGTCGTCTGCTCCCTGGTGGTCGCGCTCGCGTACCCGATGCGGCAGTACGTCTCGCAGCGGGACGAGATCGCCGACCAGGAGCGGCTGGCGCGGGAGGCCCGGGCCCGTACCGAGGAGCTGCGCGACGAGAAGGCGCGCCTCCAGGACAACGCCTACATCAGGCAGCTGGCCCGCAAGCACCTGCACTACCTTCTTCCCGGGGAGACCGGTTACACGGTGATCGACCCCGACGCGGTCAAGGAGCGCAACGGCGAAACGGACGGGTCCGGCCGGCCGTGGCACTCCAACCTCTGGGACGGTGTCGACAGCGCCGACCGCGACTGACTCTCTTCATCACTCTGCAGAACCGCAGTTCGAGCAGCCCGATCAGAACCTAGGCAGGCATGGAAACCCCCCCTCCGCAGACCGAGTCCACCGCACCCACCGAGGCGGACATCGCCGCGTTCCAGCAGCAGCTGGGCCGCCCGCCGCGCGGACTGCGCGCGATCGCGCACCGCTGCCCGTGCGGCAACCCGGACGTGGTCGAGACCCAGCCCCGGCTGGAGGACGGTACGCCGTTCCCGACGACGTACTACCTGACGTGCCCGCGTGCCGCGTCCGCGATCGGCACGCTGGAGGCGAACGGTGTCATGAAGGAGATGACCGAGCGCCTCGGCACGGACCCGGAGCTGGCCGCCGCGTACCGGGCCGCGCACGAGGACTACATCGCCCGGCGCGACGCCATCGAGGTACTGGAGGGCTTCCCGAGCGCGGGAGGCATGCCGGACCGGGTGAAGTGCCTGCACGTGCTGGTCGGGCACTCGCTGGCCGCGGGGCCCGGGGTGAACCCGCTGGGCGACGAGGCGATCGCGATGCTGCCGGAGTGGTGGCGCAAGGGGCCGTGCGTGACGCCCTGCCGGTCCGAGGACGCGCCGGACGAGGACTGACCGCCCCCGGGGCCACCGCCCCCGGATGCCCGCTCCCCGATCGCCGGAGGGGCTTGATTGTGGGGGCCGCGCCCCCGGACCAGGAGCACCCATGACCCGCGTGGCCGCCATCGACTGCGGTACCAACTCCATCCGTCTGCTCGTCGCCGACGCGGACCCGTCCACGGGTGAGTTCGCCGAGCTCGACCGGCGGATGGAGATCGTCCGCCTCGGCCAGGGCGTCGACCGCACCGGCCGGCTCGCGCCCGAGGCGCTGGAGCGGACGTTCGCCGCCTGCCGCCGGTACGCGGAGGTGATCGAGGAGTACGGGGCGCGGAAGATCCGCTTCGTCGCCACCTCCGCCTCCCGGGACGCGGAGAACAGGGACGAGTTCGTCCGCGGGGTGAAGGACATCCTGGGAGTCGAGCCCGAGGTGATCAGCGGCGACCAGGAGGCGGAGTTCTCCTTCACCGGAGCCACCAAGGAGCTCGCGGGCCGCGATCACCTCGCGAAGCCGTATCTCGTCGTGGACATCGGCGGCGGCTCCACCGAGTTCGTCATCGGCGACGACCACGTGCGGGCCGCGCGCTCCGTGGACATGGGGTGCGTCCGGATGACGGAGCGGCACCTGGTGCGCGACGGCGTCGTGAGCGATCCGCCGGCCCCCGGTCAGATCGCCGCGATCCGCGCCGACATCGACGCGGCCCTCGACCTCGCCGAGGAGAGCGTCCCGCTCACCGGCGCCGCCACCCTCGTCGGCCTCGCCGGGACGGTCACCACGGTCGCCGCCATCGCCCTGGGGCTCGACGCGTACGACTCCGCGGCGATCCACCACTCCCGGATCTCCCTCGACCAGGTGCGGGAGATCACCGGACGGCTCCTCGCCTCCACCCACGCCGAGCGTGCCGCGATCGGCGCGATGCATCCGGGGCGGGTCGATGTGATCACCTCCGGGGCGCTGATCCTGCTCGCCGTGATGGAGCGGACCGGGGCCCGGGAGGTCGTCGTCAGCGAACACGACATCCTCGACGGCATTGCTTGGCACGCCGCACTCGACGACGAGTGACCGTTTGGATCACGCGGGGTCCGGCCTGATCCAAACGAAAGACCCCAGCTGTGAGGCGACCCGGAGTCTCAGGGCTCCGGGCTGACTGCTCTCAGATGTTGCGGTAGATGTCGCGCCGGTCGCCGATCTTGACGACGAGGATGATGAGCTCGCCGTCTTCGACCTGATAGGCGACCCGGTAGCTGCCGACCCGGAGCCGATAAAGGCCAGACGGGCCGGTGAGTTTCTTGATGTCGGCGTCCTCACGGTACGGATCGTCGCCGAGCGCGGTCAGCGCGGCCAGGATGCGCATGGCGGCAGGCCGGTCGATGGCTCGAAGTTGCCGCTGTGCCGCCGCAGTGAACCGGAACGCGTACTTCACGCCGCGTCGTCAGTGCGATCGGCGAACAGGTCTGCCAGCAGCTCAGCCATGGACACCGTCGGGCCGTCCTGGGCCAGGATCGCTTCCGCCTCCCGGGCCAGCAACACGTCGGCTGCTTCCTCCAGCGCGTTGAAGTCCGCGATCGGCACCACGGCCGCGACGGGCTCGCCGTTGCGGGTGATCACCGTAGGTGTGCCCTCCTCGGCACGATTGATGTGGTCCGCCAGGTGTGCGCGGGCTTCCCGTACAGTCACAGTGCTCTCGGCCATGAAGAAAGTGTACGCACGATTGTGTACACATGCACGGGCTCGGGAGTGAGTGACGCTTTGGAGGCGATGCCCGACGGAATCGGCTGGCCGGTCGCGTAGGTCCGCTTCCGCGGCGGTGGGGAGCGGTGGCGGGGAGCGGTGGCGCCCGACGGTGCGCGCCGGTCCTCCCGAGGGGTGCGAGAACGGTGCTCATACGCATTTTGGCCTGTACTTTTGAGCTGACGTGGACCACCCGGGGGGCTCTTTGCGGGACACGTCGCGACGAAGTTCGTGAACTTCTTCACAAGGAATTCGGCCCCGTGGAGGGCGGTTCTGGTCCGTATGGGCACCCGGGGCCCCTCTCGGGGGTGTTCCGTGTCGATACGGGACCGTTCCGGGCGTGTTGCCCGCGTGTGAACCGGAGCGGTGGTTCACCCGGTCCGGAGGCTCAAGGGCCAGCTCACAGGTGGTGAGCAACGTTTGCCGCCGTGCCGTGGTTCCCCTCCGGCGTCATGACCTCGGTCACGCGGGCGGCGCAGTGTAGCAGAGGGTGGGTGGTAGCTTGTGAAGGGGCTCACGAGGCCGCCCGGCGAGGGGGGTGGATACTCGATGGCATGAGCACCACGGAGCGTCCCAGGATCCTCGTAGTAGGCGGTGGGTACGTAGGCCTGTACGCAGCTCGACGCATTCTGAAGAAGATGCGCTACGGAGAGGCGACCGTCACGGTTGTCGACCCGCGCTCGTACATGACGTACCAGCCCTTCCTCCCCGAAGCTGCTGCCGGCAGCATCTCGCCTCGGCATGTCGTCGTCCCGCTGCGACGCGTCCTGCCGAAGGCCGAGGTCCTCACCGGCCGCGTCACGACCATCGATCAGGACCGCAAGGTCGCCACGGTCGCGCCGCTCGTCGGCGAGGCCTACGAGCTTCCCTTCGACTACCTGGTCATCGCGATGGGCGCGGTCTCCCGCACCTTCCCGATCCCCGGCCTCGCCGAGCAGGGCATCGGCATGAAGGGCATCGAGGAGGCCATCGGCCTGCGCAACCACGTCCTGGAGCAGCTGGACAAGGCCGACTCGACGACCGATGAGGACGTCCGCCGCAGGGCGTTGACGTTCGTCTTCGTGGGCGGCGGGTTCGCCGGCGCGGAGACCATCGGCGAGGTCGAGGACATGGCCCGCGACGCGGCGAAGTACTACATGAACGTGAAGCGCGAGGACATGCGCTTCATCCTCGTCGACGCCGCCGACAAGATCCTTCCCGAGGTCGGTCCGAAGCTCGGCACCTGGGGCCGGGAGCACCTGGAGTCCCGTGGTGTCGAGGTCTTCCTCTCGACCTCCATGGACTCCTGCGTCGACGGTCACGTCGTGCTGAAGAACGGCCTGGAGGTCGACTCCAACACCATCGTGTGGACGGCCGGCGTGAAGCCGAACCCGGCGCTGGCCCGCTTCGGCCTGCCGCTCGGTCCGCGCGGTCACGTGGACACCTCCGAGAAGCTCCAGGTGCAGGGCACCGACTACATCTGGGCCGCGGGCGACAACGCCCAGGTCCCGGACATGGTCGGGCGCAGGGCCGGCAACCCGAACGCGTGGTGCCCGCCGAACGCCCAGCACGCGCTGCGTCAGGCCAAGGTCCTCGGCGACAACGTCATCTCCGGGATGCGCGGCTTCCCGCAGAAGGAATACAGCCACGCCAACAAGGGTGCGGTCGCCGGTCTGGGGCTGCACAAGGGCGTCGCGATGATCGTCATGGGCAAGATGAAGATCAAGCTCAAGGGACGTCTCGCCTGGTACATGCACCGTGGCTACCACGGCATGGCGATGCCGACCTGGAACCGTAAGATCCGGATCTTCGCCGACTGGACCCTTGCGATGTTCCTCAAGCGCGAGGTCGTCTCGCTCGGCGCCATGGAGACGCCGCGCGAGGAGTTCTACGAGGCCGCCAAGCCGGCCCCGGCACCGGCCGCCGCCAAGACCGAGGGCGAGAAGGCCAAGGCCTAGTGCCCCTCCCGCACTAGTCCGCTCGCGGGCCCATTGGCCCGCGCCGTACGTGCACAACGCCCGAAGGGGCCGTCCGCCATCCGTGGTGCGGACGGCCCCTTCGGCGTACTCGCCCCCGCGGCCCGCCACCCGGGCGCCGCACGCCAGAAGGTAAGTGTGCCGTACAGGTATTTTGCCGTTCCATTGCGTTGTGGCGGGATGGAGTGCGCTCCGCAGACTGTTGACGGGTAGGTACCTCGCCGTGGCGTCGTGGTGCCCCGGCGTGGTTACCGGCATGTTCGAGCATGTTTGGGCACATTGGGAACACCATCACGGAGGTGTGCGCCATGGCAGACGCCGCATTGCGGCTGACCGCTCTCGCCGAGGAGTTGCTGGGAGAAAAGCTGCCGGTCCGTATCCGGGCCTGGGACGGCAGCGAATCAGGACCGCCCGGTGCCCCCGTCCTCATCATCCGGAACCGCCGCGCGCTGCGCAGGCTGCTCTGGAAGCCGGGCGAACTGGGCCTGGCCCGCGCCTGGGTGGCGGGCGAACTCGATATCGAAGGCGATCTGTACGAGGCCCTGGACCTGATGGCCTCGCTGATCTGGGACCGCGGCCCGGAGGCCGAGGACAGTGTCCACCCGGTCCGCGACCCGAAGGTGCGGGCCTTCGCCAGAGGGCTGCTGCAACTCGCCGGCCCCTGGCTCCCGCCGCCCCCGCCGCCCGAGGAGGTACGCCGCCGTACCGGCACCCTCCACACGAAGCGCCGGGACAAGGAAGCCATCAGCCACCACTACGACGTGGGCAACGACTTCTACGGACTGGTCCTCGGACCGTCCATGGTCTACTCCTGCGCCTACTGGGAGGACGACGGAAACCTTGAGGACGCCCAGCGCGACAAGCTCGACCTGGTCTGCCGCAAGCTCGCGCTGAAGGAGGGCGACCGCCTCCTCGACGTCGGCTGCGGCTGGGGCTCCATGGCCCTCCACGCGGCCCGCGAGTACGGCGCCCGGGTCACCGGAGTGACCCTCTCCGTCGAACAGGCCGCCTACGCCAGGAAGCGCATCGCGGACGAGGGCCTGACCGACCGGATCGAGATCCGGGTCCAGGACTACCGGGACGTCAGGGACGGCCCGTACGACGCCATCTCGTCCATCGGCATGGCGGAACACGTCGGCTCGGTCCGCTTCCGTGAGTACGCCGACGACCTCTACGCACTCCTCAGGCCCGGTGGCCGGCTGCTCAACCACCAGATCGCCCGCCGCCCCGAGAAGGACGAGTCCGCCTACCAGGTGGACGAGTTCATCGACGCCTATGTCTTCCCGGACGGCGAACTGGCCCCGGTGGGGCGGACCGTGACCACCCTCGAAGAAGCCGGCTTCGAGACCCGCGACGTCGAGTCGATCCGCGAACACTACGCACGGACCCTGCGCAGCTGGGTCGCCAACCTGGAGAAGCACTGGGACCGCGCGGTCCGGATGACCTCGCCCGGACGGGCCAGGGTCTGGCGCCTCTACATGGCCGCCTCCGCCCTGTCCTTCGAGCACAACAAGATCGGCGTCAACCAGATCCTCGTGGTGCGCCCGGCGGAGGGCGGCGCCTCCCGCATGCCGCTGCGGGCCCGCGTCTGGCCCGCGCCGACGACCGGCTGACACCCGGGACGGACCGAGGGCCGGTACCCGCAGTTCCAGACTGCGGGTACCGGCCCTCGGGCGTCTTCCTGACCTGCCACCGATGTGACCTGCCACCGACCGCTATTCGGTCTTGATCGCCGTCAGCATGTTCAGCTTCGCGGCGCTGCGAGCCGGCCAGAGCGCGGCCAGCACGCCCACCAGTCCGGCCAGCACCAGGAAGACTGCGATCCGGTCCCACGGAATGACCAGGGCGTAGTCCGGGATGTCGGACTTCAGGGACTCGCCGATCGCCCAGCCGAGGAACGTGCCGAGTACGACGCCGACCACCGCGCCGAAGAGCGAGATGACCACGGCCTCCAGCCGGATCATGCGCTTGACCCTGCGCCGGTCCAGGCCGATCGCCCGCAGCATGCCGATCTCCTGCTGGCGCTCGAAGACCGACATGGCCAGGGTGTTGACGACCCCGAGCACCGCGATGATCAGGGCCATCGCCAGCAGTCCGTACATGATGTTCAGGGCCTGGTTGATGAAGCCGCCGAACGTGTCCCTGATGTCCTGCCGGTCCATGACGGACATCGCCGGGTTGTCGCCCAGGGCGTCGATCAGGGCCTGCTCATGGGCCTTCGAGACGCCGCCGTCCATCTTCAGCCAGACCTCGCGGATCTCCGGGCGGCTCTGGTGCGCGTCCACGATGCTCCTGGGCATCAGGACCGACGCGAGGAGGTCGTTCGCCTGGTAGATCGCGCCGATCTTCAGGGTGCCCTTCTTGTCGTCCTCGAACGTCACCGGCAGGGTGTCGCCGGTCTTCCAGCCGTTCGACTTCGCCGTCTTGTCGTTGACGGCGATCTCGCCCTTGCTCAGCGAGTCCAGCGAACCGGAGACCGTGTTCAGGGCGAAGATTTTCTCGACATCGCCCGGCGTGACCCCGGAGGCCGACTGGTAGTCCTCCTTGACCTGGAAGGAGGCGGCCTGCTGGGGCGAGACCGCGGTGACACCGGGGGCCTTCTCCAGGGCGGTGAGTGCCGACTCGTCGAGCGGGTTGCCGCTCGCCATCGAGACCATGTAGTCGGCCTTGATGTTGTCCGTCGTCGCCCGGTCGATCGCCTGGCCGAGGGTGACGCCCAGCACCGAGATGCCGGTGACCAGGGTGAGACCGATCGCCAGCGCCGAGGCGGTGGCTCCGGTGCGCCGCGGGTTACGGACCGCGTTCTGCGCGGCCAGCTTGCCGGAGACCCCGAACAGACGCTTCAGCAACGGGCGGACCAGCGCGATCACCGGCCGCGACAGCAGCGGAATGAGCACGATCACACCGATCAGCGCGAGGAACGCGCCGACCCCGATGAGGGTCCGGCCGCTCGAACCCTTCGCCGCACCCGCCACGATGCCCACGGCGCCGAGCAGGGCAAGGACCCCGCCGATCGAGTTGCGCAGCACCAGGGACTTGACGGTCGCCACCGCGTGGACGCTGCTCATCGCGGCGACCGGCGGGATCTTCGCGGCCCGGCGGGCGGGCAGCCAGGCGGCCAGCACGGTGATCAGCACGCCGACGGCGAACGCGGCGGCGACCGCGGTGGGCGAGACGATCAGCGGACCGGCCGGGATCTTCCCGCCCATCAGGCCCATCGCGGAGCGCAGTCCGGTGGCGAGGCCGAGGCCGAGCAGGAAGCCGACGACCGACGCGATCACGCCGACCACCGCCGCCTCCAGGAGCACGGAGCGCTTGACCTGGCGGCGGGAGGCGCCGACGGCGCGCATCAGTGCCAGTTCCTTGGTGCGCTGGGCGACCAGCATGGTGAAGGTGTTGGCGATCAGGAACACGCCGACGAAGAGGGCGATCGCTGCGAAGACGAGCAGCATCGTGTTGAGGCTCTTCAGACCCTTCTCGATCTGCTCGGCCTGCTCATCGGCGAGAGCCGTGCCGGTCCTGGCGTCGGCGTCCTTGGGCAGCAGCGGCTTCACCTCGGTGAGCAGCTTCTCCTCCGAGACGCCGGCCGCGGCGGAGATGGTGGCGTCGCGGAACTCGCCGGCCCTGAGGTACAGCTTCTGGGCGACCGGGGCGTCGAAGAGGACCAGGCTGCCGCCCGCGTTGACCGCGCCGTCCTCGGTGGTGAAGACACCGGAGAGGGTGTACTCCTTCACCGGCCCGTTGGTGGCGACCCGCACCTTGTCACCGACGTGGTACTTGCCCCTCGTCGCGGTCTCCTGGTCGAGCGCGATCCGGTCGGCCGCGTCCGGTCCCTTGCCGTCGGTGAAGGTGTACGCGGGGTCCTTGCCGTCCTTGCCGGGGGAGTAGTTCCCGCCGGCGTTGGACCAGCCGTTGCCGATCAGCTTGCCGTCGGGGTCGGCGACCCCGGCGAAGCCGGAGACCCGGCCGGTGACGGTGCCCACGCCGTCCAGGCCCTGGAGCTTTTTCAGGGTGGCGGCGTCGATGCCGGGCGTCTTGTCGTCGCGCTGGTCGGCGTAGGTGGTGACGGCGACGGCGACGTCGTCGTAGCTCTTGGCTGACTGCTTGCGGAAGGCGTTGCCGAGGGTGTCGGTGAAGACCAGGGTGCCGGAGACGAAGGCCACGCCGAGTACGACGGCGAGGACGGTCATCAGGAGTCTGGCCTTGTGCGCGAGCACATTGCGCAGGGCGGTACGGAACATGTCTGTCAGTCCTGGGATGGGTTCCGGAAGCGGGAGCGGGGGTGGCCGGACGGGCTCAGCTGGTACGGCCCTTGGCGTCGAACGCCTTCATCCGGTCGAGGACCCCGTCCGCGGTGGGGTGCATCATCTGGTCGACGATCCGGCCGTCCGCGAGGAAGATCACCCGGTCCGCGTAGGAGGCGGCCGCCGGGTCGTGGGTCACCATCACCACCGTCTGCCCCAGCTCGCGCACCGAGTTGCGCAGGAAGCCGAGGACCTCGGCGCCGGAGCGGGAGTCCAGGTTCCCGGTCGGCTCGTCACCGAAGATGATCTCCGGCTGCGAGGCCAGGGCGCGGGCCACCGCGACGCGCTGCTGCTGGCCGCCGGAGAGCTCGGTCGGCCGGTGCGACAGCCGGTCCGAGAGGCCCACCATGTCGATGACCCGGCGCACCCATTCGGCGTCGGGCTTGCGGCCCGCGATGTCCATGGGGAGCGTGATGTTCTCCAGCGCCGTCAGGGTCGGCAGCAGGTTGAACGCCTGGAAGATGAAGCCGATCTTGTCCCGGCGGAGCTGGGTGAGCTGCTTGTCCTTGAGGGAGCCCAGCTCCGTCTCACCGATCCGCACCGAGCCGCTGCTGAAGCTGTCGAGGCCGGCCACGCAGTGCATCAGCGTGGACTTGCCGGAGCCGGAGGGGCCCATGATCGCGGTGAACTCGCCCTGCGGGAAGTCCACGGAGACCTGGTCCAGGGCCGTGACCATGGTCTCGCCCTGTCCGTAGACCTTCGACAGATCCGTGGCGCGGGCAGCCACCGTGGTGACGCGGTGTGCGGTGGAGGTGGTGGTCACGGGGATCTCCTGATTCGGGGCTCCGGCCGAGAGCTTCGTCCGGGTGTGTTTCGGTCCCGTTCGGTTGTTCGGGAACCATTCCATCCTCACCGTCGTATCGCCGCAGAACGTCAGTCCCGGTGCCCGTTCCCGGGGCCCTCTTGAGTCGCACCGAGGGGTCCCTGTGTCCTCCTCCGGTATGACACCGCCCCTGAGGGCATTCGCCCGTCCGGGTGGCACGGTCGTCAACCCGCTGCTGGGAGAACACCGTGTTCCGCATCACACGAGTGGAGTCCTCGGCCCTGAGAGGCTTCTGAGGATGTGAGAGGGCTCCGAGGAGGCCCGGTGACGGATCCGTGCCCGGACGGCGCCGACGGCACCGCTGGCCGGCGGGGTGGCGCGCCCATGGCGATCACTGGCGCGCGCCTGGCGAATGCGCCGTCCGAGTGCGGCGACTTTACGTCAATCCGGATGGCCGGCCGCGGCGCCCGCTATCCCGCCCGGGCATGTGACGATGACCCCTCACGGGTGCTGACGACCCCTCAAACGGTCAATAAAATAAGACAAGATCGCGCCATCCGTCCGCTGATCGGAGGAAGCCCCCGGATAGGGTCATGTGCCAACGCGGAGCCGCGCGCCAGGCCCGGATGGTGGAATGCAGACACGGCGAGCTTAAACCTCGCTGCCCCTCGGGGGCGTACCGGTTCGAGTCCGGTTCCGGGCACCACCGCGCGCAGGGGGTGAGCGGGGGCGCGGTGCGCGCAGCACATGATCCTTCCGGTGCCCGGTCACCCCGGCTGTCGACCGGGCTCACCGGAACCCGACGTATGCCGTCGGTTCCACTAAAGATCCTCCCCAAGCACTAGTCTGATTCTTTTGCCTACCCATTACTCTTGTGGGAAGGCCACGCAGGGTGGCCATGGAGGAGTGAGATGAGGAGCAGCAACCCGGTCTTCTCGCGACGGGGCTTCAGCCGCGACAACGGATATGCGGGCTTCAACGCGGCGCCGCAGGCCGGGGCCCCCGCCGCGGGTGCGAACCCGTACGCGCAGGGCACCGCCGCGAACCCGTACGCCACCAACCCCTACGCCCAGCAGGACACCCAGTACGGCGTTCCGCAGGCACCGGCGCGCTCGGGCGCGATGACGATCGACGACGTCGTCACGCGCACGGCGATCACACTGGGCACCGTGGTGCTCGGCGCCGCGTTCGCCTGGGCAGCGCTGCCGGTCGACGAGGCCAACCTCGGCAAGTCCTACGGCATTGCGATCGGCGCCGCCCTCGTGGCGTTCGTGCTGTCGCTCGTCCAGTCCTTCAAGCGCAGGCCGTCCCCGGCGCTGATCGTCTCGTACGCCGCCTTCGAGGGTGTCTTCCTCGGAGTGATCTCCAGCGCGGTCAGTACGTACATCGGGCCGGGCGTCGTGATGCAGGCGGTGATGGGCACCATGTGTGTCTTCGCCGGTGTGCTGCTCGCGTACAAGATGCGCTGGATCCGCGTCACCCGCCGCTTCTACGGCTTCGTGATGGCCGCCGCCATGGGCTTCATGCTCCTGATGGTGGTCAACCTGCTGTTCTCCGTGTTCGGCGGCGGTGACGGCCTGGGCTTCCGCAGCGGCGGCCTCGGCATTCTCTTCGGCGTCATCGGGATCATCCTCGGCGCGTGCTTCCTGGCCCTGGACTTCAAGCAGGTTGAGGACGGAATCGCCTACGGCGCCCCCCGCGAGGAGTCCTGGCTGGCGGCCTTCGGCCTCACCATGACCCTGGTCTGGATCTACCTGGAGATGCTGCGTCTGCTCTCCATCCTCAGCGGCGACGACTGACGCACGGCCCCGCGCCGGGAACGAAGGAAATCGGCCCCGCGCCGGGAACGAAGGAAAACGGAACGGCCCACAGGCTCAGCCTGTGGGCCGTTCCGTTTTCCTTCGGGGAAGAATCGGGCCGTTCCGCTTTCCTTCGGAGAGGACTCGGGGCATCGGTGCCTCCGACGCACTGCGCGTTGCTGATCCTTCTCTGCACCGTGCCGGAGCGTCGGCCTGCTGGCAACCGTCCCGGAGGGGCGCGTAGGGTCGCGGAGTGCTCGATACAACCCCGCTGATCACCGCCGTGGACCGATTCGCCGACCGGCTGCGCGCCGCCCCGCAGAGCCGTCTGCAGCGCGGAGCGGCTGCCGAAGGACTGGCCACGGCCAGGGAATTGGCGCTGCGTGCCCAGCGCATCGAGGCACCGGACCGGGAGCCGCGGATCATGCCGGACGCCGGGATCTTCGCGATCGGTGACCAACTCGCCGTGGCGGGAAGCGACCTGGCGCTGGCACTGGAAACGGCCCCGTCGGCGGAGCTGGACGAGGCCGTGCAATTCGTGGAGGAGGCGGCTGCGCGGGCGTTCGCGTAGCGGCGGCGGGCGGGCCGCCTGGCGGCCCGGAGGGCGGCTGCCGACGAGAGCCGCTCCGCCCGGATGCCCGGGACTAGAACGAGGCGATGACGCGGTCGGCGAGGATGTAGATGTTCTCCTCGCCGCAGGAGAAGGTGAGGGCGTACGCGCCGGAGACACCGGAGCCGCCCAGCAGTATCGGGTGCTCACCCGCGAGCAGCGACTCGGCCAGACGCTCGGCCGTCTCGCGGTGACCGGGGGTCATACAGAGCGTGGTGCCGTCGGCGAAGACATACACATCGAGGGTGCCGAGCGGGCCGGGGCGTACGTCGGCGAGTTCCGTACGGCTGTCGGCGAGCTCTTCCAGGCGGTTCACGGTGCGCTCGTGGTCGGTGACGACCGGGGTCTGTACGGGGACGAAGTCGGGGTGCGAGGGGTGCCGGCGACGGGCCGCGGCCAGCTCGGGGGAGTCCTCGGCGAACTCCGCCGTCTCCGGCAGCTCGGTTATGTCCGCCAGCTCGGTGAGCTCCGTCAGCTCTTCGAGCGCCTCGGTGGCGTCGAAGTCCATCGCCTCCAGACCGGCGAAGTCGGCCTGGCGCGGCATGAAGAACGGCGCCTCCTCGCCGACCCCGGTCAGACCGCCCAACAGGGACGGGGTGTCGGCGGCGTCGCGGGCTTCCTGGGTGGCCCAGAAGGCACGGGCCTCGGCGAGTTCGCGCTCCCGTTCCTCGGCGAGTGCTTCGGCGACGGCCGCGCGTATCTCGGCGGCCGGGGTGGCTTCGTTGCGGCTCTGCGTGGGCACGGCGGCGCCGTGGACGCGGGTCGCGGTCAGCTCCGCACGAAGGGCCGTGATCTGCTTGCGCAGCCCGTGAGCAGCGTGCAGAGCAGCGGCGCCCACGGCCGTGGCAGCGGCGGTGGTCAGCAACAAGGCAAGAGACATGGCGCTCACTGACATACTCCCGGTTTCAATCGATCCTCCGACTTCCTACCTCAGCTTGTCCCCTACCTCCGCCCGCTGTCAGTGCAATACGTCACGAAATGGACAGGTCATGGGCCTGGTGTTTAACCCTGGGGTGAGTGTGACCTGCGAAAATGACTCTCCCCCAGGAGATAGATCACATCCTGGGGGAGATTCGGTCACGGTCGGGGCTCGGAACCTGTCGGTTGGTCGTGTTCGCTTCGCTTCCGCTGGTGTTTGTGGTCGCGTTCGCTTCGCTTCCGCTGCGGGCAGGTGCCGCCTTCGTTCCTCAGGCGACCTCCACCCTCCGCTACAGCTCAGCTCAGCCGCTGGTGTTTGTGGTCGCGTTCGCTTCGCTTCCGCTGCGGGCAGGTGCCGCCTTCGTTCCTCAGCCGACCCCTACCCTCCGCTGCAGCTCAGCTCAGCCGCTCGATGACCATCGCCATGCCCTGGCCGCCGCCCACGCACATGGTCTCCAGGCCGAACTGCTTGTCGTGGAACTGCAGGCTGTTGATCAGCGTGCCGGTGATCCGGGCGCCGGTCATGCCGAACGGGTGGCCGACGGCGATGGCGCCACCGTTGACGTTGACCTTCTCCAGGGGCAGGCCGAGGTCGCGGTAGGAGGGGATCACCTGGGCGGCGAACGCCTCGTTGATCTCGGCCAGGTCGATGTCGTCGATGGTCAGCCCGGCCCGCTTCAGCGCCTGCTTGCTGGCCTCCACCGGTCCGTACCCCATGATCTCGGGGGAGAGCCCGGAGACACCGGTCGAGACGATCCGGGCCAGCGGGGTCAGGCCCAGCTCGCGCGCCTTGGTGTCCGACATGATCACAAGTGCGGCGGCGCCGTCGTTGAGCGGGCAGCAGTTGCCCGCGGTGACCAGGCCGTCCGGGCGGAAGACCGGCTTCAGGCCCTGCACGCCCTCCATGGTGACGCCCGCGCGCGGGCCGTCGTCCTTCGCGACGACCGTGCCGTCCGGGGTGGTGACCGGGGTGATCTCGCGCTCCCAGAAGCCGTTCTTGAGGGCTTCCTCGGCGAGGTTCTGCGAGCGGACACCGAACTCGTCCATGTCCTGGCGGGTGACGCCCTTGAGGCGGGCCAGGTTCTCCGCGGTCTGCCCCATCGCGATGTAGGCGTCCGGGATCAGGCCGTCCTCGCGCGGGTCGTGCCAGTCGTCGCCGCCCTGCTCGGCGCGGGCCGCGGTGCGGGCCTCGGCGTCGGCGAACAGCGGGTTGTGCGTGTCCGGCAGGCTGTCGGAGTTGCCCTTCGTGAAGCGGGACACCATCTCGACACCGGCCGAGATGAAGACGTCGCCCTCGCCGGCCTTGATGGCGTGCAGCGCCATCCGGCTGGTCTGGAGGGAGGACGAGCAGTAGCGGGTGACCGTACAGCCGGGAAGGTGGTCCATGCCCATCGCCACGGCGATGATGCGGCCCAGGTTGTTGCCCTGCTCGCCGCCGGGAAGGCCGCAGCCGAGCATCAGGTCGTCGATGTCCTTGGGGTCCAGCTCGGGCACCTTGGCCAGCGCGGTCTGGATGATCGTGGCGGTCAGGTCGTCCGCACGCAGGTCCTTCAGCGAACCCTTGAAGGCCCGGCCGATGGGGGAACGGGCAGCAGAGACGATCACGGCTTCGGGCATCACGCGGCTCCATGAGGGCTGGAAGGCGGGTTCTGGCAGGTGCTGACTTGGAAGTTACCTGTACGTAGATGCTGGGTCACCGGGCAGCTCATGTGACGCCGACCTCTTTTCTAAGCGACCGCTCAGCCGGTCAGTTGGCGGGGAGGTTGCGCGGCTTCCCGTGCGACTCCCCGTACGGGTTCTCGCG
Organism: Streptomyces sp. NPDC015032; assembly: GCF_043080425.1. Taxonomy (NCBI): domain Bacteria; kingdom Bacillati; phylum Actinomycetota; class Actinomycetes; order Kitasatosporales; family Streptomycetaceae; genus Streptomyces; species Streptomyces sp. NPDC015032. Next base: position 80,368 of record NZ_JBIBVN010000005.1, on the reverse strand, counting down.
CGGTTCCGAGCGGGCCTCGTCGTACGGGTTCTCGCGCGGCTCCGAGGGGACCTCGTCGCGCGGCTCCCCGTGCGGCCCGGGGGGCGTCCCCGGCCCGGCGCCCGGCGGTTCGGTCCCCGGCTCTGTTTCCGGCTCCGTCGCCGGGTGCGGATGGGGCTCCGTGGTGGCGGGCAGACGCCGCCGCCTGCGGTGCTTGAGGAGTGCCCAGGGCGCCCGGGCCCCCGTGACCTCCGTACCGGCCTCCCTGGCCGCCTGGGAGGCCGCCTCGGCCACCGGCAGCATGTCCTCGCGCCGGGCCCCGTCCAGCCGGTCGGACTCCGGCCACAGCCCCAGGACCGCGCAGAGCGTGGGCAGGACCGCCATCGCCGCGGTGGCGTACCCCTCCGCCGACGGGTGGTAGTTGTCCGGCCCGAACAGCTCCCGCGGATTCGCCTCGAACTCCGGCCCCAGCAGGTCGCCCAGCGACACCGTACGCCCGCCCTGCTCCACCGAGCCGATCGTCTGGGCCGCAGCCAGCTGCCTGCTCACCCGTCGGGCCAGCCAGCGAAGCGGCTGGTAGACCGGCTCGATCGTGCCGAGGTCCGGGCATGTGCCGACCACCACCTCCGCGCCCGCCGTGCGCAGCCTGCGCACCGCGGTGGTCAGACAGCGCACCGACTGGGTGGCGGGCATCCGGTGCGTCACATCGTTCGCCCCGATCATGATCACGCAGACGTCGGGCGCATGGGACGGATCGGCGAGCAGCAGCGAGACCTGCCGCTCCAGATCGTCCGACCGGGCACCCGGCTGCGCCACATTGCGCAGATCCACCGGTCGCTCGGACACCGCCGCCAGCCCCGAGGCGAGCAGCGCCCCCGGCGTCTGCCCGGCCCTGCGCACCCCCTGTCCGGCCGCCGTCGAGTCACCCAGCAACCCCAGCCGCAGTGCGTCGGCGGGGCCTGTGAAGGCCACCCCGTACCGCCCGTCCGCGCTCGGCGGAACCGGCGCGATACCGCCGCCCACGTGCCGCTTCGCCAACTGGACCTCCGCCAGCAGTACGCCCACCGCCGCCGCGCCGAGCAGCCCGATGCTGCCGCCGCCGTAGGCCGCGCCCGCCGCGATCCGCCGTGCCACCCTTGCTCTCGACACAGTCCGGTCCACCTCCTCGTTGCCGTACCGCCGTACATACAGCTAACTGCCCCGCGGCGACCGTCGCTCAATCGCTTCGCCCAATCCCGTGCCCGTACGCATACCCTTGCCGCACCATCTCGGAGACCCCGGAGTACACGGTGCAAATCCACGATTCGATGATCAGTCTCGTAGGCAATACCCCGCTGGTGAGGCTGCGCAGTGTGACGGCCGGCATCCAGGCGACGGTCCTGGCCAAGGTCGAGTACTTCAACCCCGGCGGTTCGGTCAAGGACCGCATCGCCCTGCGCATGATCGAGGCGGCCGAGCAGAGCGGCGAACTGCAGCCCGGTGGCACGATCGTCGAGCCGACCAGCGGCAACACGGGCGTCGGCCTGGCGATCGTCGCCCAGCAGAAGGGGTACAAGTGCATCTTCGTCTGCCCGGACAAGGTGTCCACGGACAAGATCAATGTGCTGCGCGCCTACGGTGCCGAGGTGGTCGTCTGCCCGACGGCCGTTGACCCCGAGCACCCCGACTCGTACTACAACGTCTCGGACCGGCTGGTCCGGGAGACCCCGGGAGCCTGGAAGCCCGACCAGTACTCCAACCCGAACAACCCGCGCTCCCACTACGAGACCACCGGTCCGGAGCTGTGGGAGCAGACGGACGGGAAGATCACCCATTTCGTCGCGGGCGTCGGCACGGGCGGCACGATCAGCGGCACCGGCCGCTATCTGAAGGAGGCCAGCGGCGGCTCGGTGAAGGTGGTCGGAGCCGACCCGGAGGGGTCGGTCTACTCCGGCGGCTCCGGGCGTCCCTACCTCGTCGAGGGCGTGGGCGAGGACTTCTGGCCGAGCGCCTACGACCGTACGGTCACCGACGAGATCGTCGCCGTGTCCGACAAGGACTCCTTCCAGATGACCCGCCGCCTCGCCAAGGAGGAGGGCCTGCTGGTCGGCGGCTCCTGCGGCATGGCGGTCGTCGCCGCCCTGGAGGTCGCGAAGCGCCTGGGCCCGGACGACATCGTCGTCGTCCTGCTGCCCGACAGCGGCCGCGGCTACCTGAGCAAGATCTTCAACGACGAGTGGATGGCCGACTACGGCTTCCTGGAGGACACCGGCCCGTCCGCGCGCGTCGCCGACGTGCTCGACTACAAGGACGGCCCGATCCCGACGCTCGTCCATATGCACCCCGAGGAGACCGTCGGCGAGGCGATCGACGTTCTGCGCGAGTACGGCGTCTCGCAGATGCCGATCGTGAAGCCGGGCGCGGGTCACCCGGATGTGATGGCCGCCGAGGTCATCGGTTCGGTGGTGGAGCGGGAGCTGCTGAACGCGCTGTTCGCCCAGCGTGCCTCGCTCTCCGACCCGCTGGAGAAGCACATGTCGCCGCCGCTGCCGCAGGTCGGCTCCGGCGAACCGGTCGAGGACCTGATGGCGGTGCTCGGTGGCACGGACGCGGCGGACGCGGCGATCGTGCTCGTGGAGGGCAAGCCGAAGGGTGTGGTCAGCAGGCAGGACCTGCTGGCGTTCCTCGCCAAGGACGCGGCGGCCGGAAAGCCGTGACGGCCGGAAAGCCGTGACGCCGGAAAGTCGTGACGGCCGGAAAGTCGTGACAGCCGGGAAGTCGTGACGGCCGGAAAGCCGTGGTGGCCGGCGAGGCACAGCGGTTCCGCGAGGCCGGGCTTCGCGAAAACGGTACGAGCGCGACACGTGCGCGCAGCACCGGCTTAACACGGGTCCGGCACATTGATGGGCGTCGGCAGGGAGACTCGCCGGCACCTGATACGGCGACACGGACTACGGAGCGGCTCCCGGACCTCCACCGTCGCCCGGACGCGGTGACCGGCTCTGACCCGGACCGTGTCCCTCGCGGGGACCGCCGTCGTCCCGCCCCCGGGAAACCGGGGGTTCGGCGGTTCCCGCGATACACCCGTACGCCCCGTACGCCCCCGGGCGCCCCCGGGCGCGGACCGGCGGCGCCTCATCCGGGCCCGCACGGCCGATGTGGTGGCCGCCGACGGCCGTACTACGGCCCTCAGTCCTCCCAGTCGGACTCCGTGCGCCGGGGACGGCGCTGGAACCAGGGCCAGCTCCGGGCCGCGTGCACGGCGTTGACGGCGATGATTCCGACCCAGGTGACGACCAGGCCCGTTGTATGGGCGGCCGCGGAGCCGATCGCCGACAGCGGGATGGCCAGGATCAGCGAGATGATCCCGAAGCCGTAGCGCTCGCCGAAGTTCCCCATGGGCTGCGGTGTGTGCGTACCTCTGGCGACACTCACCTGCTGCTCGGCGAGATGACGCCGCACGCGACGGTCGAGCGTGGTGTCGAGGCGCTGCTCGACCTTCTCCAGGAAGGACTCGACGAGCGCGGACTCGTAATCCGAACCCAGCTCACTACGGGCATGCAGGGTGGCATCGAGCTCGCTCTTGAGCTCAGGGTCACGGGTTTCCATGTCCTTCACGGTACGAATCGGGGGTGCCGGGGGCAGTGGGGCTAACCCCCCTCTTTCCCCTCTTTCCCGGCCGCGTGTCTCTTCCGGCTACGAGCGGGCGGCTGCCGTACCCGTGGTCCCGGCCCCGCTGTCCTCGCCCGCGGCCGCCTGGGCGGGGAGGATCGTGTGCTCGGGAATGTGTGTGGTGTCGCGGCGGGCGAGCAGCCAGTACAGCAGTGCCGGTACGACCAGGCCGACCACCCACGAGATGTCCGCGCCGCCCAGCGGCCCGACCAGCGGTCCGGTGTAGAAGTGCGTCGCCAGGAACGGCAGCTGGGCGACCAGCCCGATCCCGTACACCGCCAGCGCGTCCCAGCGCCATGCGCCGTACCGGCCGTGCGGATCGGCGAGGGCAGGGATGTCGTACCGCTCCCGTGAGATCAGGTAGTAGTCGACCAGGTTGATCGCCGACCACGGGGTGAAGAAGGTCAGCAGAAAGAGCAGGAAGTCCTTGAAGGAGGCGAGGAAGCTGTCCTTGCCGAGCAGGGCGACGAACGTGCCGACAAGCATGATGCCCGTGATGTAGAGAGCCCGGCCGCGTGGGGAGAGGGTCTTCTGGCCGCGGAAACCGCTGATGCTGGTCACCAGCGACATGAAGCCGCCGTAGGTGTTGAGGACATTGATGGTCAGCTTGCCGAGCGCGATCACGAAGTACAGGAACGAGGCGATCAGGCCGGTCCCGCCCAGGGCGACGACATAGCCGACCTGGCCCGCCAGGAAGGCGTCCCCGGCGGTGGCCGCGACCAGCACGCCGAAGACCATGGACCACTGGGAGCCGAGCGCCGAACCGGAGAGCGTCCACCAGAAGGTGGCGCGGGCACTGGTCGTACGCGGCAGATAGCGGGAGTAGTCGGCGACGTACGGGCCGAACGCCAACTGCCAGGACGCGGCGAGCGAGACCGCGAGCAGGAACATCGGCAGATCGAAGGCGCGGTCGGCGAGGACGGCTCCGAGATCGATGCGGTCGAGCAGCCGTATGCCGAGATAGACGAAGGCGACCGCGCAGATCACCCCGGCGACCCGGCCGAGCATGTGGATGACGCGGTAGCCGATCGCTGCCATCAGGGCGGTGATCAGCGCGAAGATGACGATGCCGGGTGTCTCGCCGAGGTGGGTGAGCTCCCCCACCGCCTGACCGGCCAGCACGCTTCCGCTGGCGAAGAAGCCGACGTACATCACGATCACCAGGGCCAGCGGAATCACCGCGCCCTTGACCCCGAACTGCGCGCGGGACTGGATCATCTGCGGCAGCCCCAGGCGCGGGCCCTGCGCGGAGTGCAGGGCCATCACGGCTCCGCCGAGCAGATTGCCCAGCGCCAGGCCGATGACCGACCAGAAGGCGCCGCCGCCGAAGACGACCGCGAGCGCGCCGGTGACGACGGCGGTGATCTGGAGATTGGCGCCGAGCCAGAGCGTGAACTGGCTGAACGCGGTGCCGTGACGTTCGTCGTCCGGCACGACATCGATGGAGCGCTGTTCGAGCAGGCCTGCCATGGGTCGGGCTCCCTTCTTGAGGCTGAAGCTGAGGCTGAGGCCGAAGTCGTGAACTGCCGTGGTGCCGTTCGGGAAGCGCTCGTCCACCGCGCCGAACCGATCGGGGGTCGTCCGCTGCCCCGGCTGCATATAGTCATGCAGAGTTCTTCCTTCCTGAATAGATTGTCAATACTTTGGAGTAAAACACTGGTTGCAGACGCCCGAGGAGTGAGATGAAGCGCCCGGATGGGAGGGGTTTGCGCATGATGTCGTCCCATGTGACGGACTTCGGGGACTCCGGGGACCCTGCGTCCGGGATCGCAGGCCCTTTCCGGGCTTCCGGCTCCGGCGGCCCCGTGGGCCGGGACCGGCCGCTCACCGATGATGGAGAGGTCGCGGCCGGGGAGCTGCTCGACCAGTACACGGGATTTTGGAGGGGCACGGTATGAGCGAGAGCAGCCCTGCCGCACGACTGCAGCAGCTCTTCGAGGGGCGCCGGCTGACACCGACACAACGGCGCATCGCGCACTCGATGGTGCGCAGGGCCGGGGACGCGCCGTTTCTGTCGAGCGTGGAGCTGGCCGAACTCGCCGGGGTCAGCCAGCCGTCCGTCACCCGGTTCGCCGTGGCACTCGGGTTCGACGGCTATCCGGCGCTCCGCAAGCACCTGCGGGAGGTTGCCCCCGCGGAGTCCGTACCGGGGGGCGGTGGCGAAGAAGACGCGTACAACGAGTACCAGCAGGCCGTCCTCGGCGAGATCGAGAATCTGCGGCATCTGGCCGAGCTGCTCGCCGACCCCGGGCCGGTCGAACGCGCGGGCAGGCTGCTGGCGGCCTCCCGGCCGCTGCCGGTGCTCGGGCTGCGGGCCGCTTCCTCGCAGGCGCGCGGGTTCGGGTACTTCGCGGCCAAGGTCCACCCCGATGTCCGGGTGCTCGACGAGGGCGGCAGCATGCTGCACGATCGGATCGACGCCGCGCGGCGGGCGGGTGCCACCGCGCTGATCTGCTTCGCGCTGCCCCGGCACCCGAAGGAGGTCGTGGACGCTCTCGCGTACGCCCGGGAACAGGGCCTGGCCGTGGTGGCGGTCGCCGATTCGGCGTTCGCTCCGGTGGCCGCGCACAGCGACCTGCTGATCCCGGCCGCCGTCGGCACCGGGCTCGCCTTCGACACCGCGTGTGCGCCGATGCTGCTGGGGCGGGTGCTGCTGGAGGCGATGTGCGACGACCTGCCCGACGCGCAGGCGCGGCTGGAGGAGTTCGACGCGAGGGCCGCGGCGCGAGGGCTGTTCGTCGAGTGACGGCGGTGGCGACGGCCCGATGGGGATCGGGCGCTGAGGACAGCCCCACCAACCTCGACGATTCTCAGACACCACTCATTTACGGCTATTAATCTCCCGGCCCAGAAGGATCAGAAGGGGCTGTGGAGAGGGGTACGGACGTGGGGCGCGGAGCGCAGTCGTTGGCGAGAGTGGCCGTGATCGTACGGGCCGGAGCCGCACCGCTGTGGTGGCCGGGGCTGCTCGCGGCGGCGATCGGCGCACTGGTGCCGGGGCTCACCGGACGCCGGATCGGGCTGCTGGCCGGGGCGGCGCTGTTCCTGATCACCGCGGCGGTGGTGGCGCTGGTACGCGACCGGCGGTACGCGGAGCTGGCCGGGGGCGCCACCCGGGCCGGGCGGTCCGACTTCCTCCAGGACCGGGCCGTGACCGTACGCAACTGGCGGCGCGGACACCGGTGGTGGCTGTTCGGGGCGTTCCTGGCGGCGGTGGCGAGCGCGTTCCTGCTGTCCGGGGCCGGTGGGCTGGTGCTGGCCGGGGCCGGGGCCGGGCTGTGGCTCAAGGCCGTCCGGATCGGGCAGCGAGAGCGCCGGGACGACGCCCTGTACTGGGTGCGGACCGACTGGGCGGGGCGTGGACGGCCCGCGGGCAAGCAGGTGAAGGGGTACCGGACGACCGGCCCGATGGCGGGCGACGCCGCGCCCGGCGGGGCGCGGCGCCGACGCTGAGGCCGCCGGATCAGACCTCCAGCTCGGCCTCGATCCGCTTCAGCTGGTGGCGGGCCATCGCCAGGTTGGCGCGGCCCGAGTCCAGCACCAGGTAGAGGAACAGGCCGTTGTTGCCACGGGTCCTGAGCAGCCGGATCAGGTGGTACTGGGTGCCGAGGGTGATCAGGATGTCCTCGATCTCGTCCTGGAGGCCGAGGTGTTCCATGGTGCGGAGCTTGGCGCGTACGACATCGGTGTTGCCCGCGGCCGCGACCTCCAGGTTGAAGTCCTTGCCGCCGCCGAGGGTGCCCAGCGCCATTCCGCTGGTGTAGTCGACGAGGGCGACACCGAGGGTGCCCTCGATGGACGTCATCGCTTCCTTCAGTGACGCTTCGGTGTTCGCCATGCGTGCTCGTTTCCTTTCCTGGCCGGCCTGGTCGGCCGGATCCTTGGGCTGTCTTCGGGGCATGCGGTGTTACGTGCGGTGGGGCAGTGGGCCGGGCTGCGGGGTGTGCCGGTCGGGGATGCGGGCAGGGGGTGCGGGGTGTGCGGCGCGGTCGAGTGCGGTGTCGACGAGTTCGCCGATCCGGATGCCCGACCGCCGGCCCTCCAGATGGAGCCTGCCGACGTTGATCCGGTCCTCGGCCAGCAGCGTGAGGACGGCCGAGGAGCCCGCGGCGTACGTGGCGATGTAGCCGGACTCGCCGCGGACCAGAAGTTCACGGAAGCCGCCCCGGCCGGTCGCCTCCGCCAGCCGGACCGCGACCCCGAGCGCGGCGGCGGTCAGTGCGGCGACACCCTCCGCCTCCACCCCCGGGGTGTCATGGGCCAGGACGAGGCCGTCGGTGCTGGCCGCCAGGGCGCCGGAGAGGAGCGGGACCCGGGCCCGCAACCGCTGGAGCTCGGCCAGGACATTCTGGGCTTCGGCCTCGGGCACCATCAGCTGTCTCCTCCCGGCACGCTGCCTGAGCGCGCGTATCACAGGGCCTCCAATGCGTCTCGGAGCCGGCGCAGCAGGGCGACGTCGGGGTCGGTCGTGACCTCGGGAAGCGCGATCGGGCCGGGGGCGACCGGGGGCGGTGGCTCCCGTACCGCTTCGACCAGTCCGGCCGCGGCCAGGCGTCGCAGACCGACCAGGACGTGGAACGCCGACGTGCCCAGCTCCTGGGCGATGCCCGATGCGGTACGCATCCCGTCCACGAGATCGAGCACGCGGCGCCTGCCGGGCGGCACGGGTGCGTCGACGGGCCGGTCGGTCCGGGCGAGCGGGGCGCTGTCGGTCACCGCGTCGGGCCAGATCCGCTCCAGCAGTTCCCGGCGCCGGAGCGTCTCGCGCTGCACGGCATCGACGGGGACGGGGCGGACGGGGCCGATCCAGTGGGAGACCCCGTAGCGGAAGCGGGCCGGGGCCCGGGTGGGGGCCAGCGCGAAGAACGCCGCGTCGTACAGCGCGCCCAAGTGGCACAGTTCCAGCGCCCCGCCCGGCACCCGCCCGCTGTCCACCAGGTAGCGGCCGACCCGTTGCCCGGCGCCCGCCCTGGCGACCGCCTCCCACCAGCCGTCGCGGTGCAGGGTGCCGCCCGTGGTGAGCAGGACGTCGATCCCGGGTGTCGCCGGGCTCTCGGCGTGCACCACCTGGCCCTTGTCGAGGTACAGGGTGCCGCGGTCGCGGATCAGGGCTCCGGTGGCGTGCTCGTCGGCGAGGCGCTGAAGCATGGGGGAGAGGGTCGTGACCGGGGCGGGGGCGGTCGTCCTCATGCCAGGACCAGCCGCTCGGCCATCTCGCCCAGCCGTATTCGGGCGAGGGCCAGATTGCCCTCCGCGCGGTCGAGCCAGAGATGGACGAAGACGCTGCTGTCGAAGGACGTCTCGACGAAACGGAGGATGTGGTACCCGGCGCGGGTGGTGACGATGACGTCCTCGACCGGGGGCGGCGCTCCGGCGGCCGCCTCGTCCGGTGCCGCGGCCGACGGTCCGGTGGGCTCCGGCGCGAAGGCGGGCTGTTCGGCCGCCATCCTCGCGACCTCGGCCGTCTCCGCGGCGGTGGCCTCGTGGTCGCCGTGGGGCGATTCGCCGATGGTGCCGAGGGCGAGGCCGCTCGTCCAGTCGACCACTGCGGCGCCCCGGGCGCCGGGCAGCCTCATGACTTCGAGCAGGCACTCGTCGATTCCGGGCACGCGCGCTCCCCTCCCGACGTGGCGTACGGCTGTGACCCAGAGGCTACGCAACGTGCTCGCCCCAGGTGGGGGTTCTGGCATTTTCCATCGGTACATGCGAAAGGGATCTTCGAATCGCGTGCCGGAGGTGCGCCGGGGCGCTCTGCGCGCGGGGCGGCCGGGTGTTGTCCGTCCGGTCATCGGCACGGAGCTGTTGACTACGACTATTCAGGCCATCAGGATATGAATAGAAGATTTACAAGCTGCGAGGAGGCATCGCCATGTCAGGACCCCGCCCCGTACGGGCACCGCGCGGTACGGAACTGAGCGCCCTGGGATGGCAGCAGGAGGCCGCCCTGCGCATGCTCCAGAACAACCTCGATCCCGAGGTCGCCGAACACCCCGACAAGCTCGTCGTCTACGGCGGCACCGGCAAGGCGGCCCGCGACTGGCGCTCGTTCGACGCCATGGTGCGTACGCTGCGGACGCTCAAGCAGGACGAGACGATGCTCGTCCAGTCCGGGCGTCCGGTCGGCGTCATGCAGACGCACGAGTGGGCGCCGCGGGTCCTGATCGCCAACTCCAACCTGGTGGGCGACTGGGCGAACTGGGAGGAGTTCCGCCGCCTGGAGGCGCTCGGGCTCACCATGTACGGCCAGATGACCGCCGGATCGTGGATCTACATCGGTACGCAGGGCATCCTGCAGGGCACGTACGAGACGTTCGCCGCCGTCGCGGCGAAGAAGTTCGGCGGGACGCTGGCCGGCACGATCACCCTGACCGCCGGACTCGGCGGCATGGGCGGCGCCCAGCCGCTCGCCGTGACCATGAACGACGGCGTCGCGATCTGTATCGACTGCGACCCGCGCGCCATCGAGCGCCGGATCGAGCACCGCTACCTGGATGTGCGGGCCGACTCCCTGGAGCACGCGCTCCAGCTCGCCACCGAGGCCCGGGACGCCCGCCGGCCGCTCTCCATCGGCCTGCTGGGCAACGCGGCGGAACTGCTGCCGCGGATGCTCGCCGAGGGCGCGCCGATCGACATCGTCACCGACCAGACGAGCGCGCACGACCCGCTCTCGTACCTCCCGCTCGGTGTCGACTTCGACGACATGGCCTCGTTCGCCGCCGAGAAGCCCGCCGACTTCACCCGGCGCGCACGGGAGTCGATGGCCCGGCACGTCGAGGCGATGGTCGGCTTCATGGACGCCGGGGCCGAGGTGTTCGACTACGGCAACTCCATCCGCGGAGAGGCCCAACTCGTCGGCTATGACCGGGCGTTCGACTTCCCCGGGTTCGTGCCCGCCTATATCCGGCCGCTCTTCTGCGAGGGCAAGGGCCCGTTCCGCTGGGCGGCGCTCTCCGGCGAGGCATCCGACATCCACAAGACGGACAAGGCGATGCTCGAACTCTTCCCGGAGAACGAGTCGCTGCACCGCTGGATCAAGATGGCCGGTGAACGCGTCCACTTCCAGGGCCTGCCCGCCCGGATCTGCTGGCTCGGCTACGGGGAGCGCGACCGGGCCGGCGAGCGGTTCAACGACATGGTGGCCTCCGGCGAGCTGGCCGCTCCGCTGGCCATCGGCCGCGACCACCTGGACTGCGGCTCCGTGGCCTCCCCGTACCGGGAGACCGAGGCCATGCTCGACGGGTCGGACGCGATCGCCGACTGGCCGCTGCTGAACGCCATGGTCAACGTCGCGTCCGGAGCCTCCTGGGTCTCCATCCACCACGGCGGCGGCGTCGGCATGGGGCGCTCCCTCCACGCCGGGCAGGTGACCGTCGCCGACGGTACGAAGCTCGCGGGCGAGAAGATCCGCCGGGTGCTCACCAACGACCCGGGCATGGGCGTCATCCGGCACGTCGACGCCGGGTACGACATCGCGGAGGCGGTCGCCGCGGACAAGGGCGTCCGGGTGCCGATGACGGAGGACGAACAGTGAGCGAGCCGTCCGGGGCCGGAACCTCGTTCCGCGACATGTGGCGGGAGCTCGCGCCCATCGGCCGGCACGGGGGCAGCGGCGGATACCGCCGCTACGCCTGGACCGGGGCCGACACCGACTGCCGTGCCTGGTTCCGGGCACAGGCCGAGGCGCGCGGACTCGGCTACGAGGTCGACCGGAACGGCAACCAGTGGGCCTGGCTCGGCGACCCCCTCGCGGGGAACGCCGTCGTCACCGGCTCGCACCTCGACTCCGTACCGGACGGCGGCGCCTTCGACGGGCCGCTCGGCGTGGTCTCCTCCTTCGCCGCGCTCGATGAACTCCGCAGCAGAGGAGTGGAGTTCGCCCGGCCGCTGGCCATCAGCAACTTCGGCGACGAGGAGGGGGCCCGCTTCGGGCTCGCCTGCGTGGGCTCCCGGCTCGCCGCCGGGCAGCTGACCGTCGAAGCGGCGCACCGGCTCCGCGACGGCGACGGCATCACGCTGCCGCAGGCCATGGAGGCGGCCGGGTACGACCCCGGCGCCATCGGCCCCGACCCCGAACGGCTCGCCCGTATCGGCGCGTTCGTCGAGCTCCACGTCGAGCAGGGCCGTGCCCTCGACCTCACCGGCGACCCGGTCGGCATCGCCTCCGCGATCTGGCCGCACGGGCGCTGGCGGTTCGACTTCCGGGGCGAGGCCAACCACGCGGGCACCACCCGGCTGGCCGACCGGCGCGACCCGATGCTCACGTACGCCGAGACCGTGCTGGCTGCCCGCCGCGAGGCGGAGCTCGCCGGGGCCCTCGCCACCTTCGGCAAGATCGCCGTCGAGCCGAACGGGGTCAACGCCATCCCCTCCCTCGTCCGCGGCTGGCTCGACTCCCGCGCCGCCGACCAGGACCGCCTCGACGCCGTGGTCACCGGCATCGAACGGGCCGCCCGGGAACACGCCGAGCGGGCCGGGATCGACCTCGATGTCGTACGGGAGTCCTTCACGCCCGTCGTGGAGTTCGAGCACGCCCTGCGCGACGAACTCGGCAAGATCCTGTCGGGCCGGAGCGACGGTGACCGCGCCGTGCCCGTCCTCGGCACCGGCGCCGGACACGATGCGGGTATTTTGTCCGCTTCGGTCCCGACCGCCATGCTGTTCGTACGGAACCCCACCGGGATCTCGCACTCGCCGGCCGAACAGGCCGCCGAGGACGACTGTGTGGCCGGGGTGATCGCACTCGCCGACGTACTGGAAGGTCTCGCGTGCAGCTGACAACGGAACCGACGGGCCGGCCCGTCACCGAGACGTACTGGTTGTCCCACGCCTGGCTCGGCACCCATGTCGAGCCGGGCGTCGCCCTGGACGTGTCCGGCGGCATCATCGCGGGCGTCCGCACTGGTGTCGCCACCCCGCCGCCGGGCGCCACCGTGCTGCGCGGGCTCACCCTTCCCGGGCTCGCCAACACCCACTCGCACGCCTTCCACCGAGCCCTGCGCTCCACCGTCCAGGTCGGCTCCGGCACCTTCTGGACCTGGCGCGAGACCATGTACCAGGTCGCCTCCCGGCTCACCCCCGACTCGTACTACGACCTCGCCCGTGCGGTGTACGCCGAGATGGCCCTGGCCGGCATCACCGCGGTCGGCGAATTCCACTATCTGCACCACGCGCCCGGCGGCACCCCGTACGACAACCCCAACGCGATGGGGGAGGCGCTGATCGCGGCGGCGGGCGAGGCCGGCATCCGGATCACGCTGCTGGACACCGCCTACCTCTCCGCCGGATTCGGCCGGCGCCCCACCCAGTACCAGCAGCCGGACCAGTACCAGCTGCGGTTCTCCGACACCACCGCGGACGCCTGGGCCGAACGCGCCTCCCTCCTCAAGGGCGGCGATCACGCCCTGATCGGCGCGGCCGTCCACTCCGTGCGCGCCGTCCCCGCCGCGCAGCTCGCCACCGTGGCCGCCTGGGCCCAGGAGCGGCAGGCCCCGCTCCACGTCCACCTCTCCGAGCAGACCGCCGAGAACGACGCCTGCCTCGCCGTCCACGGCTGCACCCCCACCCGGCTCCTCGCCGACCACGGGGTCCTGGGCCCGCGCACCACCGGCATCCACAACACGCACCTCACCGACGAGGACATCACGCTCCTCGGCTCCTCGGCGACCGGCACCTGCATGTGCCCCACCACGGAACGCGATCTCGCCGACGGGATCGGTCCCGCCGTCGCCCTCCAGCGCGCCGGGTCGCCGCTCTCCCTCGGCAGCGACAGCCACGCCGTGATCGACCTCTTCGAAGAGGCCCGGGCGATGGAGCTCGACGAACGCCTGCGCACCCGGGCACGCGGTCACTGGACGGCGGCCGCCCTGCTGCGCGCCGCGACGGCCGACGGCCATGCCGCGCTCGGCCGGCCCGGGGCGGGCATCCTCGAACCCGGCGCGCCCGCCGATCTGGCGACCGTCGCCCTGGACTCGGTCAGAACCGCGGGACCGGTGCCGCGGCTCGCCGCCGAAGCAGCCGTGTTCGCCGCCACCGCGGCCGATGTGCGGCACACGGTCGTGGCAGGCCGGCACATCGTCCGCGACGGGCGGCACACCCTGGTCGAGGACGTCCCCGCAGCGCTCGCCTCGGCCATCGCCGCACTCCACCGCTGAACCCCGGCGTCCCGGCGCCGGCCGGTCCGGAGGCCGCCGCACGGGATGCCCCGCAGCCCCACGGGCGGACCACCGGCCCCGAGACGGCCCGCCGCCGGGCCACCGCCCCGCAAGCCGATACCCAAGGAGAGCAGTCTCCCGATGACGACGACCGCCATCACCCACATCGCCGCCCTGGTCACCAACGACCCCTCCCTCCACGCGGATTCCCCCCTGGGCCTGATCCGGGACGCGGCCGTCGTCATCGAGGACGACCGGATCGTCTGGACCGGTGAGTCGAGCAGAGCGCCCGCCGCCGACAACGCCGTCGACGCGGGCGGCCGGGCGGCGATTCCCGGCTTCGTCGACTCCCACTCCCATCTCGTGTTCGCGGGCGACCGCACCGAGGAGTTCAACGCCCGGATGTCCGGCCGCGCCTACAGCGCGGGCGGCATCAGGACCACGGTCGCCGCCACCCGTGCCGCCACCGACGAGGAGCTCTCCGCCAACGTCGCCCGCTACCTCGCCGAGGGGCTGCGCCAGGGCACCACCACCTTCGAGACCAAGTCCGGCTACGGCCTCACCGTCCAGGACGAGGCCCGTGCCCTGCGGATCGCCGCCCGGCACACCGAAGAGGTCACCTACCTCGGCGCCCACATCGTCTCCCCCGACTACGCCGACGATCCCGCCGGATACGTCGCCCTGGTCACCGGGGAGATGCTCGACGCCTGTGCCCCGTACGCCCGTTGGATCGACGTCTTCTGCGAGAAGGGCGCCTTCGACGGAGACCAGGCCCGTGCCGTCCTCACCGCCGGCCGCGCCAAGGGCCTGCACCCCCGCGTCCACGCCAACCAGCTCGGCCACGGCCCCGGCGTCCAGCTCGCCGTCGAACTCGACGCCGCGTCCGCCGACCACTGCACCCACCTGACCGACGCGGACGTCGACGCCCTGGCCCAGGGCAACACCGTCGCCACCCTGCTCCCCGGCGCCGAGTTCTCCACCCGCGCCAGCTGGCCGGACGCCCGCCGCATCCTCGACGCGGGGGCCACCGTCGCGCTCTCCACCGACTGCAATCCGGGCTCGTCGTTCACGTCCTCCATGCCCTTCTGCATCGCCCTCGCCGTACGGGACATGGGCATGACCCCGGACGAAGCCCTCTGGTCCGCCACCGCGGGCGGCGCCGCGGCGCTGCGCCGTACGGACATCGGCCGCATCGCTCCGGGTGCCCGCGCCGACCTGGTGCTCCTCGACGCACCCAGCCATGTCCACCTCGCCTACCGGCCGGGCGTTCCGCTGGTCCACGCGGTCTGGCGGCGCGGCGAGCGCGTCGTCTGAACCCCTCCTGCCGCCGCGTGCGCTCTGCCGCTCCTGCCGACCGCCGGTGACATGGCGTCAGACATGCGGAAGGACCCGCCGGTTGTCCGGGCGGGTCCTTCCGCAAGGGGCGCGTGGAGTGCCGCGCATGGGCGAGATGCCCGCTCACTCCTCCAGCGTCAGGCCCTTCCGGAGCTTGACGAGCGTGCGGGAGAGCAGCCGCGATACGTGCATCTGGGAGATGCCCAGTTCCTCACCGATCTCCGACTGCGTCATGTTGGCGACGAACCGGAGCGAGAGGATCGTGCGGTCCCGGCCCGGCAGCGAGGCGATCAGCGGCTTCAGGGACTCGACGTACTCGATGCCTTCGAGCCCGTGGTCCTCGTAGCCGATGCGGTCCGCCAGGGCGCCTTCCTGCTCGTTCTCCTCGGGCTTGGCGTCCAGCGAGCTGGCGGTGTACGCGTTGCTCGCGGCCATGCCCTCGACGACCTCGTCGTCGGTGATGCCGAGGCGGTCGGCGAGCTCGCCCACGGTGGGTGAACGATCCAGCTGCTGGGCGAGCTCGTCGCCCGCCTTGGCCAGGTCGAGCCGCAGCTCCTGAAGCCGGCGCGGGACGCGAACGGACCAACTGGTGTCGCGGAAGAAGCGCTTGATCTCACCGACGATGGTCGGCATCGCGAACGTCGGGAACTCCACGCCCCGGCTCAGCTCGAAACGGTCGATCGCCTTGATCAGGCCGATGGTGCCGACCTGGATGATGTCCTCCATCGGTTCGCTGCGGGAGCGGAACCGGGAGGCGGCGAACTTGACCAGGGCCAGGTTCAGTTCGACGAGCGTGTTGCGGACGTACGCGTAGTCGTGCGTGCCCTCTTCGAGGGATTCGAGCCGCTCGAAGAGCGTCTTCGACAGGGCCCGGGCGTCCAGCGCCCCCACTTCGTCGTAGGGCGGGATCTCGGGAAGTCCTTCGAGGCCGCCGATGTCGCCGTCGCCGATGCCGTGGTCGTCGGCGTGGTCGTCGGTGGTGGTGACGGCGGTGGTGGTGCGGGTGCTGCTGGTGGTGCCGGCGCTGGTGGTGCCGGCGCGCGTGCCGTTTCCGGCGTTCGCGGCAGGGGAGTCTGAGGGGGTCCGTCCCTGAGGACATGCTGACGTCGCGTCGTGGGTACGCGGTCCGTCGAGCCGGGGTGACATGGTCTCCTCCATCGTTCTCGGCATATGGCTGCCGATGCCCATACGTGTTCCTGCGGTGAAGCGGCGCCTCCGAAGCCGGCCGTGGTTTGGGTGTCCCTCTACCCTTACCCGGTCCGGACGGGCAGTTACAAGCGCTAAATGTCGCTATATGTCCGGTTTGTTGAGGTCTTCGGGTACCACGTGGCGTACGGAACGCGTACTGTTTCAAGAACGTCAGCGACGGCTACATCGAATCCGCACACGCGGAGGCGCAGGCAGTGACGACGGCAGTGACGACGGCGAAGAGGGACGGGCATGGACCGCGGGACGGTCGGCAGTGCGAACCGGGGTCGGCTTCAGGTCGAGTCCCGAACCGAGGGACGCAGCGAGGTCGTGACGCCGGTCGGTGAGCTGGATCACCACACGGCGGATCTGCTGCGAGAACCCCTGGAGAGCGCGGTCGAGCAGGGGCGGGTGCGCCTGGTGGTCGACTGCTCGCGACTCGAATTCTGTGATTCCACCGGGCTGAACGTGCTGCTCGGTGCCCGCCTCAAGGCGGAGGCGGCAGGGGGAGGGGTCCATCTGGCCGGAATGCTGCCGGTGGTGGCGCGGGTCTTCGAGATCACCGGGGCCGAGGCGGTCTTCACCGTCCACGACTCCCTCGAAGCAGCCCTGGATACGTGAGCCCGGCGCGTTTCGCGGCCCTGGGTGCCCCAGGTGTTGCCTGTGTCACGCGATCCGCGTAGACGAAGTGGGTGTTGTCACGATTCGGCCGGGCAGGAGACACCGGGCGGAACTGTGGGCGGCCCACCCACCCCGTATCCGTACGTGTATCTGTACCTGTACTTGTAACTGTTCAATGGCGACATGGTGAATCGGTGAGGTGAAGCGCTGATGAGCACCACCCGGCAGCATCCGCCGGGCGACCTCGGCCGCGAGCCGGAGGGCGCCGGCACGGGCGCGGACGCGGGCGTCGGTGCGGCCTCCTCCGGGCCGGTCGAGCGGCAGTGGCGCACGTTGTCGCTGCGGGGGATCGGCGGCATCGTGCCGACGGCCCGTGACTTCGCCCGCCAGGCACTTCACGACTGGGACTGGCTCCCCGCGACGAGCGCCGACGGACGGGCCGCCGCCGAGGACGTCCTGCTGGTCGTCTCCGAACTGGTCACCAACGCCTGTCTGCACGCGGACGGCCCCGAGGAGATGCGCATCGGCTGCACGGCGAAGGTGCTGCGGGTGGAGGTCGTCGACGCGGGCGCGGGACAACCCGCGCCGCGCACCCCGCACCGGGGCGGCAGGCCCGGCGGGCACGGCATGTTCATCGTGCAGCGGCTCTGCCTGGACTGGGGTGTCCAGCGGGTGGCGGGCCGGGCCGGCAAGACCGTCTGGGCGGAGCTGGCAGCCCCCGCGTAGTTCCGCCTCCGGGCTTTGCGCGGCCCCTCGTCCGCGCCCCGGGCCGTTGCGGGACCGGGTTCCCGGGCCGTACGCCCTCGCGACCGCATCACTCAGGAGCGCGCCGGATCGGCGCGCTCTTTGTCTTCCCTCCACAAGGCCCCGGGCGTACCTTGAGCGCCCGATCTGATGTGTCGTCAGTCATGTGGTGAGGGGAACTCAAGGTGTCCTACCAGAAGCGAACAGCTCTTGCGCTGGCGTCCGCGCTGGCGGGCACGGTGGTGCTGATGGCCGCGCCCGCCGCCCACGCCGCGGTCGTGGACGTCGACTACCAGTGCAAGACCCCGATCGGCGACAAGAGCGCCGTGTCTCCCATCGACATCAAGAGCGTCAGGAGCGGCAGCGGCTACCGGCTCACGATGTCCTTCCAGAAAGGGGTCTCGTCCAGCCCCGTCGAACTGGGCAAGGGCGCGATGAGCCCCAGCGCGGTCATCAAGGTGGGTGGTGCCGACCAGGGCCAGGTCCAGGTCTCCGGCGCGTCGAACTCCACGGCCATACCCGCCAACACCCCGATCAAGATCAGTGACCTGTCGGGTACGTACACCCCGAAGAAGAGCGGCAAGGTCGCCTTCACCGCCGGTGTGCTCACCATCAAGGCGCTCGGCACGACCACGACCTGTACTCCCTCCAACAACCCGGGCCCGTCGCTCCAGCTCGATGTGACGGCCTCGGGCGGCGGCCCGAGCGCCCCGGACAGCGGCGGGCAGCTGCCGAAGACCGGTCCGCTCGACTCGGCGGTGGCGCTCGGCACGCTCGGCGGCACGGTGCTGCTGACCGGCGCGGCCGGAGTGCTCTGGCTGACCAGGCGCGGGCGGCGGGCCGTGGGCCGGTAGGGCGTTCGGGCGTTTGGGCGTTTCCTCCGGACCGGGCCGGATCCGGAGACGCCCCAGCCCACGAGCCGGCCGCCGTCACGCACCAGGGAGCCGCCCATGCCGTCGCCGACCGGCCACGCCGCCCGACTCGCCGTCGCCGTCCTGCTGTTCACCTTCGCCATGACTCCGGTGGCCGGTGCCGCGGACCGGACACCGGCGCCCAGGAGCGCCGCGTCATGGACGGCGCGGCCCGCGACGAGCGGTTCCGGAACGGGCGGCGGCAGACCGTACTTCTATCTGGAGGGCCCGCCCGGCACCGTCCTCCAGGACCGGCTCTCCGTCACCAACCCCGGTACGGCCCCGGTCACCGTGCGGCTGCGCGGCGCCGACGCGTACCACGCCGAGGGCGCCGGTCTCACGGCGCGCGGCGGCAAGGGGGCCGCCGGGGCCGGTGCCTGGCTGCGGACCGCCGCCGCCGAGGTGACCGTGCCGGCCCGGACCCGTGCCGATGTGCCGTTCTCCGTCACCGTGCCGACGGGCGCGACGCCCGGGGACCATCCCGGCGCGATCGTCGTGGAGAGCGGCGGCCGCTCGGTGGGCGTACGGGTCCGGCTGCGGGTCGGCGGGCCGGCGCTGGGCGCGCTCACCGTCGAGGACATCACCGTGTCCGGGCGGACCGTTCACTACACGCTGGTCAACCGCGGCAACACGGTCCTGGCCCCGCGGATCGCCGTCGACGCCGACGGCGTGTTCGGGAGGCTGCTGCGGCGTGAGGCCCGCACGCTTCCGGTGGAGCTGCTGCCCGGACAGCGCGTCAGGCTCGCCGAACCGTGGCGGGAGGCCCCGGCCCTCGACTCGGTGACGGTACGGCTGCGGGCCACGGCGGCGGGCGGCGCGCACAGCGAGGCCGCGGTCCGGGCGGTCTTCGTCCCGTGGGTGCCGGTGGCCGGCAGCGTGCTGCTGTTCCTGGCCACCGCCGCCGCGGGCGCGTACGCGTACCGGCTCCGGCACGCACGCGGCCGGCCACCGGAGGACGGCGACGGCGACGGCGGTGGCCGGTCCGAGCGGTCCCCGGGAGATCAACAGCACTCCGAGAGCAGGCATGTGGCGAAGGCGGGAGCGGAATCGTGACTGGACAGGCCGGACCGGCATCACTTCGCGACGGCAGCCACCGGCGGGGCGCCGCGCCGCGCGGCGCGCTGCTGCTCGCCGCGTTGCTCGGTGCACTGCTGCCCGCTCTGCTGATGCTCCCGGCGACCGGTGCGGACGCGGCGGGTGCGGCGGGTGCGGCGGGTGCGAGAGCCGCGGCGGCGAAGCCCGCGGTGACCCTCTCGAAACAGCAGGCGGGCAAGGGCGGCGAGATCACCGTCAAGGGCAGCGGCTGGCGTCCCGGCACGCTGCTGATGATGCTGATCTGCGGACGGTCCACCCCGGACCGCGGGGTGATCGGCGGCACCAACTCCTGTGCCAATGCCGAGGGCCGTGCCGTCACCACCGATGCCAGGGGCGGCTTCAACAAGAAGATGCCGGTCGCCGAGCCGCCGGTGCCCTGCCCCTGCGTGGTGCATGTCGCCACCGTCACCGGGGAACAGGCCGCCGCCGACGCCGTGTTCGTCGTCGCGGGCCATCCGGTCGCCGCACTGCCGAAGGAGAGCGGGGGCGGCCGGCTCGCGGTGCTGGCCGCCACCCGGCTGGAGGGCGACAGCGGAATCCTCACCTGGTTCGGTGCCCCGCCCGCCCGGCAACTCGTCTTCACCGTCGGCAACCTGGGCTCCGCTCCGGTCAAGGACCCGGTCTTCCGGGTCGGCACCGCGCACGGCGTCTTCGCCCCGCAGTGGGAGGAGCGGCAGTGGCGCGGCACCATCGAGTCCGGCCGCAAGGCGCAGATCAAGCTGCCGGTCGAGCTGGCGGCGGGCGCCCACGGCGACTACCAGGTCTCGCTGAAGTACGGCGGCAAGGTACTGGCCGAGCAGCCGTGGGGGGTCGGCCGCCCCTGGGGCGTCACCCTCTTCTGGATCCTGCTGTGCGTCGTCGTACCGGCCGCCGTGTTCCGGATCGGCATGGCGATCGTCGACAGGGTACGGCCCCGCACCTCGCGCACCCCGGCCCGCAGCAGACGCCGGCGCCGGGTCCGTCCGCGACCGGCCGGGTCCGCCGCCGGACCCCCGGAGCCGCGCCGCGCACCGGGGTCCGCCGGGAGCCCCGGTGCCGCACCCCCGCCCAGCACCACGGCCGCGCTGCCGTGGTTCACACCGGATTCCGCACCGTCAGAGAACAGACCGACGACGAAGGGACATTCGTGAGGACGCAACGGAGGACGGTCGCGGCGGGAGTCGCGATGATGCTCGGCGGCGCGGGCATGCTGCTGGTCGCGAGTCCGGCCCAGGCCGCCGGCACCTCGTACAAGACGGAGTGCCTGCCCCCGCCCATCTCCGGGCTGCCGCCCGTGCAGGGCACCACCGTGGTGCAGTTGACCGCGCCCGCCGAGGCCAAGGTCGGAGACACCGTCGAGGTGGTGTGGAAGACGGTCGAGGCCGCTTCCAAGAACCCCGACATACTCGATCTGGACAAGGACACGGTCAAGCCGACCGGCACCATCAAGGTGGGCGGCGCGGCCACCGGCACCCTGAAGATGGAGGGGCCGCGGCAGAATCCGCCGATCCCGAAGAACAGCGCCATGGTGCTGTCCGACATGAAGGGCACCCTGAAGCTGGAGAAGGCCGGTGAGATCACGCTGACGCCGGACGCGTACGACATCAATGTCTCCAAGCCCCTCTCCACAGACACCAAGTGCAGCCCGAAGGAGGCGGTGGCGCCGGGCGCGACCATCAAGGTCACGGACGGCGGCGGGGGCACGGCCGCGGGCGGCACGACGAGCGGTTCCACGGGGGGCTCCACCACCGCCGGTGGTACGACGAGCGGTTCCACCACCGCGGGCGGTACGACGAGCGGTTCGACCACCGCCGGGGGCACGAGCTCCGGTTCCACGGCCGCGGGCGGTACCACCTCCGGCTCCGGCGGCAGCGGTGGCCGGACCGACTTCCCGGGCAAGGAGGTCTCCGTCCACTTCGCGTGTACGTCCCCCGGACCGGCCGACATCGCCACCAAGGTGACGATCGACGCCAAGAAGAGCGGCGGGAGTTACGCGCTCACGGTCAAGACGGCCAAGGGTGTGATGAACAGCCCGGCCGCGCTGCCGGCGGGCGCGCTCAAGCCGTCCATGGACATCGTCGTCGGCGGCGCCGACAAGGGTTCGGTGAAGGTCACCGGACCCGCCAACACCGAACCGCTGGAGCAGGGCAAGCCCGTCGACCTCTCCGACATGACCGGCACCTACAAGCCGGGCGCGTCCGGGAAGTCCACGCTCAGCCCCGGCACCCTGGCGATCGATGTCACCCTGGGCTCCTCGAAGATCAACATCCCGTGCAAGGTCAAGGGCTCGGTGACCCCGTCGCTGGAGCTCGACACCACGGCCCAGCAGGGCGGTGCCTCCGGCTCCGCCAGTTCCGGCGCCTCCGGCACCTCCGGTTCCACGGCCGGCTCGACGACCTCCGGCGGCGGACTGGCCGACACCGGGGCCGAGGACAACGGCACCCTGCGCGCACTCGGCCTGGTCGCGGGGACGGCGATCCTGCTGGGCGGCGCCGTGTTCACCTTCACGCCGTGGCGCAGGCTGCGCGGCACCAGGTGAGCTGAGCCCGTGGGCACACGTACCAAGGGCCGCCGCACACCGAGGCGTCGGTGTGCGGCGGCCCTTCGCGCAAGCCGGGTCCGGTGCGTCAGCGCACGCTGCCCATGAGCTGCTTGACCTTGCCGCGGTACATGAAGACCGCGATACCCGCGGCGACGGCGAGGACGGCCTCCAGGGTGACCACGCCGGTGCCGTTGAGCTCCACGCCCGCGGTGGAGAGCAGACCCGTGACGCAGTCACCGGCGGTGACGGCCAGGAACCAGACACCCATCATCTGGCTGGCGTACTTGGCCGGAGCCATCTTCGTGGTGACGGAGAGGCCCACCGGGGACAGCGTCAGCTCGGCGACCGTCTGGACGAAGTAGATCGCGACCAGCCACATCGCGGCGGCCTTGTGGCCGTCGGTCGCGATCGTCAGCGGCACCAGGAAGAGGAAGAACGACGCACCGACCAGCACCAGACCGGAGCTGAACTTCACGATGGTGCTGGGCTCCTTGCCGCGGCGGTTCAGCGCCAGCCAGAAGGCGGCGAAGAGCGGGGCCAGCGCCATGATCAGGACCGGGTTGACCGACTGGTACCAGGAGACCGGGAAGGTCCAGCCGAAGACACTGTTGTCGGCCGAGGTGTCGGCGAATATGGCGACCGTCGAGCCGCCCTGGTCGTAGATCATCCAGAAGATGGCGGCAGCGACGAAGAACCAGATGTACCCCGACATCTTCGACTGCTCGGTGGCGCTGAGCTCCTTGTCGCGCTTGATGCGCGTCAGGACGACGACCGGGATGACCAGGCCCGCGACGGTGATGGGGACCAGGATCCAGTTGAGCGTGTAGACGCCGGTGACGACCGTGACGATGTAGAAGACGGCGGCGACGGCCAGCCAGATCATGCCCTTGCGCAGCGTGCTCGCCCGCTCGGCGGCCGACAGCGGCTTCGGGACGACGAGGCTGCGCCCGTCCAGGTGGCGGGTACCCATCAGGAACTGCGCGAGGCCCAGCCCCATGCCGAGCGCGGCGAGCGCGAAGCCCAGGTGCCAGTTGACGCTCTCACCGATGGTGCCGATGATCAGCGGCGCCGCGAAGGCACCCGCGTTGATGCCCATGTAGAAGATCGTGAAGCCGCCGTCGCGGCGCGCGTCGTCCGGGCCGTCGTAGAGGTGGCCGACCATCGTCGAGATGTTGGACTTCAGCAGACCGGAGCCGATGGCGACCAGTCCGAGACCGACGAAGAAGGTGCCCTGCAGGGGCAGCGCCAGCGCCAGGTGGCCGATCATGATGACCGTACCGGCGACGGCGACGGTCTTGCGGGGACCCCAGACACGGTCGCCGAACCAGCCGCCGGGCATGGCGAGCAGATAGACCAGCGACACGTAGACCGAGTAGATCGCCGTGGCCGTGGCCGGGTTCATGTGGAGCCCGTCGGGGGCGATCAGGTAGAGGGGAAGCAGGGCCCTCATGCCGTAGTAGCTGAAGCGCTCCCACATCTCCGTCATGAAGAGAGTGGCCAGGCCGCGGGGGTGGCCGAAGAAGGTCTTCGCGGATCCAGAAGTACTGGCCGGGTCCTTCGTCAGGCTGGACGCCATGGTCGATCCTTGCGTGCTCGGGACGCGACGCCTCGTGAGCGTGACGCGCCCGGTGGGGGGAGGCCGGCACCAGCACGGCCGCGTCCCACCCCACGCCTGACAGGGGATTCGTCCCGACGGCCGGGCTCACCGGGGAGCCGGCCGGAGGGGACGGGGGAGCGACCGCGCCGGGATCCACGCCCGGTGCGCGTCTCGCGCTCCGGGCCCGGCCACAGGTCATTCACTGAAATTCACGACTGGCGGGTACCAGCCGGCAGAACAAAAAAGACCCTCGGCTCTAAAAGCTGCCCAAGGGTCCTTGAGTAGTGCAACAGGCGTCGAGCAACCATACGCCACGACACTGCCGGATATGAAAGGACTTGAGATATGGATCACAGGTAGCAGTGCAACCGCACTCCCATATTCAAAGGCTTCTCTCCGTTTTATTCGCGGAGCCGCAGGGCTTTTCGATCACCTCACTGGATCCGCCTCCCGCGGACTACCATCACTCCATGACCCGTGTACTGCTCGCCGAGGACGACGCATCCATCTCGGAGCCACTGGCCCGCGCCCTGCGTCGGGAGGGTTATGAGGTCGAGGTCCGCGAAGACGGTCCGACCGCTCTCGACGCCGGCCTCCAGGGCGGGATCGACCTGGTCGTACTCGACCTGGGCCTGCCCGGGATGGACGGCCTCGAAGTCGCCCGCAGGCTCCGTGCCGAGGGCCACGCCGTACCGATCCTGGTGCTGACCGCGCGCGCCGACGAGGTGGACACCGTCGTCGGCCTGGACGCGGGCGCCGACGACTACGTGACCAAGCCCTTCCGCCTGGCCGAACTGCTCGCCCGGGTCCGGGCCCTGCTGCGCCGCGGCGCCAGCGAGCCCGCCCCGGCGCCCGCCACCCACGGCGTCAGGATCGACGTCGAGTCGCACCGGGCCTGGATGGGCGACGAGGAACTCCAGCTCACCGCCAAGGAGTTCGACCTGCTGCGGGTCCTGGTCCGCGACGCGGGGCGGGTCGTCACCCGGGACCAGCTGATGCGCGAGGTCTGGGACACCACCTGGTGGTCCTCGACCAAGACCCTCGACATGCACATCTCCTGGCTCCGCAAGAAGCTCGGCGACGACGCGGCGAACCCCCGCTATATCGCGACCGTGCGGGGCGTCGGCTTCCGCTTCGAGAAGAGCTGACGTACAGAAGCACTCATGCGCCGCAGACTGATCAACTCCACGCTCGCCGTGGTGCTCGTGGTGATCGCCGTCTTCGGCGTCTCCCTCGTCATCGTCGAGAGCCGCACCATCAGCAACAGCGCCCAGGAGAGCGTCGACTCCGAGGCGCTGCGGCTGATCAGCGTCGTCGAGAGCCGGCACCTGGGGAACGAACGGATCAACCCCACGCTGCTGGCCGAGCAGATCTCCGGCAAGCGGTACGCGGTCGTCGAGATCCCCGGACGCGCCCCGCTCGAAGTCGGCAAGCGTCCCACCGGCAGAGTGATCAGCAGTACGGCCAAGGGGGAGCAGGGCGAGCGGGTCACCGTCGAGGAGTCCAGTTCCTCCGTGACCCGTGAGGTCGGCCGCACGCTGATGATCATCGGCGCGGTGGCGCTGCTGGCCATCGTCTCCGCGGTGCTCCTCGCCGTGCGCCAGGCCAACAAACTCGCCTCGCCGCTGACGGACCTCGCCGAGACCGCCGAACGCCTGGGCTCCGGCGACCCGCGCCCGCGCCACAAGCGGTACGGAGTGCCGGAGCTGGACCGGGTCGCCGACGTCCTGGATGCCTCCGCCGAGCGGATCGCCCGGATGCTCACCGCGGAACGCCGACTGGCCGCCGACGCCTCGCACCAGCTCCGTACGCCGCTGACCGCGCTCTCCATGCGGATCGAGGAGATCTCCGTCACCGACGACCTGGAGACGGTGAAGGAGGAGGCGAACATCGCCCTCACCCAGGTCGAGCGGCTCACCGACGTGGTGGAGCGGCTGCTGACCAACGCCCGCGATCCGCGGACCGGCTCGGCCGTCGTCTTCGACCTCGACGAGGTCGTCAAGCAGCAGGTCGAGGAGTGGCGCCCGGCCTACCGGGGCGAGGGCCGCGCCATCGTCCGCTCCGGGAAGAAGGGGCTGCGGGCCGTCGGTACGCCCGGCGCGGTCGCCCAGGTGCTGGCCGCACTGATCGAGAACTCACTGATGCACGGCGGCGGCACGGTCGCGCTGCGCACCCGAGTCACCGGCAACCAGGCGGTCATCGAGGTCACCGACGAGGGGCCGGGCGTGCCCCCCGACCTCGGCGCCAGGATCTTCGAGCGGACGATCAGCGGCCGCAATTCCACCGGCATCGGCCTCGCGGTGGCCAGGGACCTCGCGGAGGCGGACGGCGGCCGGCTCGAACTGCTCCAGCAGCAGCCGCCGGTCTTCGCCCTGTTCCTCAGCCGGGTGGCCCTGAAGAGGCAGGAACCGGAACGCCCGGTGCGGTGAGCGGGCCGGTGCCGTACCGCATCCGCTCCCGGCCGGTGCCGTGCCGCATCCGCTCCCGGCCCGAGCCGTACCCGGATCCGCTACCTCCGCACCGAGTCCGCCTGGGCTGCCCGGGGCACCGGCTCCGTACGCCCCTGCTTCAGGAACCCTTCCGCGCCCGGCACGGTCTCCTTCACGGGCAGCGCCTTGAACACCCAGGTCCGGTAGGACCAGAAGCGGAACAGTGTCGCGATGCCGATCCCGAGGATCTTGAAGATATTGCTCTGGAGCGGGGTGTTCCACCCGAATCCGTAGGTCGCCACGTACAGCACACCGGTCTCGATGACCGCGCCCACCGCGCTGAACAGCAGGAACAGCGTCAGCTCCCGGGTCCGCCCGGTCTTATCACGGTCCCGGTACGTCCAGTAGCGGAAGCCGACGTAGTTGAACAGGATGGCGACGAATGTGGCCAGCAGCCCCGCCCGTACCACCTGGAGATCGGTGGTGCGCCACAGGAGGTTGGAGACAGCGATGTTGACGACCAGACCGAACGCACCGACCGCGCCGAACTTGGCGACCTCCCGGGCCAGCAGTTCCAGCCGGGTCCGCAGTGCGCCCCGTTCGCTCATAGTGATCGCTCAGCCTGTCTGTCGGTTGCGGCAACCCGGTCATGCTATCCAGCCCGCCCATGAGTTTCCTGTGGGCGGGCTGAGAGGTGTGGCCATGCTGTGACGCGGCCGCCCGGCGGGACGGGCGGGAGGGCGTCGTCCGGCGGCCCCCTGGCCGCCCGATACCCTGGAGGAGTGACGTTCCCGGTAGTCGGCATGGTCGGCGGCGGTCAGCTCGCCCGTATGACCCACGAGGCGGGCATCCCCCTCGGCATCAAGTTCAAGCTCCTCAGTGACACCCCCCAGGACTCGGCGGCCCAGGTGGTGAGCGAAGTCGTCGTCGGCGACTATCGCGACCTGGACACGCTGCGTGCCTTCGCGCGCGGCTGTGACGTGATCACCTTCGATCACGAGCACGTACCGACCGAACACCTGCGGGCCCTGGAGGCGGACGGCATACCCGTGCGCCCCGGCCCCGACGCGTTGGTGCACGCCCAGGACAAGGGGGTGATGCGCGCCAGGCTCACCGAGATCGGCGCGCCCTGCCCCCGTCACCGCATCGTGAAGGACCCGGCGGACGTCGTGGCCTTCGCAAAGGAGGCCGGGGGCTTCCCCGTCGTCCTCAAGACGGTCCGCGGCGGCTACGACGGCAAGGGCGTCTGGGTGGTCCGCTCCGAGGCGGACGCGGCCGACCCCTTCCGGGCCGGTGTCCCGGTCCTCGCCGAGGAGAAGGTCGGCTTCGTGCGGGAGCTGGCGGCCAATATCGTCCGCTCGCCGCACGGCCAGGCCGTCGCCTACCCGGTCGTCGAGTCGATCCAGGCCGACGGGGTCTGCGACACGGTGATCGCCCCGGCCCCGGAGCTGGACGAGCAGCTCGCGGGGGAGGCCCAGCAGCTCGCCCTCCGCATCGCCTCCGAGCTCGGCGTCGTCGGCCACCTCGCCGTCGAACTCTTCGAGACCCGCGGCCCCGACGGGAAGCCCGGCATCCTCGTCAACGAACTGGCCATGCGCCCGCACAACTCCGGGCACTGGACCCAGGACGGCGCGATCACCTCGCAGTTCGCCAACCACGTCCGGGCCGTCCTCGACCTGCCGCTCGGCGATCCGCGCCCGCGCGCCACCTGGACGGTCATGTCCAATGTCCTCGGCGGCGACTACCCGGACATGTACCAGGCGTATCTGCACTGCATGGCCCGCGACCCGCAGCTCAAGATCCACATGTACGGCAAGGACGTGAAGCCCGGCCGCAAGGTCGGACACGTCAACACCTACGGCGACGACCTGGCGGACGTGCGCGAGCGCGCCCGGCACGCGGCCGACTACCTGCGAGGAACGATCACCGAATGACTTCCCCCGCCACCGCCGTGCCGGTCGTCGGCATCGTCATGGGCTCGGACTCCGACTGGCCCGTCATGGAGGCCGCCGCCAAGGTCCTCGACGAGTTCGAGATCCCGTACGAGGTGGACGTCGTCTCCGCCCACCGCATGCCGCGCGAAATGATCGCGTACGGGGAGAAGGCCGCCGGCCGCGGACTGAAGGCGATCATCGCGGGCGCGGGCGGCGCCGCCCACCTGCCCGGCATGCTCGCCTCCGTCACCCCGCTGCCGGTCATCGGTGTTCCGGTCCCGCTGAAGTACCTGGACGGCATGGACAGCCTGCTCTCCATCGTGCAGATGCCCGCCGGTGTCCCCGTCGCGACCGTCTCGGTCGGCGGCGCACGCAACGCGGGCCTGCTCGCCGCGCGGATGCTCGCTGCCCACGACAGCGAGCTCCAGGCCCGTATGGCCGAGTTCCAGCAGGAGCTGAACGACCAGGCGACGGAGAAGGGCAAGCGACTGCGCGCCAAGGTCGAGGGCGCGGACTCCTTCGGCTTCGGGAAGTAGGCCCCGGTGGAGAAGACCGAACAGCTGGAGCGGGCCGCGGAGCTCCTCGCCGAGTACCCCGTCGTCGACGGGCACAACGACCTGCCGTGGGCGCTGCGCGAACAGGTCGGCTACGACCTGGACGCCCGTGACATCGCCACCGACCAGTCCGCCCACCTGCACACCGACATCCCCCGGCTGCGCGCCGGTGGTGTGGGCGCCCAGTTCTGGTCCGTCTATGTGCAGTGCGACATGGCGGGCGACGAGGCCGTCAGCGCCACCCTCGAACAGATCGACGTGGTCACCGAGCTGCTGGAGCGCCACCCCGCCGACCTGCGGCGCGCCCTGACCGCCGACGACATGGAGGCGGCCCGCGCCGAGGGCCGCATCGCCTCCCTGATGGGCGCCGAGGGCGGCCACTCCATCAACAACTCGCTGGGCACCCTGCGCGCCCTGCACCAACTGGGCGTCCGCTACATGACGCTCACCCACAACGACAACATCGCGTGGGCGGACTCGGCGACCGACGAACCGGGCGTCGGCGGCCTCTCGCCCTTCGGCCACGAAGTCGTACGCGAGATGAACCGCACCGGCATGCTGGTCGATCTCTCCCATGTGGCGGCGACGACGATGCGCGACGCGCTCGACACCTCCACCGCGCCGGTGATCTTCTCGCACTCCTCGGCGCGCGCGATCTGCGACCACCCGCGCAACATCCCCGACGACGTCCTCGGCCGGCTCCCGGCCAACGGCGGCATCGCCATGGCGACCTTCGTGCCGAAGTTCGTCCTCCCGGCGGCGGTCGCCTGGACCCGGGACGCGGACGAGAACCTGCGCGCCCACGGCCTGCACCCCCTCGACACCACCGCCGAGGCCATGAAGATCCACGCCGCCTTCGAGGCGGCCAACCCGCGCCCGATGGCCACCGTGGCGACGATCGCCGACCACCTCGACCACATGCGCGAGGTCGCCGGGATCGACCACATAGGCATCGGCGGCGACTACGACGGCACCGCCTTCCTCCCGGAGGGTCTCCAGGACGTCGCGGGCTACCCGAACCTGATCGCGGAGCTGTTCGGCCGCGGCTGGTCCACCGCCGATCTCGCCAAGCTCACCTGGCAGAACGCGGTACGGGTGCTGCGCGATGCCGAGGACGTCGCGCGCGAGCTGAGGACGCGCCGGGCCCCGTCGCACGCCACGATCGAGCAGTTGGACGGCCGGGCCGGCTGAGCCCGAGTCCGGTCAGGTGTGGGGGCGCCCTCCGGGGCGCCCCCACACATCGTTCACTACCCCGCTACCCCGTTACTCCGCGCAGAGACAGAACGGGTGCCCCGCGGGATCCGCGTACACCCGGAAACTCCGCTCCCGGTCCTCCGCCTCCAGCATGGTGGCGCCCAGCGCGAGCGCCTCCTTCTCCGCCGTGTCCAGATCCGGCACGGTCAGATCCAGATGGATCTGCTGCGACCCGTCCGCACTCGGCCACCGCGGCGGTACGAAACCGGGCGCGGCCTGGAAGGCGAGGAGCGTGCCCCCGACTCCGGCCAGCTCCAGCCAGTCCTCACCGGCGGGCACGATCTCTCCGCCGAGCAGCCCCGCGTAGAAACGGGCGAGCACCGCCGGGTCGGGGCAGTCCAGAACGACGGCACCCAGGGTGGCAACAGCCATGACAATTCCTCCTCCGGACGGATGGATACAACTGGTTACCGCTAAAGAGCCTCAACAGGTAACCGTTACTGCATACTCCCGCAAAGGAGGTAACGTCGCAACCATGAATGGGAAGGATTCCGCGCCCGGTGGACTCGCCCTGATCGAAGCCCTGGTCAACACGCTGGACATCGAGACCGGGGCGGACACTCTCGACACGGCGGACGGGCGCGCAGCCTTCGGTCTCACCGAGCCGGACGTCCCGGACGCCCGCGTCCTGCGCGAGGCGCTCCGTACCGCCTGCCTCGCCCACGCCGGTCACCGCCCGCCGGACGGATCCGGGGCACCCCCGCTCGACCGGCTCCTCGCCGAAGCCCCCCTGCGCGTCACCGTGGACGCGGCGGGCGCCGCCGCACTGCGGCCCGCCGCCGAACCGGCCGGGCTGACCGCCCGTGTCGCGGCGGCCATCGCCGCCGCGGCGGCCGACGGCAGCTGGGTCCGGCTCAAGGCGTGCGAGGCCGAGGACTGCCGATGGGCGTACTACGACCGCAGCCCGGCGGGGCGCCGCCGCTGGTGCTCCATGTCGGTGTGCGGAGCCCGCGCCAAGATGCGCACCTACCGCGCGAAGCGCGACTGAGGGGCGCGGGCCGGTCCTGCGGGCGGGAGGGTGTGCGCGGGCTCCCGGTCGCGTCGGGCCTGCGGGCGTGAGGGCGTTGCACGGGCGCCGGTCCTGTCAGGCATGCGGGTGTGAGGGTGCGCACGGGCCCCGGTCGCGTCGGGCATGCAGGCGCGAGGGTGTTGCGCGGGCGCCGGTCCTGTCAGGCATGCGGGGGTGAGGGTGCGCACGGGCCCCGGTCGCGTCGGGCATGCAGGCGCGAGGGTGTTGCGCGGGCGCCGTTGCCGTCAGGCCTTCGGGCGTCCCATCGCCCGGTACGTCCAGCCGGCCCCGCGCCACAGCTCGCTGTCGAGCGCATTGCGGCCGTCCAGGATGATCCGGCGCGCGGCGACCTCGCCCAGTGCCGCCGGGTCCAGCTCGCGGAACTCCCGCCACTCCGTCAGGTGCAGCACCACGTCCGCGCCGCGCACCGCGTCCAGCGCCGAGTCCGCGTAACCGAGGGTGGGGAAGAGCCGCCGGGCATTGTCCATGCCCTTCGGGTCGAAGACGGTGACCTGCCCGCCCTGCAGATGGATCTGCCCGGCCACGTTGAGCGCCGGTGAGTCCCGTACGTCGTCCGAGTCCGGCTTGAACGTCGCACCCAGCACCGCCACCCGCTGGCCGAGGAACGAATCGCCGCCCACGGCCTCCCGGGCCAGCTCCACCATGTGGCCGCGGCGCCGCATGTTGATGGAGTCGACCTCGCGGAGGAAGGTCAGCGCCTGGTCCGCGCCCAGCTCACCGGCGCGCGCCATGAAGGCCCGGATGTCCTTGGGCAGGCAGCCGCCGCCGAAGCCGATCCCGGCCCGCAGGAACTTGGACCCGATCCGCTCGTCGTGCCCGATCGCCTCGGCCAGCTTCTGCACATCGCCGTCGGCGGCCTCGCAGACCTCCGCCATGGCGTTGATGAACGAGATCTTCGTGGCCAGGAAGGAATTGGCCGCGGTCTTCACCAGCTCGGCCGTCGGGAAGTCCGTCACCACGAACGGTGAGCCCTCGGCGACCGGCACCGCGTAGACCTCGCGCAGCAGCTTCTCGGCCCGCTCGCTCGCCACACCGACGACGATCCGGTCCGGGTGCAGGGTGTCCTTCACGGCGAAGCCCTCACGCAGGAACTCCGGGTTCCAGGCCAGCTCCGCGTCCGCGCCCACCGGCGCCAGCCCCGCCAGCCGCGCCGCGAGCCGGGACGCCGAACCCACCGGCACGGTCGACTTCCCGACAACCAGCGCGGGCCGGGTCAGATGCGGCGCCAGCGACTCGAAGGCGCTGTCGACGTAGCTCATGTCGCAGGCGTACTCGCCGTGCTTCTGCGGGGTGTTCACGCAGACGAAGTGCACATCGCCGAAGGCCGCCACCTCTTCCCACGAGCTGGTGAACCGCAGCCGCCCGGTCGATCCCGCGATGCCCTCCACATGCCGGCGGAGCAGCTCCTCCAGACCCGGCTCGTACATCGGGACCCGGCCCGCGCCCAGCATCTCGATCTTCTCGGGCACGATGTCGAGGCCGAGCACTTCGAAGCCCAGCTCCGCCATGGCCGCGGCGTGGGTGGCGCCGAGGTAGCCGGTGCCGATCACAGTGATCCTGAGGGCCATGGGGTGCTCCTGGAAGATGCGGACAGACGTGCGGTGAACGAGCATAGTCGTGCCTTTGAAAGCCCGGTTTCCGACTGCCTGGGCAGCTTCTCCCACCCCTGTCGCGAAGCTCACGCAGGCATGGCATAGGCCGTCGCGGGAGCCGGGCCCTAAAATTGAGTTACTTACCGGTAGTTAGCGTCTTTGGGGAGTGAGCGTCTTGTCGGGTTCGACCGATTTCGACCTGTACCGTCCGGCCGAAGAGCACGAGATGCTCCGCGAGACGGTGCGTGCGCTCGCCGAGGCGAAGATCGCCCCGCACGCGGCGGCGGTCGACGAGGAGGCGCGCTTCCCGCAGGAGGCGCTGGACGCCCTGACCGCCGCCGACCTGCACGCGGTGCACGTACCGGAGGAGTACGGCGGCGCGGGCGCCGACGCCCTCGCCACGGTCATCGTGATCGAGGAGGTGGCCCGCGTCTGCGCCTCCTCCTCCCTCATCCCGGCCGTGAACAAGCTCGGCTCCCTCCCGGTGATCCTCTCCGGCTCCGAGGACCTGAAGAAGAAGTACCTGGGCCCGCTCGCCAAGGGCGACGGCATGTTCTCGTACTGCCTCTCCGAGCCCGACGCGGGTTCCGACGCGGCCGGCATGAAGACCAGGGCCGTGCGCGACGGCGACTTCTGGGTGCTCAACGGTGTGAAGCGCTGGATCACCAACGCGGGCGTCTCCGAGTACTACACGGTGATGGCCGTCACCGACCCGACCAAGCGTTCCAAGGGCATCTCGGCCTTCGTCGTCGAGAAGTCGGACGAGGGCGTCTCCTTCGGCGCCCCGGAGAAGAAGCTCGGCATCAAGGGCTCCCCGACCCGCGAGGTCTACTTCGACAACGTCCGGATCCCCGCCGACCGCATCATCGGCGAGGAGGGCACCGGCTTCGCCACCGCGATGAAGACCCTGGACCACACCCGCATCACCATCGCGGCCCAGGCTCTCGGTATCGCCCAGGGCGCCCTCGACTACGCCAAGGGCTATGTCCAGGAGCGCAAGCAGTTCGGCAAGCCGATCGCCGACTTCCAGGGCGTCCAGTTCATGCTCGCCGACATGGCCATGAAGCTGGAGGCGGCCCGCCAGCTCACCTACTCGGCCGCCGCCAAGTCCGAGCGCCTCGACAGCGACCTCACCTTCTTCGGCGCCGCGGCCAAGTGCTTCGCCTCCGACGTCGCGATGGAGATCACCACCGATGCGGTCCAGCTGCTCGGCGGCTACGGCTACACGCGGGACTACCCGGTGGAGCGGATGATGCGTGACGCGAAGATCACCCAGATTTATGAGGGCACAAATCAGGTCCAGCGCATCGTGATGGCCAGGAACCTGCCGTAACGGATAGCGAACTGTGGGTCCAGGGCGCCCAGTTGGTCGGCCTGGAGGGATGGCGCTCCGCGATCGGCGCACCCCTTGTCACCGGCGGTCGGGCCGGACAGCCGGCCCCGACCGCCGGTGATGCACGTCATCGGCGCGCGTGCCCGGGCTCACATCATGGGCATGAATTCGGGCAGGGTGAGGGCCGAATGGGCCGGTCGTCCCTCCGCGGAAGGTACGGCGCTGAGGTTGCGCAGCATCTCGTTGCGCCGCTCCAGCGCCCGAGCGGTGGTCGGGAAGAGTGCGGCATCGCCCTCGCCGACCTGGTCCTGGTTCAGGGTCACGAACTCACGGGTGTTGTGTTCGTAGGCGGCGAAGCCCGCGGCATGGTCTCGGTCGGCGAGGGAACCGGCGAGCATGTACGCGCCGACGAGCGCGAGGCTGGAGCCCTGCCCGGTGAGGAACGAGGGCGCGTACGCGGCGTCGCCCACCAGCGCGACCCTGCCGCTGGACCAGCGGGGCATGCGGATCTGGCTGACCACGTCGAAGAACAGATCGTCCGCGTCGCGCATGGCGGCGACCATGCCCGGGACCTCCCATCCCGCGTCGGCGAAGACCGCGGCGACCAGGTCCCGTTGGGCTTCCGGGTTCCGGAAGGCGTGGAACGGCGGTTCCGGGTGGGTGAAGTTCAGGAAGGCGTGCACTTCGTCGTTGTCCCCCACGGAGTAGAGTGCCGCGGCCCTGCCCGGGGTGTTCCACACCGTGGTCTCCCGGAAGAGTCCGAAGGTGTTGCGCATGGTGAACCCGGCGAAGCAGTAGCCGAGGTACCGGTGGAACTGCTCTTCGGGGCCGAACAGGAGCTCGCGGGTACGTGAGTGCAGACCGTCCGCACCGAACACCATGTCGAACGTACGCCTGCTGCCTCCGCGGAAGGTGACGTCGACCCCGTGGCCGGACTGGTCGAGGGTGTCGATGGAGTCGTCGAACAAGAACTCCACGTCGTCACGGACCGCCGCGTGGAGAGCCTCGGTCAGATCCCCGCGCCGGACCTCCAGGTCCCGTCCCGCGACACCACCGGTGAGGGTGTGCGGGTCGACCGAGGCCACCTGGCTGCCGTCCCCTTCGAGGAAGGTCAGCCGGCGCAGGTCGATGTGCGCGTCCTGCAGCCGCGGCAGGATTCCCATCCTCCGGACGACCTCGAATGCGGTGCCGCGCACGTCGATGGGGTAACCACCGTCACGCGGTGCGCGCGCCTTCTCGACCACCGTGACCGCGAATCCGTAGCGGTTCAGCCAGAACGCCAGGGCGGGCCCCGCGATGCTGGCCCCGGATATCAGGACCTTGCGCCTCGGCGTGGTACGGATATCCCTCAACTGATCAGCGCGGGTCATTCCTTGACTCCTTTGCTCATGGTGCGGGTGACAAGCAGGGAAAGCGCCGTGACGGCGCCGGCTATGACGAAGCCGGTGACGAAGGCCGATTCGGCCGGGACATCCGACCCGGAAGGGGTCCCGGCGGTGAGGATCGCACCACTGACCTGCACACCCACGGCGTAGCCGATCACGCG
This sequence comes from Streptomyces sp. NPDC015032, assembly GCF_043080425.1. Taxonomy (NCBI): domain Bacteria; kingdom Bacillati; phylum Actinomycetota; class Actinomycetes; order Kitasatosporales; family Streptomycetaceae; genus Streptomyces; species Streptomyces sp. NPDC015032. Next base: position 44,903 of record NZ_JBIBVN010000005.1, on the reverse strand, counting down.
AGTCACCAGGACCAGGCTGGTGGCGATGCCGGTGTCATTTTGATCGACGGATGTGGCGGTGCTGGTCACCATCGCCGTAACGCACAGGCCGTTGGCAAGCGCGATCATCACCTTGCCGATGACGAGGTGCCAGACCTCGGTGTGCACGGCTGCCAGGGCGATCAGGGCGGCGACCATCATGACGATCCCGGTGGTGACCACGGCGCGCGAGCCGAAGCGCCGCGCCCCGATCCCGCTGATCGGCCCGGCCAGCGACGCGGCCACGGCGCCGGGCAGCAGGAAGAAGCCGATCTCGGTGGCGCCGGCCCCGAAACCGTACTCGTCGGCGGGCACCGCGAACAGCTGTGGAACGAGATAGACCGCCACCGAGGTACCGATGCACATCACGAACGTCAGCACACACGACTTCCACACCGCAGGCCGTGCCAGCATGCGCAGATCGACCATCGGCGAGGCCACACGACGTTCAACGGCTGTCCAGCCGGTCACGAAGGCGGCCAGAACCACGATGAGGGCGCCGAGCGCGAGTGGCTGCGAGCCCATGTCGGGCGCCAGCGCGAGCACGAGCATGAGCGTGACCAGCGTCCCGCTCAAGAGAACCAGGCCGGGCCAGTCGACCCCGGCGTCGTCCGACCGGCCCGGCGGATCATGCGGCATCAGCCTGTTCACCAGCATGGTGGCCCCGATGACCGCGATCGTCGGCAGCGCGAACATCCAGTGTCGGGACAGCCCTTCCGCCACGGGCCCGGCCGACAGCGTTCCCGCCATCCCGCCCCCCACGAACAACCCGCTGACCACTCCGATGGCCACCTTCGACTCTCCCGCGGGGAGGTGTTCGCGCACCAGGATGAACGACAGGGGCAGCGCGCCCACCATCGCCCCCTGCAGTACCTGACCGAGCAGCAGCACCGGCAGGTTCGGCGCCAGGGCGGACACCAGACCACCGGCACAGACCACCGTCATCAGCCGGATCAGGACCCGTTTTCCGCCGTAGCGGTCGCCGAACTTGCCTGCGACCGGTGTGATGAGCGCGCCGGTGATGAGGAGCATGATGCTGAGTAACGCCCCTTCGGCGGGACTCATATCCAGCTCGCGTTGCAGCAGCGGGAGCGTCGGCGTCACCACCGACTCCAAGGCACCGGTGGCGACTGCCAGCATGCCGAGGGCCCCGACAGCGGCCTTTCCGATGTGAACCGGGGGAGCAAGAGTTGCGGTCATGGACATCCTTTCCGTCATTGCCGGGCGAGGAAGGGGTCGGCCGTACGCGTGGCGCTGCCGCCTTGCCGGGCCCGGCGCGGACACAGCGGCCATTCACGCGAGGCGCAGTGTGCATGGTGCTTTGTGGACAGATCCGAGGTCGTCCGGCGGGGCCAACCCGGGGAAGCGGTATCCGAGGTGGCGCATTGCACGGCGCCGTCGGGCGGAGCGGGCGTACGAGTGCGGCGCCCGCCGAGCCAGTATTACACTACACCGTGCAGTGTAGAACGATAAGATGTGCCCATGCCGACCACGAACACGCCGACCACGAACACGCCGACCGCGAAGACGCCGACCACGAAGACACTGCGCGAAGGATCCGCGCGGAAGCGGGCCGCCATCCTCTCGGCGGCCCGGGAGCTGTTCCTCACCGACGGCTTCGACCGGTCCAGCGTCGACGCGGTCGCCGCCCGGGCCGAGGTGTCCAAGCGGACGGTCTACGACTACTTCGGCGACAAGCAGACGCTGCTGCGAGCAGTCGTCGACGCCATCGGCCAGTCAATGATCACCACGATCCGGCGCACCCTCGACGACACCCTCACCGGCCTCACCGAGGTCGCCGACCTTGAGGACGCCCTCGTCACGTTCGCGATGCGCATCGCGACCGACATGCTCGACTCGGCGGAGTACGCAACGCTGCAACGACTGGTCCGAGCGGAATCCGGCCACCTGTCGCACCGGGGCTACAACCCCATGGCTGACACCCCCGACGAGGCACTTGCCGAGCGGCTCGCCGCCTTCGCCGCGGCCGGGCTGCTCGACGTCCCCGACCCCCGACTCGCGGCCGACCAGTTCATCGCGCTGACCTTCGGCGTCGCGCTGGACAGGCTCGGTTCCGCGAATGCCGCGGAGGACACCCGCGTCCGGCCACTCGTCGTCGAGGGAGTGCGGACCTTTCTCCGGGCATACCGAACCATGTAGGGCTGGGGCGGCACGAAAGAACAGCGCGCCGTCAGCCCATGTTTCCTCCCTCCTCTCCCCCTTCGAGCCTCCCCGCCCGGGAACGCGCAGTTCACCGCCCTACGGGAAACGGAGCTGCTGCGCCACTCAGTCGCCGGGACCCTGCGGATAGGTGTGAACGATGTACGCCCAGCGTGCTGCGCCTGCTGCCAGAAAGATCAGTGACGGCGCCAGCCGCCAGCGGCTGAGGGTCTGCCGCCGCACGGGGATCAGGGCGAGCAGGGAGGTGATGACGCCGAGCGTGATCAGCAGCGCTGACGCGACCTCGATACCGACAGGAGGTGCGCAGGCCCGGGGCGGGGCTACTCCTCTGTGAAGACTCCCTCGGCGGTGGCGACGGTGGCGGCGCGGTGGAGCCACTGGCGCAGGAGCCGGAGGTCGTTGCAGGAGGTGATCTTCTCGCGGATTTCGTCGGTAACGGAGATTCCGCGCGCTTCGAGAACCAGGAGAAGGCTCTCTGCCAGGCCCTTTGCTCGGCCTTCGTCCCGGATTTCTTCCGACATGAAGGACTTGTAGAAAGAGAGGTCCACGGCCACCAGATTCCTCCACTGTTGTGCGGCTGGGCGGTTTCCCAGGCCTTGTGCGGTGAGTTCGACGAGGGGGTCGGCGATTGTTTCCGGTGTGTCCCGTAGTGCTGCGGACAGGGTTTTCAGTATGGCATCGACGTCCGGATTGTCGGCGTGTGTGATGGCGGCCAGGGTGGCGAGTGCGAGGTCTTTGCGGGCTTCGGTCACGTCGGTGATGACTGGCATGTTGTGCGGGCCTGCGACGAGGGGGTTCAGGGTGAGTGTCTGCCATTGGCGGATGCCGATGGAGATGGGGCGTGCGGCCCATTCGGCGGTGGTGTGGTCCTGGCAGACGACGAGTAACAGGGTGGGCAGTTGGTATCTGTTGTGGAGGTAGCTGACGTAGTAGGGCCAGCTGGTGGTTTTGCGGGGGTCCTTCTTGCTCTGGGCTTCGATGGCGAGGAGGAAGGGTCCGTCGTGTTCTGTTTCGATGCGCAGGAGGGTGTCCACCCGGCGTTCGACGGGGCGGGCTTCGGTGAGGTCGGTGGGCAGGGTGGTGGCTGAGGTGGGTGGTGGGATGTCGATTCCGAGTGCCTCGGAGACGCGGGAGAAGAGTCCGGGGTATTCCTGGAAGATGCGGTGCATTGCCTCGTGGGGCGAGCTGACCATGGAGGTCCGTTCGGGTTGAGTGGTGTTTCCGTCAGGCGGCTGTGTGGAGGTCTGACCGGCAGTCGCGGCAGTCGCGGCAGTGGCCGGGGTGGCGGGAGCGGAAGGCGCGGTTGCAGCGGTCGCAGTTCTGGAGCGGGATGACGACGGTGTTGCGGTGTGGTGTCTCCGGGTACGGGGGACGGGGCGCATGGGGGCGCGGTAACCTGCGGGGTATCCATCAGGAAGGGCCTAACTTCCTCGGTGGTCAGGCCCCCGGTTGAGACGGTGAATCTCGTCGGGGGCCGTCGCATGTCTGTGGTTGTCGCGGCGAGCCTATGCCAGCCAACCCGCATGAAATCCAGCTGAGTTGCCCTGTGTCACCCGAGTGAGTGACGGGGTCGGGTTTGGGTGGGGAGGGTGTTTTCCGCGGGTTCTTCAAAGCTCTATGCGTCGTGGAACGCGGCGACGTGGTCCACCGGGTCGTGGGTTTCCGCGATGCGGTGAACTGCCGGGTGGGAGCGGAATGTTGGATTCGGGTGATGTGTGGGTTCGCGTCACTCGGCGTGGCCGGGCGTGCGTACCGTGTCTTCTACGCCGCCGAGCGCCGATCCCGCTCGGCGGGCAGTGTCGCCACGCCCGTGCGCGACGACTCCCGTCAGTCCTCCTCGTCCTCCTCGTCCTCCCCGTCGAAGCGGTCAAGGGCCGCCTCCGTGCGGGCACGGAACAACGCGGTCTGGCGGTCGTCACGGAGGATGATCTCGTCGTGCGCGTACCAGCGTGAGCCCGGCTGCTGGCTGATCGGGTATTCCGGGAACGGCAGGCGCTGGAAGGTGCCGGCGATGTTCTCGGGCAGACCGGCGTCGTCGGGGGTCACCCAACCCATCAGGTCTTCATCGGCGCACAGGGCCTCGGAAAGGACGATCTCGACGAACGCGACGCTGACCCGGCCCAGCCACGCGGTCCAGTCCTCGGTGGTGGGCCGGATGAGGTCGGCGCGGGCGACGACAGGCGGGTCGTCCTGGTCGAGGTCCGAGACGCGTATTCCCCAGTAGGCGCAGGACTGGTTCTCGACACGGAAGACCAGCACGCCGCGGTCCTCGTCGAGGTAGAGGTCCTGCGGGGCGAGCAGCACGTCTTGATTGTCCGTCAGGTCGGTCCGATGCCCGAGCAGCTGGTAGGCCTCGCGCAGTGCTGTGGGCAGGGGCAGGCCGAGCCGGGCCTGGGCCGTGTCGAGTTCGGCGGGGGCGTAGCCGTCGGTCCCGGTGAGCGGACGTTGGCTCCAGTCGCGGGCGAAGGCGCGGATGAAACGCCATGCCGCCTCTCTGTCGGGCTGCTCGCCGACGGCCGCGCTGAGTGCGTCGAGGTCGAGCGCGAGGTTCGGGGGCTGTGGCTCCTGCGTCATGCGGGTGACTATAAGTACCGCCACTGACAGGGCTCCGTGCCTTCCTCCCGCGCTCGATGAGCCCCCTCGCTGCGTGCGCGCCGGAACCGGCCTGGGGGGAACATCGGTACAGCCGTCGGCGCGGGGATTGATCTCGACGCCGGACCTGTGCGTTACGAGGGCGACGTCGTGTCGCTGACGAGCCGCAGGGCGGGAGGCGGTGGGGCGAACTCGCCGAGTTCCAGTGCTGCCTCTCTCCAGTTGGCGGCGAGCTGGAGCAGGCGTTCGCTGTCGCGGCGGCAGCCGGGCGGCGGGGTGTTCGGGATGGCGGGCCAGAGAATGGTGGGGGCGAACCGGACCGCGTGCATCGCTGCGGTCGCGTGGGCATCGACGCCTCCGGCTTCCAGGTGCCGCAGCATGTCGAGCCGGGCGGCGGCACGGAGGACTTCTGCACATGGCGACCTGGGGAAACGCGATCGGCTCCGGGCCGTTCTCGGAACTCTCGCATCTGTTCATTTATGAGCAACACCGTGCGCGGTGATCGTCCCGCACAGCTACACGATCAACACTGCACGGGCGTGCAGTGTTGACGAGTGGCCGGCGCCGCGCCGTCCGATCGCGGGCAGCGCCCAGGGACCGGTCGGAACCACCGTAGGCACGGGCGGGGAGCGAGCGTGCGCCGAAGGAAACCGGCGAACAGCCGTCGTCGGGTACGGCCTACGGCTGGGGCGTTCGGAGCGCAGCAATCTCTTCCCGGTCCGGTATCCGCTCGGGCCGCAACCCGTTCGGAGTGCGTAACGCGCGCGGAGCACTACGCCGCGTAACGATGGACATGCTTCGTCTTCGGGCGGGCTCTCGCCCTGCGTCCGAGCAGGGCAGAGCCGGCGGCTCGCCGCAGTCCGTCCGTTCCGCCCACGCTTGTGGAGGCCGCCTTGGGACACGCTGTCGGCGATGTGCTGGGCCTGGCTGCCGGTGTCGCGGTCAGCCCGCTGCCCATCGTGGCGATCATCCTCGCCCTGGCCACGCCCCGTGGTCGCCTGAACGGCCCTCTCTTCGCCCTTGGCTGGGTTCTGGGCCTCGCCGCCCTGGGGGCGATCATGCTTGCCGTGGGAGGCTCGGGCGGCGCCTCGGCCCACAAGCAACCGGCCGCCTGGGTAGGGGCTCTGAAGCTCGCCCTCGGCCTGCTTCTGGTCCTGTTCGGCGCCCGGCAGTGGCGCCGACGCCCCGCCGACCCCTCCCAGGAGCAGTTGCCGAAGTGGATGGCCGCGATCGACCGCCTCCCCCCGCTCAAGATCCTCGGACTCGGGCTCCTGCTGTCGGCGGCCAACGTCAAGAACGCCCCCCTGACCATCGCCGCCGGCGCCTCGATCAGCTCGGCCGGAATCCCCGTCCCGCAGCAGATCGGCGTACTTGCCGTTTTCGTAGCCATCGCCTCCCTGGGGGTGCTCGCTCCACTGGGCGTGTACCTGTTCATGGGAGAGCGGGCGAAAAGCGTCCTCGGCAACTGGCGGGACTGGGCTGCCTCGCACAATGTCGTCGTGATGGCGGTCCTCTTCTTCGTCCTCGGACTCAAACTGCTCGGAGACGGCATCAGCATCCTCGCCGACTGAGGGAGTGGTTCGGCCCGCCACTCCGTGCTGCCCGGAACCGATGTTTTCCAAGGCTGTTCTCCGAGGCTGTTCTCCAAGGCCGGGAACCGCGTTCCCGCATTCTCCGTACCTTCCGCCCGCAGTCTCGGCACACTGGGTGCATGACCGATTACCGCCAGGCATCGCCGGACCACCTCGTCATCAACGTGCAGCGCCGGGACGACCCGGTGTCCCAGGTCACCGAGGCGGACGCGCTCGCCGCGTCCCGGACGTACGGGAAGATCGTGGTCCGGGGGCCGCTCTTCGGCATCGCCGAGCAGCGCCGCGGCGAGCAGCCGCGGTGGCGGCTGCTGACCGACATGGACACCGGCTATCCGCAGGATGCCCGCGACGAGCTGAACTCCCACCTCTGGTTCAAGGCCAAGGACGGCACGGACGACCCCCGCGAGCGGCGCATCCTGCTGGACGCGGTGGCCCGGCTGGAGACCGAGCCGCTGAATGAACTGACCGTCGGTGACACGCGCTACCGCGTCGTGCGCGCCGACGAGTTCGCCCGGATCGGCGAGGGGCGCCTGGAGCCGCCCAGGCCCACGGACGTCGACTCGGAGGGCTGGGACACCCAGCTGCGCACGCCCTCGACCACCAAGGGCTTCGTCGTCGACCACGCGGCGGCGGTAGGGCTGACGGAGGGTCTGGACCGGATGGGCCTGCTGCCGCTCTCGTACACCTCGGAGCGCTTCCCGCCCGACGTACTGGAGGATTCGCAACGGGCGTTGCGGACCCATCCGGGCCTGGTGCTGCTGCCGGTCGTCTTCCGGGTGATGGAGCGCAAGGAGAAGTCCTGGTCGATGGCGTCGAGTCAGCACCCCACCCCCCAGGACGCGCGGCGCTCCCTGGCCCACTATCTGAAGACGGTCCTGCCGCTGACCGGGGAGGTCGACGAGGAGGAGGCCGCTGTGTACGCGCGGGCGGCGGAGGCGTTCACGCGTCGACTGCGGCCCAACGAGCTGGACGTACAGGGGCGTTGCTTCGAGATCGCCCGGATCGAACGGATGATGCGTGTCGGTCCGGCCGGCCCGGAAGGCCCACGGCGCTCGGACATCGACATCCAGGAGCCCATGCAGATCCACCCCAGGATGGACGAGGGGGGCAACATCGACTACAGCGAATAGCGGTGGGGCCGGAACCCGGCCGACCGTGCTTCCGCCCGGGCGGGGAGCAACAGCCGCCAGGCCGGGCCGCCCCGGACGGTGAGTCCAGTGGGACGTAGTCTTGGCGGGTTTGTGGAAGACCTGGACGAGGGCGAGCCGCAGAGGCCCGGGGGAGGCGTGCGATGACCGCGTTCGATGTGAGCGAGCGGCGTATCTGGGAGGGCCGGGCCGAGAGTTACGCCCGGACCTTCGCGCGGCTCTGCGCCCATGCCGTGCCCGCGCTGCTGGATGCCGCCGGGGTCGGGCCCGGAACGCGGGTGCTCGACGTGGGGTGCGGCAGCGGGGCCGCGACGGTCGCGGCCGTCGCGCGCGGTGCGGCCGTACGGGCCGTGGACGCCGATCCCGGGATGGTGGAGCTGACCCGGCGCGCCGCACCCGGGGCCGATGTCCGGTGCGGGACGCTTCCACAACTGCACGAGGACGGCGGGTTCGACGCCGTCGTGGCGAACTTCGTGCTCAACCACGTCGGCCGTCCGCTGGACGCCCTGGCCGAGCTGACCCGGCTCACCCGTCCCGGCGGCCGGGTCGCCGTCACCATCTGGCAGGCGCCGGGTGCCCCCGGTCAGGCGCTGATCGGGCGGGCCGCCGAGGCGGCGGGGCTGACCCGGCCCGAGTGGCTGGCCACCGTCGACCCCGGGCACAACTTTCCGCGTACCCGGGAAGGGCTCGCCGGGCTGCTGGAGTCGGCCGGTCTCGGGGACGTACGGAGCGAGACGCTGATCTGGGACCACCGGGTCGGGGCCGAGGAGTGGTGGGCCGGGCCGGCCGCCGGCGTGGCCGCGATCGGGCAGCTGGTCAACAGCCGGGGGCCGGCCGGAGTGGCTGCGGCCAAGCGGGAGTACGACGCGCTATGCACCGAATTCCTCGCGGACGACGGCCGGTTGGCGCTGCCGCACGCGGCCCTGCTGGCCCAGGGGCGCAGGCCGGAAGAGTGACCGCGCGGACGGGCCGGGTTTCCCGGGTCCGCCGCGCAAGGAGCAGGGCCACGCCGGAACGCCTGGGGCCGTCAGCCTCTTCCCGGATCCGCCGCACAAGGAGCAGGGCCCGGACGGCGAACCGTCCGGGCCCTGCTTCAGCTCCGCCGTCAGTTGCCGGAAACGGTGACCTTCTCGTCGTTGTTGAGCTGGTCCACCAACTGCTTGACCTTGGCCTTGTCCCAGACCAGGTTGCCACGGGTGGAGCCCGAGATCGGCATGTTCATCGATGTGCCGTCGCCGCCCGTGACGCCCTTCATGGCGAAGAACATCTGCCCCAGGGACCAGAGCGACATGTCCTTGTCCACGATCAGGGTGTCCAGGCCGGCGCCCATCGTCGGGTACAGCTTGAACGGGTTGAGGATCGTGGACGGTGTCGCCGTCTGGTTCGCCAGCGCCGCGAGGAACTTCTGCTGGTTCTTCGTACGGTCCAGGTCGCTGCCCGCGAAGGCGTACCGGGTCCGCACGAAGGCGAGGGACTGCTCACCGTTCAGCGTCTGCTTGCCCGCCTGGAAGTCGGCGCCGGACTTCTTGTCCTTGAACGCCTTGGGGATGTCCAGCTCCACCCCGCCGATCGCGTCCACGATCTTGGCGAAGCCGCCGAAGCCGATCTCGACGTAGTGGTCGATGTGCAGCCCGGTGTTGAACTCGACGGTACGGACGAGGAGTTCGGGGCCGTCCTCGGCGTAGGCGGCGTTCAGCTTGGTGAAGCGGCCGCGGGCCGGGTAGAGCTTGCCGGAGTCGGAGCCCTTGTACGAGGGGATCTCGACGTTGGAGTCGCGCGGCAGGGAGACGAGCGTCGGGCCGTTCGACCCGTCGTGCAGGATCATCATCGAGTCGGTCCGCTTGCCCTCGGCGGAGCCGGTGTGCAGCCGCTTCTTGTCGTCGGCCGTCATGCCCGCGCGGCTGTCGGAGCCGACGATCAGGTAGTTGGTGCCGTCGCCGGCCTTCGGCCGCTCGATGACCTTGGAGAGGTCCACCTCGCGCTTGAGCTTGGAGTCGGCCCAGAAGTACGTGCCTATGGAGACCGCGAGCACCACGACGACCAGGGACAGCGCGCCTATTTTTATCCGGCGGCGCCAGTTCGGCGCCGGGCGCCCCTGGACGTAACCGCCGTCGCCCCGGCCGCCGCCACCGTAGCCGTTGCCCCGGCCACCGCCGTTGCCACCGCCGCTGTAGACCTGGCCCGTGTTGTAACCGCTGTCGTACCCCGCTCTGTCGTCGTAGCCGCCGGAGTACTGCGGGGACTCCCCCTGGCGCTGCCGGGGCGGTGCGGGGTACTGCCGCGGCGGCGCCGGACGCCGCTGAACGTGCGGCATCCTACGGGCGCTCTCGGGCTGGTCGCTGTTGCTGCCCTGCCCGTAGCGATTGCCGCCGCGGTTGTTGTCGGTCCAGCCCTCGGGCCAATCGTTCATGCGGTCCAGTGTGCAGGCCGGGCGCCCTGCTCTTACAGGGGGTACGGGAAATCGCATCAGGGCTGTTGCGAAGCTGATGCATTGCCGCCGACCGGAAGCCCCCGCATAAGGTGGACGGTATGACAGATCAGGCCCCGCGCCCGGAGGGCGACATTCCGGGCAAGCCGACCGCCGCTTCCCGGACCACCCTCAGCCACATCATGACCGGCAGCGACACCAATCTGCTGGGTACCGTGCACGGTGGCGTGATCATGAAACTGGTCGACGACGCGGCGGGCGCCGTGGCGGGCCGGCACTCCGGCGGACCCGCGGTGACGGCCTCGATGGACGAGATGGTCTTCCTGGAGCCGGTCCGCGTGGGTGACCTTGTTCACGTCCGCGCCCAGGTGAACTGGACCGGCCGCTCCTCGATGGAGGTCGGCGTCCGGGTCATGGCCGAGCGGTGGAACGAATCCACCCCCGCCCAGCAGGTCGGCAGCGCGTATCTGGTGTTCGCCGCGGTCGACGCCGACGGCAGGCCGCGCCCCGTGCCGCAGGTGATACCGGAGACGGGGCGCGACCGGCGGCGCTACCAGGAGGCGCAGATCCGCCGCACCCACCGCCTCGCCCGGCGCCGCGCGATCAAGGAACTGCGCGAGAAGCGCGTGGCGGACGGCATCGACGTCGACTGAGCGCGGACTCACCCACGGTCACGAACGGTCAGCGGTGGTCGCGGGTGGTCACGGGCATGCCACCTGGTCGCCCGTGACCGCGCCGAACTCGCCCTGGTTCGTCTCCTCGCCCCGCACCTGCCGCACCTGTTCGAAGTCCGTGCCCGCCGTCACCTTCATCATGGAGCCCTGTCCCCGCACCGCTCGCAGCTCGGCCCCGGGCAACGCGCCCGCCAGGGACTTCGCGGACTGGTCCCAGCGCGGGTCGTAGGTGATCAGTGTGTGCCGGAGATCGCGCGGCTCCCCGTTCAGCGGGGCCCGGGTGGTGTCGAAACCGGTGGCGCGCAGCGCGTCGTCGACCGCCTTGCCGAGTCCGTCCTTCGGGGTGCCGTTGTAGACCTGGACCCGGATCTGCTGCGGAGCGACAGCGACTTGCACGGCCTTCGGCCGGCCGGCCCGCTTCGGGGCGAGCGGCTTGTCGTCGCGCAGCGCCTGGAAGAGCTTCTTCGACTTCTTCTCGTCCCACTTGACCGTGAAGCCGATGCCCTTGACCGGGTACGCGACGTTCCCCAGCGGCACGGAGACGAACTCGGACGAGGCGGGGGAGAAGCCCCGCATCGCCTGGCCGAGTTCCAGCATCTGCTCCGTACCGAACCCCTTGTCGGCCCGGACCGAGCCCAGCACCGTCGAGGCGACGTCCTGGAACTTCACCGGGTTCAGCAGCACACCGCTGCCGGTCGCCTGCTTGATCAGCGAGGCGAGGAACTTCTGCTGGCGCTGCATCCGGCCCAGGTCGGCTGCTCCGTCGATGTGCCGGGAGCGTACGTACTGGAGCGCCTGCCCGCCGTCCAGGTCGTGGGTGCCCGCGGCGAGATCGAGACCGCTGTACGAGTCCTTCAACGGCCGGGCGGTGCAGATCTGCACCCCGCCCAGGGTGTCCACCGTCTTCATGAAGCTGGTGAAGTCGACCTCCAGGTAGTGGTCGATCTTGACGCCCGTCAGGTGCTCGACGGTCCGCACGGTGAGTCCGGGCCCGCCCTCGGCGTAGGCGGCGTTCAGCCTCACCGGGTGGGCGGAGTGCGTCTCGCCCGTGGTCCGGTCCTTGTGCTCGGGGACCTCGGCGTAGCTGTCACGCGGCAGCGAGACGACGCTCGCGCGCTCCTTGTCCGCCGACAGATGCACCAGCATGACCGTGTCGGTGCAGTCGCACGGCGCACCGCCCAGCCGGTACTTCGCCTTCTCCTCCCGGGTGATCCTGTCGCGGCCGTCGATGCCGACGAGCAGCAGATTCATGCCGTTGCCGCCCGGGGGCCGGTTCTTCATGTCCTTGAACGGGTCGATCCGGTCGATCCCGGTCTCCAGGCTGGTCACCACCGCGTGGCCGATTCCGCCGGCCCCGAGCACCAGCACGGAGATACCGGTCACCAGCCGCATGCCCCAGCGCGGCCGCGCGTCCTGCCTTCTGGACCTGCGCTGCGGCGGAATTGCGCGCGAGCGCGGTGGACGGGGGGAGGGGTGCGGTGTGGGCACGGGGGAACCTCCGCGGTGCAAGGGGACCGTTCGCACAGTAGGTCCATATGATCTGCACCCCGGGAAGCAACCCGGCGGCGCGCGCCGGTGTCCCCCATTCGCGGTAACGTGGCGGCCGAATAACGCCGCCTGGTGGGGTGTGAACCCCCGGCGCCCCCGAGGACCACCCGAGGACCACCATGTCTGCCGCGCAGCACCCCGCCGTCTCCGTGATCATGCCGGTGCTCAATGAGGAACGTCATCTCAGGAACTCCGTCCGGCACATCCTGGAGCAGGAGTACGCAGGTGAGATGGAGGTGGTGATCGCACTGGGCCCCTCCACCGACCGTACGGACGAGATCGCCGCGGAGCTGGTGCGCGAGGACCCCCGGGTGCACACCGTCCCGAACCCGACCGGCCGCACGCCGGCCGCCCTCAACGCCGCGATCAAGGCATCCCGCCACCCCATAGTCGTGCGGGTCGACGGCCACGGCATGCTCTCCCCCGACTACATCGCGACGGCCGTCCGCCTCCTGGAGGAGACGGGCGCGCAGAACGTCGGCGGCATCATGCACGCCGAGGGCGAGAACGCCTGGGAGGACGCCGTGGCCGCAGCCATGACGTCGAAGATCGGCGTCGGCAACGCGGCCTTCCACACTGGCGGCCAGGCGGGCCCGGCGGAGACCGTGTATCTCGGTGTCTTCCGTCGCGAGGCCCTGGAGAAGGCCGACGGCTACAACGTGGAGTTCATCCGGGCCCAGGACTGGGAGCTGAACTTCCGCATCCGTGAGGCGGGCGGTCTGATCTGGTTCTCGCCCGAGCTGAAGGTGCAGTACCGGCCCCGGCCCTCGGTCAGGGCGCTCGCCAAGCAGTACAAGGACTACGGCCGCTGGCGGCACGTCGTCGCCCGCTACCACTCCGGCTCGATCAACCTGCGCTACCTGGCGCCGCCGACCGCCGTCTGCGCGATCGCGGCGGGCATCGTGGTCGGTGCGGCCGTCACCCCGTGGGCGTTCGTCGTCCCCGCCGGGTACGCTGCGGCGATCGTCGCCGGGTCCCTCCCGGCGGGCCGGGGCCTGTCGCTGAAGGCGCGGGCGCAGATCCCGGTGGCCCTCGCGACGATGCACATGTCGTGGGGGTACGGCTTCCTGACCAGCCCGCGTTCGCTCGCGAAGAAGGTCATCGCCAGCCGCCGCCCGACCATGACTGTCTGAGCGCCGGTCGGAGGACACCCGACAGGCTCTGAGCACCCCGGACACCGCGGGGGCCCTCCGATGTGCCGGAGGGCCCCCGCGGTGCGTCGTGTCCCAGTGCCTACCAGCCGAAGCCCGGCTGGATGTCCATGCAGGCCGACTCGTCGTCGCCGTTGAGCGCCCGTGCGCTGTCCGGGGTCTTCTCCTTGGCCGAGGGCGCGTGGTAGTCGCCGTCCTCGCGCCAGTCGGCCCCCACGGTCAGCGTGATGCCCGAGACGTCGGCCGACCTCTTCACCGCCGACAGCGGGATGCCGAGCGCCTTGGCGACCGCCTGGGCGTTGCCCTCCATGTCCACGGTGGGGAAGAGGATCCCGGTGCGCTTCGCGGCCTCGGTGCTCTGCGCGTCGATCGTGGCCTGGGTGAAGCCCTTACCGGCCAGCAGCTCCTTGACCGTCGAGGCGCGGCCCTTGGCCGGGTACTCGGTGTCGGTGCGCGTTCCGTTGCGGACGGTCACCGGGATCTCGGCCGGGGAGGCCGTGGGCTTCTTGGCGGCGGCCGGTGCCTTGCGCTTGGACGCCTTGCCGTCGAGCGGGATGTCGTCGCGGACCATCTGGAAGAGCTGGTCGGCTTCGCCGGGCTTGGGGAGCACCCGCTCCTTGAGCGCGCCCGTCCCGTAGACGTTCGGCATCGTCGTCATGGTGATGCGCTTGGTGGGTACCTTCTTGAGCTCCTCCGCGAGGTCGTAGAGCCTGTCGATCGAGCCGAGACCCTTGTCGCCCTTGTCGACCGTCAGCGCGTCCGTCGCCGCCTCGGCGAGACTCGTCAGCTTGCCCGGGTCGGTGAGCTTGGTGCCCTTGCGCAGCTCACGGACCATCGAGTTCATATACATGTGCTGGGCGTGGGTGCGGCCGAGGTCGGTGCCGTCCTCGAAGCCGTAGCGGGTGCGCAGCCACTGGAGGGCCTGCTTGCCCTTGATCTTCGTGGTGCCCTTCTCCAGCTTCAGCCCGGAACCTTTGCCGGCGCTGGTGTGCGAGTAGACGTTGCTCTTGACACAGACCGGGACACCACCGATCGCGTCGGCCATCGAGATCACACCGGAGAAGTCGATCATCATGAAGTGGTCGATGGTGATGCCGGTGAGCTCGTACCAGGTGGCCACGGAACAACCGGGACCGCCGCGGATGAGCGTCTCGTTGGTTATCTTCAGGTCGGTGGTCGCGGGGTAGACCTTCTTCGTCACCGGGTCGGTGCACTTCGGGTACTTCAGCATGGTGTCGCGCGGCATGCTGATCACCGACATGTTGCTGCGGTCTGCGGAGAGGTGGAGCAGCATCTGTACGTCGGCCAGAGGCGGCGCCCCGAAAGTTTCCTTGGCCCCGCCGAGCTTCTGGTTCTCCTTGGAGTCCCGCGCGTCGGAGCCTATGAGCAGGATGTTCAGCGGGGTCTGACCGGCGGCGTTGGCCTTGTGGTCGGCCATCTTCTTGTCGCCGAGCGTCAGATCCGCCTTCTTGAGGTTTCCGTTGAGGTGCTCGTAATAGAGGTATCCGGCGGCGGCGCCGCCGACTATGACGAGCGCGAGGACCGAGGCGGTCCAGCGCAGCACGCGGCGCTTGCCCGTCCTGCCGCGCCGCTTCGCCCCGCCCGGCCCATGGCCGCCGTCCGCCGCGGGGGACGGACCGTCCTCGGCGCCGGAGGCCGGACCCTTCTCCGGCGTGTCCTCGTAGAGACCGTCGTCCCAGCCGAGTTGACCGGCATGCCGGACATGTGGTCGCGTCCCCTCCTCAGGTGTACTGCTTCGTCCCACCGGACCCCCCTGCTGCTCAGACTCGTGGTGTGGCGCAGTGACCCGGTGTCACTTGGCGCACTCTGCCTTGTCGGCGTTTGCCTGCTGAATTCCGTCCGGCACCTTCGCCGGTCCCGTGATGGGAATGCCCGCGCCCTTGAAGTCGGCGCCCAGAGTCAGCACCATCGCCTGGAGCCCCTCGGCGTCCGTGGTGCCCTCCTTCAGGGCGGAGCCGGGCAGGCCCATCATGGCGGCCAGGGCGCGGGCCTGGTCCGCCTGGTTCGGCGCGTACTCCAACGTCGTCTTGGCGATCTTCGCCGGGGCGTTGGCCTTGTTCGTGGACTTGAGTACGCCCTGGTTGTTCTGCAGCCAGACGACGGTCTTCTGCGCGCCGCCGCCGACCTTGCCGCCGTTGTACACATCGACCCGTACGTCGGCCGCGGCGGCCTTGGGGCCCTTGAGGGCCGCGTTCTGCTTGCTCTTCGCGGCCTTCTCCTGCGCCTTCACCTCGGTCAGCGAGGTGTCCTCGCGCATCATGGCGAACAGCGGGTCGGCCTTGGGCGGGTTCAGTACGACGGTGACCGGTGTCTTCTCTGCCGGGTTGTCGAGCACCGGCACGGTGACGAAGGTGATGTTCTTGGTGTTGACCTTGCTGAGCTCCTGGGCCAGCGATGCCAGCTTCGTCCCCGTGCCGATGCCGGTGTCGACGGTGAGCGCATTGGTCGCGGCGTCCGCCAGCTTGTAGAGCTTGGTCGGGCTGGTCAGGGTGGAGTCGGACTGCATCTGCCGGATCATCGAAGCGATGAACTGCTGCTGGACCTTGATCCGGTCCAGGTCGCCATGGTTGCCGAAGCTGTGCCGGGTCCGCACGAACGCCAGGGCGTCCTCGCCCTGGATCTTGTGCTCGCCCGCCGACAGGTCCAGATGCGAGTCCGGGTCCTTGACCGGCTTGGCCAGGCAGACCTCGACGCCGCCGACCGCGGTGGACAGCTCCTTCACCGCGTTGAAGTCGACCATCATGAAGTGGTCGACCTGCATGCCGGTGATCTCTTTGACCGTTTCCATGGTGCAGCCGGCGTTACGGCCCTCCTGGCCGAGGCTCTCGTTGAAGCGGACATTCGGCGTACCCGGGATGACCTTCTCCGAGCCGTCCGGCTGCTTGGCGGTGCAGTCCGGGATGTCGGTGATCAGGTCGCGGGGGATGCTCAGCGCCGTCGCGTTGGTGCGGTCCTTGGAGACGTGGAAGAGGATGTTGGTGTCGGCGTGGCCCACACTGCCCTTGTCGCCGTACCCCTCATTGCCCTTGCCGGTGCGCTTGTCGGTCCCGATGATCAGGATGTTGACCGGGGCGTTGTTGTCGAAGACGTTCTTGTTGCCGGCGCTGCCGATGTCGACGGTGCTCAGGTTGCCGTTGAAGTGCTGGTACAGCGCGTATCCGCCCACCGACAGCCCGACCAGTACGAAGGCCATCGTGCCGCCGGTCCACAGCAACG
This sequence comes from Streptomyces sp. NPDC015032, assembly GCF_043080425.1. NCBI lineage: Bacteria > Bacillati > Actinomycetota > Actinomycetes > Kitasatosporales > Streptomycetaceae > Streptomyces > Streptomyces sp. NPDC015032. Next base: position 28,334 of record NZ_JBIBVN010000005.1, on the reverse strand, counting down.
CCTTCTTGCGGCGCGCCTTGGGGGCCTTGCGGCTGCGACGGCCCGCCGTCTCGCCATCGGAACTCTCCTGGCCGCGCGGGCCGTTGGCCGAACGGCGGCCGCGCTGCCCCGGCACCTCGTCGCGGCGACCGGACCCGCGCCCGTCACGGACCTGGCTCCGGCGCTCGCCGCCGTCGTCACGATTCGTGTTTTCGCGTTCGCCGTCATCGTCGCGGACCGGTTCTCTGCGACGGGGGATGCGCGGGCCCGGTGCCTGGGAAGCACCGGCCGAATCCCCTCCGGAATTATTCAGTCGCAGTTCGTAATCGCCGGTCTGCGGGTTGAGGACCCACTGGTCTGCGGGGTCGAATTCATTCGCCCGCCCACGGCTTTGCGCATCCACGGTTGCTTGAGTCCTCCGTCGGTGCCACGCGAGGCGCCTCCCCCGGTCAGGCGCTCGATCTTTCGCTCCAGAAGTGCGCGGCCTGGCGGCCGACAGCACCGGATCGCGTCACACTATCGGCCCGGTTCCGAATCGGGCGACGCGCGTGACAAATTCCACGGTTCTTACAACTGGTCATTCTGCTCATTACACGCCGATCACCGGCTTCTGCTTGGGAATTGCTTTACTGCTTGCACAGGTCCGCCGCCGCGTTGTTGCCCGAATAGGTCGGTGTGGGACTCGGGCCAGAGGCTCCCGGTGTATCGGCCGGGGCATTGTTTTTCCCGTTGTTCTTCCCACTGTCATCCCCGTCGCCCTGGTCGTTCTTGAGCCGGTCCGCTGGGACCACTGCGACGGGGGCGTCGTCGCGCAACCGCTTGAAGAGCCGGTTCGCATCGGGCTGTACCAGTTCGTCCCGGTTCGGGTCGGCGGTGTACGGCTGCCGGGGCACGGTCAGGAACTGCACCTGGTCGGTCGGTACGTCGCGCAGGCCGCGCACCAGCTCGTACAGGTCCTTGAGGCTGTCCAGACCCGGGTCCGTGGTCAGCGCCTTGGTCGCCGCGTCCAGCACCGGGTAGAGACGGGTCGGGTTGAGCAGGACGCCGTTGCTCTGCACCTTGTTGACCAGTGCGCCCAGGAACTGCTGCTGACGGTCCATCCGTTCGGTGTCGCTGCCGTTGCCGATGGACTTGCGGGCGCGTACGTACCCCAGTGCCTGTTCGCCGTTGAGCTCGTGGCGCCCGGCGGAGAGCTTCAGATGGGCGTCGGGGTCGTCCACCGGCTTCTTGAGGCAGACCTCGACGCCGTGCACGGCGTCGACCATGTCCTTGAAGCCGTTGAAGTCGACGACCATCTGGTGGTCGATCCGGATGCCGGTCAGCTTCTCGACCGTACGGATCGTGCAGGCGGTGCCGCCGAACTCGAAGGCCCAGTTGAACTGGGCGAATTGCTTCTTCGTGGCCGTACCGTCCGCCCGGTGGCAGGCCGGGATCCACACCATCAGATCGCGCGGCAGGGACACCGCGGTGGCGCTCTTCCGGTCCGCCGCGAGATGCAGCAGGATCGTGGTGTCCGAACGCTGACTGCCGCCGTCGTCACGCCCGTACGCGCGGTTGTCACCGGCCCGGCTGTCGGAGCCGATGAGCAGGATGTTCTCCGCGTCGTGCACCACGGTGGCGGGCCGTTCCCGTTCGTACACCTTGAGTTCGGCGGCCGCCGAGGTGTCGGTCCGGATGTTGCCTTCGAGCTTCTGGTACAGCCACCAGCCGCCGCCCGCAGCGACCAGGACGACGAGCGAGACGCCGAGCGCGGCCCAGCGCAGCCAGTGGTGCCCGCGCCCGGCGACGGGCTCCGGACCGACGCCGGAGCCGTCCCCGGTCCGCGACCTGTCCTCGCCCGCAGCCGAGTCGTCGGAGTCGTCCGGCGGGCCGGCGCTTTCGCTCACGTCTGCGTCCATCCTTCACGTTCGGCGGCGCGCTGGGCCGCCGGTCGCAGGAGTAGACGGCTGAACCTCACGCTTGGTTGTGTCCCGAGTGGTCTGTACCGCCGATGATGTACCGGAGTTGACGCACAGCCCCGAGGACTCGACCCGGTGTGGGCCGGACGAGTGATCCTCAGGGCGCTTGTCATACCGCGGTGTTGGTGACCCGCTCACTCTCGATGCGCTGGGCGAGTCCTTCTTCGCCCAGCTGTCCCAGGTGCCGGCACAGGACCACGGAACCCCCGGCGGCCAGCGGTGCGAACAGCCCCGCGCTCAGCCCCTCCCAGGTGTCGTACGTACGTCCCGTCAGCAGTCGCGATCCGGCGGTCAGGCCGAGACCGGCCGCATCCTCGCGGGCCCGCGCCACCAGGTGCGCCGCCGTCAGCTCGGCCCCGCCCACCGCCAGCGCGGGAGCGTCCGGATCCACCGGTGCGAACGGGGTGAACCGGTCGCCCTGGCTCGGCACCTCGACCGCGTAGTCCGCGAAACCCTCGGGCGTGCGCGGGAACCTGCCGCCCAGCGGGCGCAGTGCCAGGGCGACCCGCTCGCCGCGGCAGGCGCGCGCCGCCCCCAGCGAGTCCGGGCCGCTGACGACGAGGTCGGCACCGGCCGGGTCGCCCTGCACATCGGCGATCACGCCGACCGAGGAACAGGCGAGCAGCCACACCGCGGACTGCCAGTGCGCGGGCAGCAGAAGGGCGAGCCGGTCACCGGGTTCCGCGGCGAGTTCGCCCTGGAGGAGATTGGCGGTCTTGGCCACCCAATTGGCGAAGGTGGCCACCGACAGTTCGACGCGTTCTCCGGTGGCATCGTCGTAGAAAGTGACCAAGGGGCGGGCCGGATCCGCGGCGAGAGCGGAACGCAGCAGGTCGGCGGGGGTGCGGTCGGTGGCGTTCATCCGCGCAAGAGTACGCGGCGGTGCCCGGCCGGGTAGGGCGGACGGGCACCGGGTGCACCGGTTCGGCAGGCGGCCCGTCAAGGGTGCGGAGATGCCCAGGTGGCCGGAGTTGTCGATTGTGCCCAGGATCATTCGTATGCGTGCCTTCATTGCATCCTCGATCGGTGTCGCCTGCGTGGCGGTTCTCGTGCTGTCGTCGGCCGTGCCCGCGGGCGCCGCCCCCGGCACCCGCACCGCCCCTGCCGGGTCGGCCGAGCCCTCCGACCTGCCGGGCTCGACGGAGTCCCTGCCGATATCGCCCCTGCCGCCCGCGTCCGACCGGGGCACCGACGAACCCTCCCGGACCGCCGAGCCCGCCGAACAGGGGCTGCCCGAACGCGAGGTCCACCCGTTCTCCCTGGTCGGCGTCGTCTGGGACGACATCGGCACCGAACTCCACGGCACCGTCCAGGTCCGTACCCGCACCGCCGGCACCACCCGGTGGTCGGACTGGCAGGACCTGGAGACGCACAACGCCGAGCACGCCGCCGACTTCGGGACCGACGAGCGCGCATCCGGCGCCGTACGCGGCTCCACCGCCCCGCTCTGGGTCGGCGCATCGGACGGCGTCGCGGTCCGCGTGCGCCCGGAGACCTCCGACCCGCAGGACCGGGATTCCGCCGCCGTACCGTTGCCCACCGGCCTGCGCCTCGAACTCGTCGACCCCGGCAAGGACCCGCAACAGCTCCCGGCGTCGGGCCCCGAGGCCACAGGGGCCACCGGGGCCACCGGGGACACCGGGGACACGGGGAACACCGGGGACACGGGGAACACCGGGAACACCGGGAACACCAAGGACGCCTGGAGCACCCCCGATACCACCGACACCACCGACACCGACGGCCGCACCACGCCGCTCGGAGCGAGCGTGCTCCCCGCCCTGAGCAAGGAGGAGTCCGAGGCACGCGGCGAGGCGGATGCCAAGCTCGCGCCCGGCGCCCAGCCGTACATCGGGCCCCGCCCGCGCATCATCACCCGCAAGGGCTGGGGTGCCGACGAGAAGCTCCGGGAGCGGGCCTTCGTGTACACCAAGAGCGTCAAGGCCGCGTTCATCCACCACAGCGCCACGGGCAACAACTACACCTGCTCCCAGGCGTCCTCGGTCCTGCGCGGCATCTACCGCTACCACGTCAAGAGCAACGGCTGGCGCGACATCGGCTACAACTTCGCCGTCGACAAGTGCGGAAACATCTACGAAGGACGTGCGGGAGGCGTGACGAAGGCCGTCCTCGGAGCGCACACGCTCGGCTTCAACTCCAACAGCATGGGCATCGCCGTGCTCGGCACCTTCACCACGTCGAACCCGTCGGCCGCCGCGGTGAACGCCCTTGCGAAGCTCACCGCCTGGAAGCTCGGCCTGTTCGGAGCCAACCCGAGCGGCAAGGTCACGCTCGTCTCGGGCGGCGGCAACAAGTACAAGAAGGGAGCGAAGGCCCGGCTCAACGTCATCTCCGGCCACCGGGACGGCTTCGCAACCGAATGCCCCGGAGCGCGTCTTTACCAGAAGCTCGGCTCGGCGCGGACCAGCTCGGCCCGCCTGCAGGGCCGCTGACCGGAGACGACGAACCGGTTTGCATACACTGGCCAGCCGAAACCAGGCCAGGCCCCACCAGGAAGCAGAGTCAGTGCTGTGACAGAGGCAAGAGAAGCGATCCTCCTGGTCGGCGGCAAGGGAACCCGGCTGCGCCCGCTCACGGTGCACACCCCCAAGCCCATGGTTCCGGCCGCGGGCGTCCCGTTCCTCACCCATCAGCTGGCGCGTGCCCGGGCCGCCGGGGTCGAGCACATCGTGCTCGCGACCTCGTACCTGGCGGAGGTCTTCGAACCGTACTTCGGGGACGGTTCTAAGCTCGGCCTCCACATCGAGTACGTCACCGAACGCGAACCGCTCGGCACCGGCGGAGCGATACGCAACGTCGCGTCCCGTCTCGCCGCAGGGCCCGACGAACCGGTGCTCATCTTCAACGGCGACATCCTCACCGGCCTCGACATCCGGGCGCTGGTCGCCTCGCACACCACCTCCGGAGCGGATGTCTCCCTCCATCTCACCCGGGTCGAGGACCCGCGCGCCTTCGGTCTCGTCCCGACGGACGGCAACGGCAGGGTCACCGCCTTCCTGGAGAAGCCCGAGACCCCCGAGCAGATCGTCACCGACCAGATCAACGCCGGGGCGTACATCTTCCGCCGGGCGGTCATCGACACCATCCCGGCCGGCCGGCCGGTCTCCGTCGAGCGGGAGACCTTCCCCGGACTGCTCGCCTCCGGCGCACATCTCCACGGCATGGTCGACTCCACGTACTGGCTGGACCTCGGCACCCCGCAGGCCTTCGTACGCGGCTCCGCCGATCTGGTCCTGGGCCACGCCCCGTCCCCGGCCGTCCCCGGCCGGTGCGGCGACCAGCTCGTCCTGCCGACGGCCTCCGTGGCCGCCGACGCCAAACTCAGCGGCGGTACGGTCATCGGCGAGGGAGCCCTGATCGGCGGGGGAGCCCGGATCGACGGTTCCGCCGTGCTGGCCGGCGCGGTCGTCGAACCGGGAGCGGTGATCACGGACTCGCTGGTCGGAGCCGGTGCCAGGATCGGCAGCCGTACAGTGATCGAGGGCGCGGTCATCGGGGACGGGGCACAGGTCGGCGCCGACAACGAACTGCGCGACGGCATCCGCGTCTGGTGCGGGGCGGTCCTGCCGGACGCGTCGGTGCGCTTCTCGTCCGACGAATAGGACGAACGGCCGGCCCGACACACAGCCGGGCACCCACCACCGCGCTGACGACCTCGCCCACGATGGTCAGCGGCGTCGCGGTGTCCGGGACCTCCGCCGCCGGCGCTGTCGTCAGTCGCCGACGCTCCTTCCCCGAGCTCTCAGCCGCGTTCGATCGGGGGAGCCCCATCCGATTCCCTCCTCCGCCTTGGATGCGGACGTCCCGGACGCCGCTCCTTCCCCCACTGCCCATCGTGGGCGAGGTCGCTACCCTCGACAGGCACCCCCGACGACCGAGGACCTCACCGTGGCAGGACGATTCGCACCCCGCAGCGCCCCTCGCGGGGCCGTCCCGCAGCAGGCGGCGGCTCCGGTGCCGGACGCGCTGACCCGCGACTGGGCCCCGCCCGGCCCGCTCGACCTGCGCCTGGTTCTCGGCCCGCTGCGCCGAGGCCCCGCCGATCCCACCTTCCGGATGACCCGGAACGGCACGGTCTGGCGGGCCTGCCGCACCCCCGCTGGCCCCGGCACCCTCCGTGTCACGGCCCGGGGCGGCCGGATCGAGGCGGCGGCCTGGGGACCGGGCGCGCCCTGGCTGCTGGACCAGCTGCCGACGCTGCTCGGCGCGGCGGACGACCCCGACGCCTTCCGTCCGCGCCACCGGCTGCTCGCCCTGACCCGGCACAGTCGCCCGGGCCTGCGGCTGCTGCGCACCGGCCTGGTCATGGAATCCCTGATCCCGTCGGTCCTCGAGCAGAAGGTCACCACGGACGAGGCCTACCGCGCCTGGCGCTACCTGGTCCGCACGCACGGCACCCCGGCTCCCGGCCCCGCGCACGACGCCGGTTTCACCGCCCTCGGCCTGCACGTCATGCCGGACGCCCGCACCTGGTCGCTGATCCCGTCCTGGGAGTGGCACCGCGCGGGCGTCGACGCCAAGCGCTCGGCCACGATCCTGCGCGCGGTACGGGCCGCCCGCCGCCTGGAGGAGGCGTCGGCCATGGAACTCCCTCAGGCCATGGCCCGACTGGAACTGATCCCCGGCATCGGTCCCTGGACCTCGGCCGAGACCCTTCAGCGGTCGAACGGCGCGGCCGACGCGGTCACGGTCGGCGATCTCCACCTGCCCGGCATCGTCGGCCACGCGCTGGCGGACAACCGGAACGCCGACGACGAGGAGATGCTGGCCCTGCTCGCCCCCTACGCGGGCCAGCGCCACCGGGCGACCCGACTCATCCTGCTCTCGGGCCGCGTCCCGCCCCGCCGGGCCCCACGCATGACCCGGGGCGACATCGCCCGCCTGTGACGGGGAGACGCCCCCGCCCGCGCCCCCGCCTCACCGCACCGTGATGAACCCCTCCGGATCCCGCCCCGCCCGCGGCACAGGTGCGTCTGCCGGACGTCCCACCGCGACCGCGCCCAGCGGATCCCACGACTCCGGCAGCTCCAGCACCTTCCGCACCACATCGCGGCAGAACATCGTCGACGACACCCACGCCGAGCCGAGTTGTTCGCCCGCCAGCGCCACCAGGAAGTTCTGGATGCCGGCCCCCGCGGCGACCACGAACATCTCGCGCTCCGCCGTGTCCCGCCGCTCGTCGCCGTACGTATGGGAGCCGTCCATCACCAGACACGGCACCACCAGATACGGCGCCCGGCGCAGCACATCGCCCCGCCGTACCCGCTTCGCGATCGACTCCTCGCTCCGGCCGTCCCGGCGCAGATCCGCGATCCAGGCATCCCGCATCGCGTCGAGCAGCCGGGTCCGCGACTCCTCGGACTCCAGCAGGACGAACCGCCACGGCGTCGTGTGATGCGGCGCAGGCGCCGTCACCGCCGCCGCCACGGCCCGCCGCACCGCCTCCGGGTCCGCCGGATCGTCGGTGAACTCGCGCACCGTACGCCGCAGGGTCACCGCCTCCCGTACCGCCTCGGACGTACCGAGCCGGAACATGTCGTCGGCCGCGACCCGTACCATCGCCCGGGCCCCGCCCGCGGCGTCCGTCGGGTCCACGACGTGGCCGAGCCCCCGCACCACCGCGACCGGCAGCCCCGCGGCCTTGCCCTTGACCAGATCACCGGCGGAGGCCAGCTCATCGGCGGTGGCGACCACGGTCGCGCTCAGCGGATTGCCGAACGCGTCCGTACCGCCGCGCAGATCGTCCAGCACCAGGACCCCGGCCGCCCCGATCGCGACATCGGTCAGCCCGTTGCGCCACGGCCGCCCGAAGGTGTCGGTGACGACGACCCCGACCTCGACGCCGAGGGTGTCCCGCAGTCCGTCCCGGATCGCGCGCGCCGAGGCGTCCGGGTCCTGCGGCAGCAACAGCACCGTCCCGGCGGGGGTGTTCGAGGCGTCGACCCCGGCCGCCGCCATGACGAGCCCCTGCCGGTTCTCGACGATCCGCAGCGGGCCGCGCCGCGCCACCACCCGTACCGTCTCGGCGTCGATCGCCGCCTCGCGGTCGGTGGCCTCGACGATCCGGCCCTCCGCCTTGGAGACGATCTTCGACGTGACCAGCAGGACGTCGCCGTCGACCAGCCCCGGTCCGGCCGCGGCGATCAGCTTCGCCAGGTCGTCCCCGGCCTGCACCTCGGGCATCCCGGGCAGCGCCCAGACCCGGTAGGACGGTGCCTCACCGGAGGCCGCCGGGGCGCTCACGCCCGTACCTCCTCGGCCAGCATCAGCGCCTGCCGGGCCATCTCCGCCGTCGTGCCGGCATCGGTCATCATCAGCGGCACGGAACGGCAGCGGATGCCCGCGGCCTCCACCTCGCCGACCGCCCCGGCGTCCACCGTGTCGACGAGCCACCCGTCGAGCAGCCCGGAGCCGTAGTGCCGGGCCACGGCCGACGCCGTCGACTCGACCCCCACCGCGGCGAGCACCTTGTCCGCCATGCCGCGCACGGGCGCGTCACCGACGATGGGGGAGAGGCCGACGACCGGCACCCCGGCCTCGGCGATGGCCTCCCGGATCCCGGGCACGGCGAGAATCGTCCCGACCGACACGACGGGGTTGGACGGCGGGAAGAGGATCACGTCCGCCTCGGCGATGGCCTCCAGCACCCCCGGCGCCGGCTCGGCCTGCTCGGCGCCGACCGGCACGATCGCCCGGGCCTCGACCGAAGCACGCAGCTTCACCCAGTACTCCTGGAAGTGGATCGCCTTGCGCTCGCCGTCCATGTCGACCGCGACATGCGTCTCGACCCGGTCGTCGGACATCGGCAGCAGCCGGACCCCCGGCTTCCAGCGCGCACAGAGCGCCTCGGTGACGGCACTCAGCGGGTAGCCCGCACCCAGCATCTGGGTACGCACGATGTGCGTGGCGAAGTCGCGGTCGCCGAGCCCGAACCACTCCGGCCCGACGCCGTACGCCGCGAGCTCCTCCTTGACGTGGAAGCTCTCGTCCGTACGCCCCCAGCCCTGCTCCTCGTCGATGCCACCGCCGAGGGTGTACATCACGGTGTCGAGGTCGGGGCAGACCTTCAGCCCGAACAGATGGATGTCGTCACCGGTGTTGCCGATCACCGTGATGTCCGCGTCGGGCGCGGCCTGCTTGAGGCCACGCAGAAAACGAGCACCACCGATACCGCCGGCCAGAACCACAATGCGCATGCAGACAGTCTGTCAGGCGGAGCCTGATCGTTGTCGGGGCGGTGGTGGGCGACGGGTGGGCTGTCAGGCGGAGCCTGATCGTTGTCGGGGCGGTGGTGGGCGACGGGTGGGCTGTCAGGCGGGTACGACATCCACGGCTGCCGGGGCGCATTGTGCCGCGTGCATCGGCATCTCGGTCAGACCCGGGTAATAGATGTGCAGACTGACGGCCGGTTCGATGAAGTCGTTGACCACTTCATGCACATAGCCCGGTGCGAAGATGCGCTGCGCACCGGGTTCCAGTGCCCGTGTGCCGCGTCCGGTGTGTTCGGTCAACCGGCCGTCCAGGACGGTCAGTACGCCGGAGGAGAGGCCGTGGTCGTGGCGCCCGCTGCCTTGTCCGGGCACCCAGCTGAGCAGCCACACCTCGTAGCCGAGTGGGGCCTTTCCTGCTCGGGCGGAGCCGGGAGCCCGGGGCACGGCGCGCAGCCGGTGGTACCAGCGGCTGGCGGTGTCGTACCGGACGAGCGGCGCCCACTGCGCGCGGTCGGCGGCGATGGAGCGCGCGAGTCCGGCGAACTCGGCCACGGTGGAGGGGTGCCGGCGGGCCGGCTGCAGGAGGTGCTGGACCTCAAGGATGTCGCCGGCGATCTGAAGGTCGCTGTCGCTGTTCATGGAAGCGGTGGTTCCTCGGCATGGGGGGTGCGTGTGCGGGGTGTCGCGGAGGGGGACCGGAGAGCCGGGGACGCACGGCGAAAGAGCCCTGCGGAGACACTCTGCGGTGAAGCTCGGCGAAGAGAAGCTGGATCAGAGCCGGTGCTCTACGGCATCAACAGCTGTGACAGCTGGAACAGCAACAGCGGGCCTGGACAGCGGTGCGGAACCCACGGGCGTGGGTGGCGTACATCGCTGCGGTCGCTGGCATGCAGTCAAGGAGACCGGCTCGATCCGCCGCTGTCAACCCAATGCCCGATTTGGGGGTAATGTTTCACCTCATCCGGTTGCTGGTGGCAGGGAAAGGTTTGTGCGGTCGCCGTGGTGGAGATGTGGCGCATCAACCGTGTCCGTAAACGCCGTTGGAACCTTGTGACCTGACTGTGATCTTGATCGCTTCGGTGATCGAATCGAAACATGAGGGTGGCCCCGTTCGTCTCTCTCGGTGAGAGGGAGGGCGCGATGGGGCCGACGGCATATGTCAGCTTTTTGGTGATTTGCACACTTTCCGCATACCCTTGGTTCCGCAGAGTGAATACCAGGGCCAATAGCAGATCTTCGCTTGACTGGCCCGGAGCTACACACTTGTAATTTCACTCGTGTCGTTCGGCCGCAATCAGCGACGGCTGCATCACGGGGACGCAAGAGACAGACGAGGGGCGCACATGACCGAGCTGTTCCAGCAACTGCTGGTCGAGGACGCGGACGAGGAACTCGGCTGGCAGGAGCGCGCGCTGTGCGCGCAGACCGATCCCGAGTCCTTCTTCCCCGAGAAGGGCGGATCCACCCGAGAGGCCAAGAAGGTCTGTCTCGCCTGTGAAGTCCGCTCCGAATGCCTTGAGTACGCCCTGTCCAATGACGAACGGTTCGGAATCTGGGGCGGTCTTTCGGAACGTGAACGGCGCCGCCTGAAAAAGGCCGCTGTCTGACCGCGGAGCGCCGCGCACCAGAAGCGCCGCGACCGAACGCCGCGCACCGGACCGCCACGACCCGCACACCGTACCGGGACCGACCACGGCCCGCCGCCTGCATCCTGCCCGCAGGCGGCGGGCCATCACCATGTCCGCCGTCCCTCCGCCGCTGCCCTTCGGCCGCTCGGCGCCGCCATGGTTGTCCTTACCGTTAGTGTGGGGCCCCGTCCGAGACGCGCCAACGCCCCGACGGAGCGCGCGTGTACACCGATGCAGCCCCTGGGGGGACGCCCCCCGGACCTGGCCGGAGGGCCCGTACCTCGATGTCCGTGCACAGCCAACCGGCGGCGCCGTACGCGGCCGCCGCCGCCCCAGAGTTCCCCCGGCATGTCGTCACCGCCGTGCTCGTCTCCCATGACGGCGCACGCTGGCTGCCCGACGCGCTCGCCGGGCTGCTCGGGCAGGAACGCCCCGTACAGAACATCGTCGCCGCCGACACCGGCAGCGCCGACGACTCCGCGCGGCTGGTCACCGAGGCGCTCGGCGCCGAACGTGTCCTCCATCTCGCGCGTCGTACGAGCTTCGGCACGGCCGTCGACGAGGCGACCCGCACGGCCGGCGTCCTCACCCCCGAGGACCTGCCGTACCTGAAGCGCCCCAGCAGCTGGGACCCCGTCAGCAGGACCTGGCGCGACGACGCGTACGACCTGCCCGACCTGCCGCACGGCGAGCCGGTGCAGTGGCTCTGGCTGCTCCACGACGACTGCGCACCCGAGCCCGACGCGCTCGCCGAGCTGCTGAGCGCCGTCGACACCGACCCGCACGCCGCGATCGTCGGCCCCAAACTCCGCGGCTGGTACGACCGCAAGCAGCTGCTCGAAGTCGGCGTCTCCATCGCCAACAGCGGCCGCCGCTGGACCGGGCTCGACCGGCGCGAGCAGGACCAGGGCCAGCACGACCAGGTCCGCACGGTGCTCTCCGTATCCACCGCGGGCATGCTGATCCGCCGTGACATCTGGGAGGAGCTCGGCGGGTTCGACCGCGGGCTCCCGCTGATGCGTGACGACGTCGACCTGTGCTGGCGCGCGCATGTCGCCGGGCACCGGGTGCTCGTCGCCCCCGACGCCGTCCTCCGGCACGCCGAGGCATCCGCGCGCGAGCGCCGCCCCATCGACTGCGCGGGACGCTCGGTCGCCTCCCCGCACCGCGTCGACAAGGCCGGTGCCGTCTACACGATGCTGGCCAACGCACGGGCCAAGGCCCTGCCCTGGGTCATGGTCAGACTCCTCGTCGGCACCCTGCTGCGTACCCTCGCCTATCTCGTCGGCAAGGTGCCCGGCCAGGCCCTCGACGAGGTCGCCGGGCTCTTCGGCACCCTGCTGCGCCCCGGCCGGATCCTCGCGGCCCGGCGCAGCCGCGGCAAGGGCGTCGTCGACCAGGCCGAACTGCGCGGCCTCTTCCCGCCGCCCGGCGCCACCGTCCGCGCCACCGTCGAGCAGGTCGCCGGAAACTTCGGCAGCGGCTCCGACGCCGACCCGGGCGGCTCACGGCACGGCGCCGTGGAGTCCGGCCCCGGCGGTGACGACGCCGACTTCCTGGAGATCGAGCAGTTCGCGCGGCTGAAGCGGATCGGGCGCAAGCCCGGCCCCGTCCTCTTCGCCGTCCTGCTGCTGGTCTCGCTCGTCGCCTGTCGCGGTCTGCTCAGCGGCGGGGCCCTCGCGGGCGGCGCGCTGCTGCCCGCGCCCGCCGACGTCTCCGATCTGTGGGGCAAGTACGCGGACGGCTGGCACACGGTCGGTACCGGCGGCACGCAGACCGCGCCGCCCTACCTCGCCGTGATCTCGGCCCTGTCCGCTCTGTTCCTCGGTTCGACCGGCTTCGCGCTCACGCTGCTGCTGGTCTGCTCGGTCCCGCTCGCCGGACTCACCGCGTACTTCGTCTCCCGGCCGCTGCTCGAATCGAGGCTGCTGCGGGCCTGGGCGAGCGTCGCGTACGCCTTCCTTCCCGCGGCGACCGGCGCGCTGGCGACCGGCCGTCTCGGCACCGCCGTCCTGGCCGTCCTGCTTCCGCTGATCGCCCGCGCCGCCGTCTCCGCCCATGGCATGCGGGCCGGCGGGGATGCGCGCGGCAGCTGGGGCGCCACCTGGACGTACACCCTGCTCCTCACCTTCACGATGGCCTTCACGCCCATCGTGTGGCCGCTCGCCGTGGTCCTCGGCATCGGTGTGCTCGTGCTGCGCCGCGACGACATCGCCGCGTACGGGCTCCGCTTCCTCGCCACGATCGGCACACCGCTGCTGGTGCTCGCGCCCTGGTCGCTCTCGCTCCTCAGCAGCCCGTCCGCCTTCTTCAAGGAGGCGGGCGTGGACCTCGGTACGGGCACGGCCTCCGCATTCGACCTGCTCGGCATCAGCCCCGGCGGCCCCAAGGCCGCGGGCGGAGTGCTGCTGCTCGGCATCGTGTTCGCCGCGCTCGCGGCGCTGCTGCGCGGGGAGCGGCAGTTCGCGGTCCGCACCGCGTGGGCCGTCGCGCTCGTGGCGCTGGTCTTCGCCGTACTCGCCAACGGCTCGGGCTGGGCGGGCCCCGCCACCCTCGTCTACGGCATCGCGCTGATCGCCGCCGCGCTGGTCGGCGCGGACGGAGCCCGGGTGCGCGTCGCCGCACTCAGCTTCGGCTGGCGCCAGCCCGTCGCCGTACTGATCGCCCTCGCCGCGGGCCTCGCCCCGGTGGTGGCCGCCGCCGGCTGGATGATCGGCGGCGCCGACGGCCCGCTGGAGCGCCGCGACCCGGTGCAGGTCCCCGCGTTCGTCGCGGAGGAGAGCACCACCCGCGACCAGCCGCGCACCCTGGTCCTGGGGGGCACATCGCCCGCCGCCGTCCCGTACGCCCTGGTACGCGGCTCCGGCGCGCGGCTCGGCGACGCCGAACTGGCCGAGGCGGGCGGCGGCAACAGCCACCTCGACAAGGTCGTCGCCAATCTGGTCGCGGGCTCCGGCGCCGACCAGGGCAGTCAGCTCAGCGGCTTCGCGATCCGTTACGTACTGGTACGGGACGGCGCTCCGAAGGAGATGAGCCGGGTCCTCGACGCGACCCCGGGCCTCAGCCGGCTGAGCCAGCTGGACGGCAGCGCGCTGTGGCGGGTCGACCGGCAGGTCGCCCGCGTCATGATCGTGCCGTCCGGCGGCGACGACGAATCGCTGCCCGTGGGATCCCTGCCCGTGGAGGCGCACACCAGGATTCCGGCGGGCGGCTCCGGCCGGGTGCTGCGGATCGCCGACGCGGCCGACCCCGGCTGGGAGGCCACGCTCAACGGCCGCGCCCTGCCCCGGAAGACCGTCGACGGCTGGGCCCAGGGCTTCGAGCTCCCGGCCGAGGGCGGCACCCTGGATCTCACGTACAACGCCCCGCTCACCCACACCGCCTGGATCTGGGCCCAGGCCGCGCTGGCCGTGGTCCTGGTGGTCCTCGCCCTGCCGGGCCGCCGCCGGGAGATCGACGACGACCTGCCCGAGGAGGTCACGGAGGTCCCCGCGGAGCCGGTCGCGGGCGAGGGGCGCCGGGCGCGCAGGCTCCGCGCGGCGGCCCGGGCGGAAGCGGATCCGGAGCAGCCCGGGAGCGGGAGCGGCCAGGAAGCACCGGACGCGGCGGGGGAGTACGCTCCCGCGCAACAGGCCGCCGAACCGCAGCCGCATCAGCAGCCGCAGCAGAGCGACGACCCGGACGTCTTCGCCCCGCAGGCCGACAGCGGTCAGTACGCGGCGGTGCCGCAGCAGCAGTACGGCGAATGGGACGCGCAGCAGTACCAGGGCGCCGACTACCAGCAGTACCAGGGCGAGCAGCAGTACCAGGACGGGCAGTACGGCACGCAGCACGGGCACCAGACCGCCGACCCGTACCAGCAGAGCGCCTACGACCCGTACGGCTACGCCCAGCAGCAACAGCAGCAGTACGACCCGCAGGCCCAGGGCCAGTACGCCCCGCAGGTCCCGCAGTACGACCCGCAGGCCCCGTACGCCCCCCAGGCCGACTACGGCGGGCAGGGTCAGTACGACCCGCAGAACCCCGACGAGAACCCCGCCCCGGGCCAGAACCCGTGGCCGACCGGTAACGCATCGCGAGGCGAGTCCGAGTGAAGTCCACCAGCCTGTCCCTCATCGCGGGCACCGTCGCCCTCGCCGCCGTCACCGGGTTCGCCGCGCTCACCGCGCCCGGCGACGGGGGCACGACGGAGGCGAAGGCCGCCACCCGGCTGCCGGTGGAACGGACCAGCCTGCTCTGCCCGGCGCCCGGTCTCTCGGCACTCGCGGAGACGACGTACACGTCCTTCACCCCGGCGGTCGGCAGCGGCGGCGGCGAGGCCGGGACGGCCGAACTGAAGCGGTCCGCGTCCGCCACTGCCGACGACACCACGGCCAAGGACAAGAAGAAGGACGACAAGAAGGCGGATCCCGGAGAGCCGGTCGTCTCCCTCAAGGAGCCCGGCACACCGGCCACCGCCGACGTGTCCGGCTCCGACAAACCCGCCCTGGTCGGCACCGCAACCGGCCGCCTGGCCCCCGGCTGGACCACCCAGCAGACCACCACGGTCGAGGCGGGCACCGGTCGCGGCCTGCTCGGCGTCAGCTGCACCGGACCCGACACGGACTTCTGGTTCCCGGCCGCGAGCACCGCGAAGTCCCGCCAGGACTACGTCCACCTCACCAACCCGGACGACACCGCGGCCGTCGCGGACATCGAGCTGTACGGTCCGGACGGCGCCCTCAAGTCCGATGCCGGCGAGGGCATCACGGTGCCCGCCGGGTCGAGCGTCCCGGTCCTGATCTCCACGCTGACCAGCGAGGTGGTCGAGGACGTGACCGTCCATGTCACCACCCGGACCGGACGCGTCGGAGCCGTCGTCGGGACCGCGGACGAGGAGATCGGCAGCGACTGGCTGGCCGCCTCGGCCGCCCCGGCGGGCTCCCTGGTGCTCCCCGGCATTCCGGCGGACGCCACCTCGGTCCGTCTGGTGGCCTTCGTTCCCGGTGACAACGACGCCGATCTGAAGGTGAAACTGCTCGGCAGGGACGGCGCGATCTCCCCGGTCGGGCACGAGGAACTGCACGTCAAGTCGAAGATGACCGCAGGCGTCGACCTCCAGGACATCACCAAGGGCGAAGCCGGCTCCCTGCTGCTGAGCCCGACCAGGGGCGGAAAGGGCACCCCCGTGGTGGCGGCGCTGCGCGTGGTCCGCGGCAAGGGCGACGGACAGGAGGTCGGCTACATCCCGGCGACCGGTCCGGTGGGCGCCCAGGCGACCGTGGCCGACAACCGGGCCAAGGGGGCGACCCTCTCGCTCGCCGCACCGGGCGCCACCGCCACCGTGAAGGTCACCGCATCCGCGGGCAGCGGCGGCGGCGAACAGGCCGTCAAGACGTACACCGTCAAGGGCGGTACGACGCTCGCGGTGACCCCGCCCGTGCCGGCCGGGCTCAAGGGCGGCTACGCGTTGACCGTCCGGACGGAGTCGGGCGGCCCGGTCCACGCCGCACGCATGCTCAGCCTTCCGCAGGGCGGCGTCCAGATGTTCACCGTGCAGACCCTGCCGGACGACGGCGGAACGGTCGAGGTGCCCGCGACCGAGCAGGACCTGTCGGTCCTGGACGACTGAGCGGGCGGTGCGGGCGGGTGGCGGCCGGTCACCTCGCAGGGACGGCCGGCCTACTCCTGCCCGTACCGCGGATCCACCGACTCCGGCGAGAGCCCGAGCAGTTCCGCGACCTGCTCCACCACGACCTCGTGCACCAGCAGGGCCCGCTCGTCACGGTTCTTGGTACGGATCTCGACGGGCCGTCGGTAGATGACGATCTGCGCGGGCCGGTCCTTCTTCGCGGAGACCGCGCGCCCCAGCGGAACGGTCTCCTCCTGCGTCGCCGGCACGTCCAGAACCATGAAGTCGACATCGGCCAGCTGCGGCCAGCGCCGCTCCAGCCGTTCCACCGAGTCCTGCACGAGATCACGGAAGTTCTCCGCCCTGCTGGCCGAGAGCGGCACCTGGGGCGGGGCGACGGGCCCGCGCATGCCGCGGCCATGGCGGTCACGACGGCGTGGGCGCGGCTCGGACGGGTGGGGCGGTACGGGACTGTCCACTGACGCAGGGTAACTCGCTGCGGCGCAGGCGGATCGACGCTCCCTGACAGGTCGTCGGCATGTCCAATCCTGAACAATTCGGCCAGACAGAAGCCCGTTTCAAGCCCAGCTCCTGACCGCCGCTCTCTTGGTGAATGACCGCTTCCGCGCCGAGCGGTGACCGGAATTGTTGCCGGTGCGACCCGTGCCGCCGCCTTCCTTCGCAGGTCAGAAGGGCCGTCCGGAAGGCGGTTGTGCCGGAGGTCACAGGGCGACACGGTGGGGTGACCTGAGGGAGAGTCGTCGCAGCCCGCTCAAGAGTGCGGTACCGTCCAACATCGTGAGCCCTGTACGTCGCTGTTCGCGCACCGCGTGCGGCCGCCCTGCCGTCGCGACACTGACGTACGTCTATGCCGACTCGACTGCGGTCCTCGGCCCGCTCGCCACCTATGCCGAGCCCCACTGCTACGACCTCTGCGCCGAGCACAGCGAGCGGCTGACCGCACCACGTGGCTGGGAGGTCGTCAGGCTCTCCGACCCCTCCGCTCCCACCCGCCCCAGCGGTGACGATCTCGAAGCGCTCGCCAATGCCGTACGGGAAGCGGCGCGGCCGCACGACCACGACGGCAGGAGCGGCGGTGGCCCGCAGACCGCGGATCCGAGGGAGGTCGCGCGCCGCGGCCATCTGCGAGTGCTGCGCTCACCGGACTCCTGAGCCCTGCGGTGTGCGGCGTTCTGTCCCGCACTCCGCTGTGATGCCGGATGCCCGGAGCGGTCCTGATGCCGGTACCGGGTGCCCGGCATGATCCGGACGAGAGGCCCTGAGGCCTGACGATCGCGCGGTGATCGAGGACGCGGCAACCGCCCGCCCCGCTCACCGCGCGCAGCCCCCGACACCGCCCGGCCGGGCACCGCACGGCCACCGGGCCACGCGGTCCGCGCGAGCCGCCGCCGGGTAGTTTGGGCGGTCCGCAGAAATCTCAGGAGGACCGGCCCGTGGCTGCTGATCTGTCACAGATCGTGAAGGCGTACGACGTGCGCGGGGTGGTGCCCGACCAGTGGGACGAATCGCTGGCCGAACAATTCGGGGCGGCATTCGTCGAGGTCACGGGCGCGGACGCGATCGTGACCGGCCATGACATGCGGCCCTCGTCGCCCGGTCTCTCGGGTGCCTTCGCACGCGGTGCGGCGGCGCGCGGCGCGGACGTCACACTGATCGGTCTCTGCTCGACCGACCAGCTGTACTTCGCCTCCGGCAGCCTGGGCCTCCCCGGCGCGATGTTCACCGCCTCGCACAATCCGGCGCAGTACAACGGGATCAAGCTCTGCCGGGCGGGCGCAGCACCCGTGGGCCAGGACACCGGGCTCTCTGAGATCCGCGCCCTGGTCGAGAAGTGGTCCGAGACCGGTGCGCCGCGACCGGCGGCCACCCCCGGGACCGTCACCGAACGCGAGACGCTCCCCGACTACGCCGCGCACCTGCTGTCCCTGGTGGACCTCGCATCGATCCGCCCGCTGAAGGTCGTTGTCGACGCGGGCAACGGCATGGGCGGCCACACCGTCCCCACCGTCTTCGCGGACCTTCCCGTCGACCTCGTGCCGATGTACTTCGAGCTCGACGGCACCTTCCCCAACCACGAGGCGAACCCGCTCGACCCGAAGAACCTCGTCGACCTCCAGGCCCGGGTCGTGGCCGAGGGCGCCGACCTGGGCCTCGCCTTCGACGGCGACGCCGACCGCTGCTTCGTCGTCGACGAACGCGGCGCGGGCGTCTCCCCGTCCGCGATCACCGCCCTGGTCGCGGCCCGGGAACTCGCCCGCAACGGCGGCAAGGGCACCGTCATCCACAACCTGATCACGTCCCTCACGGTTCCCGAGGTCGTCCGCGAGAACGGCGGCACCCCGGTCCGCACCCGCGTGGGCCACTCCTTCATCAAGGCGGAGATGGCCGAGCACGGCGCGATCTTCGGCGGCGAGCACTCGGCGCACTACTACTTCCGCGACTTCTGGAACGCCGATACGGGCATGCTCGCCGCGCTCCACGTCCTGGCCGCGCTGGGGGGACAGCGGGGCACACTGTCGGAGCTGGTCGCCCAGTACGACCGCTACACCGGATCCGGCGAGATCAACTCCACGGTCACCGACCAGCCGGGCCGCACGGCGGCGGTACGCGAATCCTTCGAGACCCGCGACGGAGTCACGACCGACGACCTGGACGGCCTGACGGTCACGGCCCCGGACTGGTGGTTCAACCTGCGAGCCTCGAACACGGAACCCCTGCTGCGACTGAACGTCGAGGCCCGCGACGAGCGGACGATGACGGCGGTACGCGACGAGGTACTGACGTTGATCCGGTCCCAGGAACAGACTTCGTAGGGGCGGCGCGGCCGGACGGGCCGGGCGATTCGCCCCTGCCCGGGCCGCGGCCCCCGGCCCCTGCCCGCTCCGCACCCTCCACATCCCGGCGGTAGGCTGACGTCGCCCGATCCGCGTGAACCCGAACCGCTTGTTCGAATGCCTGAAGGGACTCACCCCATGCCGCTCGAAGCCGGCCTTCTGGAGATCCTCGCCTGCCCGGCCTGTCACTCTCCGCTCGACGACCGGTCGGCAGCCGACAGCCCCGAGCTCGTCTGCACCGGCAAGGACTGCGGCCTGGCCTACCCGGTACGGGACGGCATCCCCGTCCTCCTCGTCGACGAGGCCCGCCGCCCCGCGTAACGGCACCGCGTCCCGCCACGCGCAGCGGCACCCGCCACGCCCCGCGCAACGGCATCCGCGCCCCGCACCCCGCACGGTGATCAGCACGTGATCGGAGGACCGTCCCCATGCTCGACGAGTCGCTGCTCGACGCCCCGGATTCCCTGGCCCGAGCCGACCGCCGCGGCCTGCTCCGCGGCGCCGCCGAGGCCGGGGCCCGGGTCCGCACCGCCGCCCGGCACGCGGCGGAGGCCGGAATCGCCGCGCTGAACCCGGAAGGCCGCCCCCGTGCCGTACTCGTCGCGGGTTCCGGCACCGCCGCGTCCGGCGTCACCGACCTGATCACCGCCCTGGCAGGCGCCTGGGCCCCCGTCACCCGCATCCGCCCCACCGGGGTCGCCGCCGCCGCGGGCGCGATGCGCTGGACGCTGCCCGGCTGGGCCGGCTCCGTGGACCTGCTGCTGATCGTCACCGCCGACGGTTCCGAGCCGGGCCTCTCCCTCCTCGCCGAACAGGCGTACCGCCGCGGCTGCAGCGTCGTCGCCGTCACCCCCCACCGGTCACCGCTGCGCGAGGCGATCGACGGGGCACACGGACTGGTCGTGCCGATGGCCACCGCCCCGCACGGGGAGTACGACGCCGAGACATCGGCGGCGGGTCCCGGCACGCTCTGGGCCCTGTTCACCCCGCTGCTCGCACTGCTCGACCGGGTCGGCCTGGTCACCGCACCGGCCGAGGCGCTGCAGAGCGTCGCCGACCGCTTGGACCGCACCGCGGAACGCTGCGGTCCGGCCATTGCCACGTACAGCAACCCGGCCAAGACGCTCGCCGCCGAACTCGCCGACAGCCTGCCCCTCATCTGGACGGAGGGCGACGCGGCGGCCCCGGTCGGCCGCAGATTCGCCGCGGTCCTGGCCGAGCTGTCCGGCCGCCCGGCCCTCGCCGCCGAGCTCCCCGAGGCACTTCCCGCCCACGGCGCGCTGCTGGCGGGCACCTTCGCCGCCGGGGCCGACCCCGACGACTTCTTCCGCGACCGGGTCGAGGAGGCGGAGCCCCTGCACGCCCGTGTCGTGCTGCTCCGCGACCGCCCCACCGGCGGCCTGAGCGCCGGTCCCGCCGCCCGGGAACTGGCCCTCGGCCACGACACGGCGATCAGCGAACTCGAACCGGAGGAGGGCACCGAACTCGAAGCCCTCGCCGAACTCCTCGCGGTCACCGACTTCGCCGCCGTCTACCTGGCACTCGCGTCGGCGGCCCGTGCCTGACGCGTGTGCCCGGCCCCACCGGACCACACCCCGTCGGCACCTCACCCCCCGATCCACGCACCTGACAAGGACGAACCCATGGACCGGCTCTCCAACACCGTGCGCCCCTATGCCTGGGGCTCCACCACCGCCATCCCCGAATTGCTCGGCATCGCCCCCACCGGCGAACCCCAGGCGGAGATGTGGATGGGTGCCCACCCCGGAGCGCCCTCGCGCCTCACCCGTGTGAACGGCACCGGAGAGACCGGCCCCGAGCAGTCCCTCACCGAGGTCATCGCCGCCGACCCCGAGCGCGAACTGGGCCGGGCCACGGTCGAGAAGTTCGGCCCCCGCCTGCCCTTCCTCCTCAAACTGCTCGCAGCCGGCGCCCCGCTCTCCCTCCAGGTCCACCCCGACCTCGCACAGGCCGGGCAGGGCTACGCGGACGAGGAACGCCGGTCCGTCCCGATCGACGCCCCCCACCGCACGTACAAGGACGCCAACCACAAGCCCGAGCTGATCTGCGCGCTCACCCCCTTCGCCGGCCTGTGCGGGTTCCGCAGGCCCACCGAGGCGGCCGAGACGATGGCGGCACTCGGCGTCGACTCCCTGAAGCCGTACGTCGACCTCCTCGGCGCCCACCCCGAAGAGGCGGCGCTGCGCGAGGTTCTCACCGCGATCCTCGGCGCCGACCGGACGGAAACGGCCGAAACGGTGAACCGGGCGGCCGAGGCCGCCGAACGTCTCGGCGGCGCGTACGCCCCGTACGCCCGGATCGCCCACCACTTCCCCGGCGACCCCGGCGTCATCGCGGCGATGCTGCTGAACTACGTGGAACTCCAGCCCGGCGAAGCCCTCTTCCTCGGCGCGGGTGTCCCGCACGCCTACCTCGACGGCCTCGGCGTCGAGATCATGGCGAACTCGGACAATGTGCTGCGCTGCGGGCTCACGCCCAAGCACATCGACGTACCCGAACTCCTGCGCATCGTCCGCTTCGAGGCGACCGACCCCGGTGTCCTGCGCCCCGAGGCGTCACCGTCCGGCGAGGAGCTCTACGAGACGCCCGTGGACGAATTCCGGCTCTCGCGCTTCGACCTGTCGCCCGGCGCCGCCCCCGTCGACCTGACCGGGAACACCCCGCAGATCCTGCTCTGCACCGCGGGGAGCCCGAAGGCGGGCCCCCTCGGTCTCACGCCCGGCGAATCGGTCTTCGTGCCCTCCGGCGAGAAGGTCGAAGTGTCCGGTACGGGAACACTGTTCCGTGCCACAGTGGTGGCCTGACGCACCGCCCGCACCAGCGGCTGCAACAATGTCCGGCCGTACCGCGGCGCCAGGCCGCAGCACCGAAGAAGGGACACCAGGCACCCATGAGTGCGTCAGGCGGAACCAAGGCGATCGTGGCGGCACTCGGCGCCAACCTCGCGATCGCAGTGGCCAAATTCGTGGCGTTCCTGTTCAGTGGCTCGTCGTCGATGCTCGCGGAGAGCGTCCACTCGGTCGCCGACTCGGGGAATCAGGGCCTGCTGCTGCTCGGCGGCAAGAAGGCCCAGCGCGAGGCGACCCCTCAGCACCCCTTCGGTTACGGCCGCGAGCGCTACATCTACGCCTTCCTCGTGTCCATCGTGCTGTTCTCCGTCGGTGGCATGTTCGCGGTGTACGAGGGCTACGAGAAGATCAAGCACCCGCACGAGATCGAGGCCTGGTACTGGCCGGTCGGCGTGCTCGTCTTCGCGATCGTCGCCGAGGGCTTCTCCTTCCGTACGGCCATCAAGGAGTCCAACGAGACCCGCGGATCGCTCTCCTGGAGGGAGTTCATCCGCCGGGCGAAGGCCCCCGAACTCCCCGTCGTGCTCCTGGAGGACTTCGGCGCGCTGATCGGTCTGGTGCTCGCCCTCGCCGGTGTCGGCGTGTCCCTCGCGACCGGCAACGGTGTCTGGGACGGCATCGGCACCCTCTGCATCGGCATCCTGCTGATCGTCATCGCGATCGTCCTCGCCGCCGAGACCAAGTCCCTGCTGCTCGGCGAGGCCGCCGGCACCGACCAGGTCGAGAAGATCAAGGCCGCGGCCGTCGACGGCGACACGGTCACCGGCGTCATCCACATGCGTACGCTCCACCTCGGTCCGGAAGAGCTGCTGGTCGCCGCCAAGATCGCGGTGCAGCACGACGACACGGCCGCCGAAGTGGCCAACGCCATCAACGCCGCCGAGACCCGGATCCGCGCGGCCGTCCCGATCGCCCGGGTCATCTATCTGGAACCGGACATCTACAGCGAGGCGGCCGCCGCGGCCGGCACCAACCCCGGCAAGACCCCGGGCGGAACCCCGGACACCCCGACGGACCCCGACCACTGACCCACTCACGTACCCCACGGGCCCACCCACCACCGCACTCACACACCTCCCGTTCCGATCGCCCGCTCCGGTGACCCGTCACCCGGCACCCGTTCCCGGAGCGCCCTTCCGGCCACCTCCCTCCTGGGCGGGCTGGGAGCGACTGGGCCGGTCGGTGTAGATTCGATGGCAGTGTCAGACGTCGCTGCTGATGGCGGTCGATCGGTCCGTACGCGCGGACCGGCCGAGGGAGAGAGGGCCTCCGACGGACTGCGCTGCGAGCGCCCGGGCATTCGTGTGCCCGCCGCCGCAGAGCCAGCCGTGCCCACCTCGACACCCATTACGAGGAGCAGCCCGTTATGACAACGGTCGCCAATCGACAGGACTTCAAGGTCGCCGACCTCTCCCTCGCGGCGTTCGGCCGCAAGGAGATCACCCTCGCCGAGCACGAGATGCCCGGCCTGATGTCGATCCGCAAGGAGTACGCCGCCGCGCAGCCGCTGGCCGGCGCCCGCATCACCGGTTCGCTGCACATGACCGTGCAGACCGCCGTGCTGATCGAGACCCTGGTCGCGCTCGGCGCCGAGGTCCGCTGGGCCTCCTGCAACATCTTCTCCACCCAGGACCACGCCGCCGCGGCCATCGCCGTGGGCCCGAACGGCACCCCGGATGCTCCTGCGGGCGTCCCGGTCTTCGCCTGGAAGGGCGAGACGCTCGAAGAGTACTGGTGGTGCACGGAGCAGGCCCTGACCTGGCCGAACACCCCCACCGGCGGCCCGAACATGATCCTCGACGACGGTGGTGACGCCACCCTCCTCGTCCACAAGGGCGTCGAGTTCGAGAAGGCCGGAGCGGCCCCGGACCCGTCGACCGCGGACAGCGAGGAGTACGGCCACATCCTCACCCTGCTGAACCGCACCCTCGGCGAGTCCCCGCAGAAGTGGACCCAGCTGGCGTCCGAGATCCGCGGTGTCACCGAGGAGACCACGACCGGTGTGCACCGGCTGTACGAGATGCACCGCGACGGCACCCTCCTCTTCCCGGCGATCAACGTCAACGACGCCGTCACCAAGTCCAAGTTCGACAACAAGTACGGCTGCCGCCACTCCCTGATCGACGGCATCAACCGCGCCACCGACACCCTCATCGGCGGCAAGACCGCGGTCGTCTGCGGCTACGGCGACGTCGGCAAGGGATGCGCGGAGTCGCTGCGCGGCCAGGGCGCCCGCGTGATCATCACCGAGATCGACCCGATCTGCGCGCTGCAGGCGGCGATGGACGGCTACCAGGTGACCACCCTCGACGAGGTCATCGACAAGGCCGACATCTTCGTCACCACGACGGGCAACAAGGACATCATCCTGGCCGCCGACATGGCCAAGATGAAGCACCAGGCCATCGTCGGGAACATCGGCCACTTCGACAACGAGCTCGACATGGCCGGCCTGGCGAAGATCGACGGCATCGTCAAGGACGAGGTCAAGCCGCAGGTCCACACCTGGACGTTCC
Source organism: Streptomyces sp. NPDC015032 (assembly GCF_043080425.1). NCBI lineage: Bacteria > Bacillati > Actinomycetota > Actinomycetes > Kitasatosporales > Streptomycetaceae > Streptomyces > Streptomyces sp. NPDC015032. Next base: position 3,685 of record NZ_JBIBVN010000005.1, on the reverse strand, counting down.
CCGACGGCAAGGTCCTCATCGTGCTGTCCGAGGGCCGCCTGCTGAACCTGGGCAACGCCACCGGCCACCCGTCGTTCGTGATGTCCAACTCGTTCGCGGACCAGACCCTGGCCCAGATCGAGCTGTACACCAAGCCCGAGGAGTACCCGACCGATGTCTACGTGCTGCCCAAGCACCTGGACGAGAAGGTCGCCCGTCTCCACCTCGACGCGCTCGGCGTGAAGCTGACGACGCTCCGCCCCGAGCAGGCCGCCTACATCGGTGTCGAGGTCGAGGGCCCGTACAAGCCCGACCACTACCGCTACTGATCCGATCCGCTCCCGGTCCGGCCCGTCGTTGAGCGAGCCCCTCACCACGGGAGAGGGGCACCCGGCCGGCGACGGCCGTCGTCACCACGGCCGCTGACGGGACGGACCAGCCTCAGCAGCAGCTACGAGCGCAGGCCCCCGCACCCCCGTGTCGGGGGCCTGCCCCGTACCGCACCTGCTCAGTCCGAGGAACCTCGAAGGACCCCATGCCCCGCGGCCGATATTCGCTCCACGATCTCCACGATCACACCCTCCTCGGCGAAGAACACTTCCAGTGCGCCCCCGGCCCCTCCGGCTGGCGCTACGTCTCCCAGATCACCGCCCCTTCCGGCGACCACCTCGGCTCCGTCGACCTGACCCTCGACGAACTGGGCCGTCCCATCCGCCTCGAACTCCACGCCGCGAGCTGGCAGGTCCGCGGCGCCGCCCTGGACGGCGTCACCTGGGTCCGTACCGACCCGACCGGAACCCATGCCACCGAAGGCAATGCGCGCGCCCACGCCTTCACCGGCACGTCCCCCGCATTTCTCGTCGCGACCTCGCGACTTCTGCGCCTCACCCCCGATTCCCCCGCGACCCGCGTCCGCCTGGTCGCCTTCACGGACCCGGTGCTCGCCCCCCGTACCGTCGACCAGTCCTGGGCCCTGGTGAACAGTGAAGCGCACGCCACTGACAACGGCCCTCTGATCGTGGACGAATACCAGGTCAGCGCCCTGGATACCGGCGAACAGCACACCGTTCACATCGCCGGCGACGTGGTCCTCTCGGCACCCGGCATCGAACTCGAAGACCTGGAGTCCTCGCCCTCACCGCGCTAGCCGGGGGCCTCTCGTCTGGATCACGCCGGGGTCGCGGGGCCAGGATCCGGCCTGATCCAGACGAAAGTCCCTAGGCGGGCGGCGCGAACCCCGTCGCCGCGGGCGCCGCCCCGCCCTTCTGTACCGCCGGGACCGCGGGAGCGCCCGCCGCCGTACCTCCCGCGGACGGCACGGACCCCACCGGCGGGGAAGCAATGGCCCGACCCTCCACCGCCCCGCTTCCCACCTGCCCGGCGCGGCCCTGAGCGGCACCGTCCCGAGCGGCGACGAACACGCGCCGCGCATCCCGCGCCTGCCGCTCGTTCACCACCGCCGCCAGATACGCCCCGGCCTGCACCCCCTCGGGCACCGGAACCCCCGTCTGCGCCGCCAGCTCCCCGGCCAGCCGCTCCGCCATGGACAGACCCACCTGCGCGTCGAGCTGATGCATCCGCGTCAGGTACTGGCGTATCGCCAGCCACAGGCCGTCCGGCACCGCCGACAGATCCAGCCCCCCGAACCGCCCGACCAGCCACGGCGGGGGAGGCGGCACGGCCACCGCTCGCCTCGCCGGCACCCGCTCCCGTACGACGAGCGTCCCTGCGAACACATCCCCGAGGCGCCGTCCCCGCGCCGACACCAGCGAAGCGATACAGGCGACAACCCCGAACGTCAGCAGAATCTCGATGACCCCCATGGCCCCGCGCACCAGCGCGTGCCGGAAACGGATCGGCCCCCCGTCGTCCCGGACCACGCGCAGCCCGCACGCCAGCTTTCCCGGCGAACGCCCATGGCTGAGGGTCTCCACCGCGATCGGCCCGCCCACCAGCACGAGCAGAAAGGCCGCCACGGATATTGCCGCGAGCGCCGCGTCGTCCAGCGTCGCCGTGGCCATGGCCAAGCCGATCGACACCAGAACGAACGCCGCCCCCACCACGGCGAGGTCGATGGCCAGCGCCAGCGCCCGACTCGGCAACTTCGCGGGCCGCAGCCCCAGTACGACCGCGTCCCCGGTCACGAGCTCAGTCATCGCCGCCCCATCCTTCGCCCGGTCTTCTCTGCCCCTCGGGACGTCAGTCTGCCAAGCTGACCGGCAACGCGCCGCCGTAGTACGAACCCGTACGCACCCATGCCTGGAGCAGCAGCCGACCATGGATCTCGACGTATTCGTGACCGCCCACCGCACCGAGTGGGCCCGTCTGGACCACCTCCTGCACCGCGGGCGCCGCCTCACCGGCGAGGAGGCCGACGAACTCGTCGAGCTCTACCAGCGCACGGCCACCCATCTCTCGCTTCTCCAGTCCGGCGCTCCCGACCCGGTGCTCACCGCGCGCCTCACCCAGCTCGTCGCCCGTGCGCGGTCCACGGTGACGGGCACCCGCCGAGCCTCCTGGCGCGACGCCACACGCTTCCTGACAGCCGGTTTCCCCGCTGCGGTCTACCGATCCAGGCACTGGTGGATACCCACGGCGGTCCTGGCCACGTTGCTGGCCGCCGTCATCGGCTGGTGGATCGGCACGCATCCGGAAGTGCAGTCGGCCATCGCGGCTCCGGACGACCTCCGCCGCCTGACCAGCCCGGGCGGGGAGTACGAGACCTACTACTCCAGCCACCCGGCCGCGTCGTTCGCTGCCCAGGTATGGACGAACAACGCCCAGGCCGCAGCCATGTGCCTGGTCCTGGGAGCGTTCCTGGGCATCCCGGTGATCTGGATCCTCTTCCTCAACGTGCTCAACATCGGGGTCGGAATCGGCCTGATGTCCTCGGCCGGCCGTCTCGACACCTTTCTGGGGCTGATCCTCCCGCACGGCCTGCTGGAGCTCACCGCCGTCTTCGTCGCAGCCGGTACGGGCCTGCGCCTCGGCTGGACCGTCATCGACCCGGGACCGCACACCCGCCGCGCGGCCCTTGCGCAACAAGGCCGCGCCGCGATCGGCATGGCCATCGGCCTCGCCCTGGTCCTCTTCGTCTCGGGTGTCATCGAAGGCTTCGTCACCCCCTCCGGTCTTCCGACATGGGGACGCATCACCATCGGCATCACGGCCGAGCTGGCCTTCCTCGCGTACGTCTATGTCCTGGGCGGCCGCGCAGCCCGAGTGGGTGAGCGGGGCGACATCGATCCCACAGAACGCAGTGCCGAGCTCCCGGCCGCAGCCTGATGTGCGTGCACCCCCGCTGACCTGCTAGTCTGCTCTTCGCCCCGAGAGACCGTTGACACGGCCGATCTGGGGAGGTAGATTTTAACGGTTGCGTCGGACTGGACAGGTCCGAACCCAACGGTTAATATCTTCCTCGCTCTCAACGGAAATGGAATTTCCGCAGAGCCATTGATTCTCTCATTCCGGAACATGTAGCCGATCAGTTCGGTCAAATGATTCTGGTAAAGTCGAGTCAGCCGAAAGGCAAGGCCTCCCCAATAGGCCACCGGAATTCATATTCGGACCGGAAACGGAACGAAAAAGAGTCTGGTAAGGTTGGAACCGCTGGAAAGGGAAACGCGAAAGCGAAGAACTGGAAAGCAGCCCCGCTTCGACCGGGAATCGGACACGAAAGAGTCTGATAGAGTCGGAAACGCAAGAC